>JBBSCK010000028.1:0-25218 GCA_038250335.1 Caulobacterales bacterium
CGCCCTGGGCTTCGAAGGCGCGCTGGCGCTGGGCCGGCTGCTGGACACCGGGGCCTTCGTGCCCGAGGCCATCTCGATGATGAAGCGCAACAACTGCGGCAAGGCCCTGGCCATCGCCCGCGAGGCCCGCGACATGCACGGCGGGGCCGGCATCACCGGCAAGATGCACGTCATGCGCCACGCCATGAACCTTGAGACCGTCAACACCTATGAAGGCGCCCACGACGTCCACGCCCTGATCCTGGGCCGGGCGATCACAGGACAGAGCGCGTTCTGATGATCGACCGCCGCGTTCTGCTGACCGGGCTGGCGGTCGCCCCGGGCCTTGCCGCTGCTCCTGCTTCTGCGGCATCCATCGTCGCGCGGGAGGACCCCCTGACTGCGGCCGAGATCGTTCGGCGCGCCCATTCAGCGGCAGGCGGCGAGGGCTGGATGCGTCCGCGCACGCTGACCCTGACCGGTCGGGGCCTCTTCTGGCCGCAAGGGACCGAAGCCAGCCGGATCGAGGTCCCGGACTACCGCATGTGGCGCGTCTATCCGGCCCAGAGCGATGACGCGCATGCGGCCAACGGCTGGGTCCGCATCGACGCGAAACACGGTGACGGCTCGATCTATTTTCAGGCTGCCTACGACGGCGAGACGACCTACAATCAGAACGGTGCCGTGCCGGGTGCAGAAGCCTCGCGCGAATGGTCGGAGAATTTCGGTTTCGGCATCATTCGCTTCGCCTTGGGAGAGGGTTTCATCCTCGAACGCCTCCCGGACGACATGGCGGACGGGCGGCCGATGCATGTCATTCGTGTCAACGATCCCCAGGGCGGCAAGACCTTGTTCGGGATCGCCGCCGGGCACTATGCCATCGTGTGGCTGGCGTTCGAAACACCGCGCGGCTGGCATGAGCGACGGTACTCGGAGTTCTACCGCAATCCCGGCGTGTCCTTTACCCAGTCCGGTCGGGTCCGTCTGTTTTACGACGGGGTCAAACAGAACGAGATCATCTGGACCGGCTATGCCTTGAACGCGCGTCTTGGGCGAAGCCATTTCCAGATTCCTGCTCCGTCGACCCGCCCCTGAGTCTTGCTCCAACGGGCGGAGAGGCTGACATCCGACCCGCCGATGCCGTCTCACTTTCCAAAGTATGAGAATTCGGCTCGCGAAAAAGTCACGGCCTGTTGAAGGCAGATATGCAGGCCGAAAACGCCGTTCCAGATACCGTGCCCAGCGGTCAAGCTGGAACGGCATAAAGGCCTTTTGTGGGTGTAAGTTGTTGATTTCAGAGCGGGACGATGGTGGGTGATGTAGGGTTCGAACCTACGACCCGCTGATTAAGAGTCAGCTGCTCTACCAACTGAGCTAATCACCCGAACCAATCGTCGCGGCAAGTCCTGCAAGCGCCGTGCCGCTTTCCCCTGTGCTGTCGTGGGACGGTCAGGGCGATGACGGCGGAGATAGGCAGATGGGCCGGGGGATGCAAGGACCATCGGTGGGCGGTTCCGCATGTCCGCAGACCAGTCTAGCATCCGCTCCGGATTCGCCTCCGGGAGGCGTGGGGGAGCGACATATGGCCTTCTGGAGCCGACGCAAGTCGATTGACGCGATGCATCAGGCGTCGGACGGACCGCGTCTGAAGGCGACTCTGGGTTGGCCGCACCTGCTGGCGCTGGGCGTGGGGGCCATCGTCGGCACCGGTATCCTGACCCTGATCGGGGTCGGGGCGGGACTGGCCGGGCCCGCAGTGATGATCAGTTTCGCCCTGGCCGGACTGGTGTGCGCCTGCGCCGCCCTGGCCTATGCCGAACTGTCGACCATGATGCCGCAGGCCGGCAGCGCCTATGCCTATTCCTATGCGGTGCTGGGCGAGGGGCTCGCCTGGATCGTCGGGTGGAGCCTGATCCTGGAGTATTCACTGGTGGTCTCGGCCGTGGCCGTGGGGTGGTCGGGCTATGCCGTCGGCTTCCTGAACGGGATGGGGATCGACCTGCCCACGGCCCTGACCGTGGGACCGCATGTGGCGGGCGGGATCGTTAACCTGCCGGCCGTGTTCATCATCGCCGTGGTGACGGGCCTGCTGCTGCTGGGCACGCGCGAGAGCGCCACGCTGAACGCCATTCTGGTGGTCATCAAGGTGGCGGCCCTGATCGGGTTCGTGGCCATCGCCCTGCCGGCGTTTGATGCGGCCAACTTCACGCCCTTCATGCCCAACGGCTTCGGATCGCCAGCCCTGCCGTTCGCCGAGCAGATCACCGGCCAGCCCGTGGTCCAGACCGGAGTGATGGCGGCGGCAGCGATCATCTTCTTTGCCTTCTATGGCTTTGACGCCATTTCGACGGCGGCCGAGGAGACCAAGAAACCCGAGCGCGACCTGGCCATCGGCATCGTCGGCTCGATGCTGATCTGCACCGTGCTGTATCTTGTGGTGGCGGCCGCCGCGATCGGGGCGCGGCCGGTGGCCAGCTTTGCGGCCAGCCCGGAGCCCCTGGCCCTGATCCTGCGCGAGATGGGGCAGGGGACGGCGGCGCAATGGATCGCGGCCTCGGCGGTGATCGCCCTGCCGACCGTGCTGCTGGCCTTCCTGTTCGGCCAGAGCCGGATCTTTCTGGGCATGGCGCGCGACGGGCTGCTGCCGAACCGACTGGCGAAGATCTCGAGCCGGGGTGTGCCGGCGGTGGTGACGGTGTTCACCGCCGTGGTGGTGGCGGCGCTGGCGGGTGTGATGCGGCTGGATGAACTGGCCTCGCTGGCCAATGCCGGGACGTTGGCGGCGTTTGCGGCGGTGGGGGTCTGCCTGATCGTGCTGCGGCTCAGGGACCCGGGGCGGGAGCGCAAGTTCCGGGCCCCGCTGTGGTGGCTGGTCGGGGCGATCACCATCGTCGGCTGCGTGGTCTTCTTCTTCAGCCTGCAGGCCCGGACCCAGCTGTATTTCCTCTACTGGAACCTGGGCGGCCTGGTGATCTACCTCCTGTGGTCGGCGAAGAACGCGCGGCTGGCCAAACATCCCGAACAGGCCGCCTGATGTCGCGCCGCGACCTGACCGGTGCGGTCGACTTCTCGGTGCTGGACCGCACGACCGGCTGCGACGACGGCGTGGCCGAGGAGGTGCTGGGTCTGTTCGTCCAGCAGGCGGGGATGTGGTCGCCCATGCTGGATGTGCGGCAGGAAGGCTGGCGCGACGCGGTGCACACGATCCGCGGGGCTGCGGCGGGGATCGGGGCCGGGACACTGGCCGCCGTCTGCCAGCAGGCCGAAGGCGCGGACAGGGCGGTGGCCCCGGTGAAGCTGGATCAGGTCAGGGATGCGCTGGACGCCGCGCTGGCCGACGTGGCGGCCTGGCGGCACGAGCTGATGCTGAGGTCGCTGAAGGGTTAGCTGCGCGTGCGGTCGTAGACGCCAAACTCGTGGGCGATGCAGCGGTCGATCAGAAGCCGCCAGACCGGTTCGGCGATGTCGCGCGACAGGTGGTGGGCGTCGGCGGAGGCCAGCACCTTTGAGACCACATCCTCGATGCGGGCGTCGTCGTGGACGGCGTCGCGGTCGGGCTTGATGCGGGCGGCGGCGTCCATATAGCGCTGGCGCTCGGCCAGAAGCGCGACCAGGGCGCGGTCCAGCGCGTCGACGCCTTGGCGGACCTCGGTCATGGACTGACAGGCGGCCGGATCGACACGGGCATCGACAGCGACAATCGCAGGCTTGTGCAGGGTCTCAGCCGACAAAGGCGCGCTCCAGGACATAGTCGCCGGGCTCGGCGTTGGAGCCCTCCTTCAGACCAAACGTCTCGAGCAGTTCGGCGGTTTCCTTGATCATGGCCATGGAGCCGCACAGCATGATGCGGTCGCAGTCGGGCGCAAAACCCGGGGGCAGGCCGAGGTCGGCGAAGATCGCGCCGGACCTGATCCGGTCGGTGATGCGACCGGGGGTCGTGAACGCCTCGCGCGTTACGGTCGGATAGTAGGTCAACCGGGCCGCGGCCTCCTCGCCGATCAGGGGATCCTGGTGGATCCCGGTGGTGAGGAAGTCGCCATAGGCGAGGTCGGCGACGTTGCGCACCGTGTGGCAGACGATGACGCGGCCGAAGCGGCTGTAGGTATCGGGATCGCGGGCGACGCTGAGCCAGGGGGCGAGGCCCGTGCCCGTACCGATCAGCCACAGGGTCTGTCCGCCGGTCAGGGCGTCCAGGACCAGAGTCCCGGTCGGCTTCCTGCCCATCAGCACTGTATCGCCGGGCGTGATGTTCACCAGCCGCGAGGTCAGGGGCCCGTCGGGCACGGCGATCGACAGGAACTCCAGCTCTTCGTCCCAGCAGGGGCTGGCGATGGAATAGGCGCGCAGGATCGGCTTGCCGCCGTCATCGCCGGGCAGGCCGATCATGACGAACTCGCCCGAGCGGAAACGGAAATCGTCCGGCCGCGCGATGCGGAAGCTGAACAGCTGGGGCGTCCAGTGCTGGACGGACAGGACCTCCAGCTCGTGAAAGGCGGAGGGTCTGGGCGGCGGCGGGGACAGGGCGGCGTCGGTCATCGAAGGCTGTCTTAGGGCCGGATGGGCTGTCGGGAAAGGTCGCGGGTGTCGCTGTTGTCCACCTGGACCCGCCGTTGGCGGGAAGGGGAGTGACGCCATCCAAATCATTCTCTAGCGTCCGCTCCCATGCGCACAGTCCTTCTTGTCTCCGCCCTCGCCCTCACCGCCGGATCGGCCTGGGCCCAGTCCCCTGATCCCGCCGTCCTGACGCCGGAACGGGTGTTCGCCAATCCCAGCCTGAACGGCCCGGTGGCCCAGGGTGTCAGCCTGTCGCCCGACGGGGAACTGGTGGCCTTCCTGCGGGCGCGCGAGGACGACGTCTCGGTGCTGGACCTGTGGGCCGCGCCGACGGGGGCGGGCGAGCCGTTCAAGCTGATCGACGCCCGGGCGCTGGTCCCGGATGCCGGCGAACTGTCCGAGGCGGAGAAGGCGCGGCGCGAGCGGATGCGAATCAGTCAGCGCGGCGTGGTCGAATATTCGTGGGACCAGCAGGGGCGCTACATCCTGGCACCGCTGGAAGGCGACATCTTTCTGGCCAGCCGCGAGGGGGGCAATATCCGTCGTCTGACCGAGACTGCCGCTGATGAGATCGATGCGAAGGTGTCGCCGAGGGGCAATTTCGTCTCCTTCGTGCGCGATCAGGATCTGGTCGTTCTGGACCTGAACGGCGACCGCGAGACGGCCGTCACAACGGATGGCGAGGGCCTGATTACCTGGGCCACGGCCGAGTTCATCGCCCAGGAGGAGATGAACCGCGACACCGGCTACTGGTGGAGCCCGGACGAACGCTACATCGCCCTGCAACGGACCGACGAATCAACGGTCGACATCATCCCGCGGCTGGACATCACCGGCGGCGGGGCGAGTGTCATCGAGCAGCGCTATCCACGCGCCGGCCGGCCCAATGCGGTGGTCGAACTGTTCGTCCATGACCGTCAGTCCGGACGTCAGACCCAAGTCGATCTGGGCGAAAACGCGGACATCTATCTGGCCCGCGTCGACTGGTCGGTCGATGGCCGCACCCTCTACGTCCAGCGCCAGTCGCGTGACCAGAAGACGCTGGACCTGCTGAGCGTCGATCCGGACACCGGTGCCTCGCGGGTGATCCTGACGCAGACGTCCGAAGCGTGGGTAGGGCTGACCAACGACTTCCGGGCTCTGGACAACGGCGATTTCATCTGGTCGTCGGAGGAGACCGGCTGGCGGCACCTTTCTCTGTTCAGCCGCGACGGTCGCCGCATCCGCGACATCACCCGGGGAGATTGGCCCGTGAAGGGCCTGACCGGCGTGAACCAGCAGACCGGCGAGGTTTTCTTCACCGCCTCGATGCGGGACGGCGAGGAACTGCCCATCGAGCAGCAGATGTTCCGCGCGAGCCTGCGCCGGACTGTGACGCCGACAGCGGTGACGCCGGCGGGCGGCTGGTGGGGTGCGTCGATGAACCGGACCGGCACGGCCTATGTCGGCAACTATACCGATCTGAACACGCCGATGCAGTCGGCCCTGTACCGCGCCGACGGGACCTTTGTGCGGTGGATCGAGGAGAACCGGCTGGACGCCGACCATCCGATGTATCCCTATGTTTCACGCCGCCAGACGCCGAGCTTCGGGACGCTGGAGAGCGACGGCGAGACCCTGGTCTGGCAGATGACGACCCCTCCGGGCTTCGATCCAACAAAGACCTACCCGGTGGTCATGCAGGTTTACGGTGGGCCAGGCGTGGGTGGCGGGGTCCGCAAGAGCTGGCAACCGGCGACCAGCCAACTGCTGACCGAGGCGGGCTATATCGTGTTCCGGCTGGACAATCGCGGCGAGGGCGACCGGTCGGCGGCGTTCAAACAGGCGCTGTACCTGAAGATGAGTCAGCCTGAGATCGCGGATCAGGTTTTGGCGGCCAACTATCTGAGATCGCTGCCCTATGTGGACGACGATCGCATTGCGGCGATGGGCTGGAGCTACGGCGGCTTCATGACCCTGCACATGCTGACCGAGCCGGCGATGGGTCTGGCCTCGGCCATTTCCGGAGCCCCGGTCACGGACTGGAGCCTGTATGACACCCATTATACCGAGCGGTACATGTCGACGCCCGAGGCGAATCCGCAGGGCTATGCGATCTCCGACGTCGTCGATCAGCTGGACGATCTGACCGGCCGCCTGTTGCTGCTGCACGGCATGGCCGACGACAATGTGATCTTCGAGAACGCCACCCGCGTCATCGACGCGCTGCAGAGCCGCAGCGTCCCGTTCGAGATGATGCTCTATCCCGGCCAGCGCCACGGGGTGCGTGGCAATGAAAGGCAGCTGCAGCAATGGCGCACCTATCTCGACTTCCTGGACCGCACGGTCGGTTCAAGGGCACCCTCCGCACAGGACTGATCGCGGGGGCGCTGTCGGCCCTTCTGGCCGGTGGTGCTGTCGCCCAGGCGGTCGAGCGGGCCGACCCCGTCAACGCGGTGATTGCGTGGTCGGGTGCCGAGGTCGTGACCGGATGGACGCCGGCCAACGGCATCGTGGGCCTGCCGATCCTGCTGAAGGACAATATCGAGACGCGCGACATGCCGACCACGGCAGGCTCGCTGGCGCTGGCCAACAACGCCTCCGGCCGGGATGCGCCGGTGGCCGCGCGGCTGCGCGAGGCGGGCGCTGTGATCGTCGGCAAGGCCAATCTGTCGGAATGGGCCAACATCCGTTCGACCAACTCCATCAGCGGCTGGAGCGCCGTGGGGGGGCAGACGCTGAACCTGTTCGACCCGTTGCGGACGCCGTGCGGATCGTCCGCCGGCAGTGCGGCGGCGGTGGCAGCGGGGATCGTGCCGGCCGCGATCGGCACCGAAACGAACGGCTCGATCGTCTGCCCGGCCTCGGTCAATGGCGTGGTCGGGTTCAAACCGACCGTGGGTCTGGTCAGCCGGACCCATATCGTGCCGATCAGCCATTCCCAGGACACCGCCGGCCCGATCACGACCACGGTCGAGGAGGCCGCCATCGTGCTGACCGCCATCGCCGGATCGGACCCGATGGATGTCGCGACGGCCGAGGCGGATGCCAGGAAGGTCGACTATCGCGCAGCGCTGGACGCGGGATCTCTGGACGGCACCCGGATCGGGGTGATGCGTTTCCTGGTGGGCAATTTCTCTGCCGAGACCCAGGCCGTGTTCGAACAGTCACTGCAGGTCCTTCGCGATGCGGGGGCCGAGCTGGTCGAGATCACCGACGGGCCGGACATGCGGATTATCGGCGAGGCGCAGCTGACGGTGCTGCTGACCGAGCTGAAGCACGACCTGAACGCCTATCTGGCCTCGACCGACCCGGTTCAGGTGCCGACGCGGACCCTGGCCGACCTGATTGCCTTCAATGCCGCCGAGCCGCGCGAAACGGTGTTGTTCGGTCAGGAACTGTTCGAACGGTCCGAGGCCACCGGGGGGCTGG
The DNA here is from genome assembly GCA_038250335.1 of Caulobacterales bacterium. GTDB lineage: Bacteria > Pseudomonadota > Alphaproteobacteria > Caulobacterales > Caulobacteraceae > Brevundimonas. The sequence continues at coordinate 7,945 of JBBSCK010000028.1, forward strand.
AGGATCCAGCCTATGTGACAGCCCGGGAGACCTCGCTGAGGCTGTCGGGCGTGGAGGGGATCGACCGGATGATGGCGGACAACACCGTGGTCGCCCTGATCGCGCCCACGACCTCGCGGGCCTGGACCAATGATCCGGCTGACGACGATCGCGGCCAGGGCTCTGCCAGCACCCTGGCGGCCGTGGCGGGCTACCCGCACCTGACGGTGCCGATGGGGATGGACCGGGGCATGCCCGTTGGGCTCAGCTTCATGGCCGGGGCATGGCACGACGCCACGGTGCTGTCGCTGGGCTATGCGTTTGAGCAGAAGACGATGGCGCGCAGGGCTCCCGGCGAGCAGGACCGTGTCGCCGGGGAGACGCGGTAATGACCGGTCAGGCGGGGAGCCTCCGGCTGAGGGCACTGGTGCCGCTGCTGTGTGGCGCAGCGTTGGCACTGGCGGGCTGCGCCACACCGAATGGCGACGGCACCTGGGCACTGGATGAGGAGACGCCGCGCTATGAGCCGCCCACGGTGGCGGCGCTGGTGGCGGACCCGGCCCTGGCCCCGGAGGCTCTGCGGGCATCGTTTCTGCTGATCCGCTCGACCGGCTTCTACAGTGATCAACCGGTGAACGCCGTGATCGCGGTCCGGGAGGCAGGCGACCCCGACGACGAGGCCCTGCGCCCTGGCCCCCTTTCCGGCGTGCCGATCCTGCTGAAGGACAATGTCGAGACCCTCGATATGCCGACGACCGCCGGGTCGCTGGCGCTGCTGAACAATGCGCCCGGACGGGATGCGCCGCTGGTGGCGCGGCTGCGCGAGGCGGGCGCGGTGATACTGGGCAAGACCAATCTGTCGGAGTGGGCCAACATCCGCTCCAGCGCCTCGGTCTCGGGCTGGAGCGCGGTGGGGGGGCAGACGCGCAATCCGCATGCGCTGGATCGCAACACCTGCGGTTCGTCCTCCGGCTCGGGTGCGGCCGTGGCAGCCGGGCTGGCCCCTGCGGCGATCGGCACCGAGACGGACGGGTCGATCACCTGCCCGGCGGCGGTCAATGGCATCGTCGGCTTCAAGCCCACGGTCGGTCTGGTCAGCCGCACCCATATCGTGCCGATCAGCCATTCGCAGGACACCGCCGGGCCGATGACGCGCACGGTCGAGGACGCGGCCATCGTGCTGTCGGTCATTGCCGGGAGCGATCCGGCCGATCCGGCGACGGTGGAGGCAGATGCGCGCAAGACGGACTTCCGGGCGGCTCTCGACGCGGGCTCGCTGCGGGGGACGCGCATCGGGGTGGCGCGGTTCATGGCCGGCTATTCGGCAGGCACCGACAGTGTGTTCGAGCAGACGCTGCAGGCCCTGCGCGAGGCCGGGGCCGAACTGGTCGAGATCGCCGAGGGGCCGGATTCGGGCGCGATCGGAACGGCCGAGTTCGCCGTCCTGCTGACCGAGCTGAAGGCCGATCTGAACGCCTATCTGGCCTCGACGGATCCGGTTCAGGTGCCGACGCGGACGCTGGCCGACGTGATCGCCTTCAACAACGCCACGCCGCGCGAGATGGGCCTGTTCGGGCAGGAGACCTTCATCGCCGCCCAGGCGACGAAGGGCCTGGATGATCCGGACTATATCGCGGCGCGCGCGACCTCGCTGCGGCTGGCGGGGCCGGATGGGATCGACCGGCTGCTGCGCGAGAACACTGTCGTCGCCCTTATCGCGCCGACCAACGGCCCGGCCTGGTCGATCGATGCGGTCAATGGCGACCACTATCTGGGCTCGGCCAGCCAGTTGGCGGCGGTGGCGGGCTATCCGCATCTGACCGTGCCGATGGGCTTTGTGCAGGGGCTGCCGGTGGGTCTGAGTTTCATCGGCACCAGGTGGGACGACGCGCGCATCCTGTCGCTGGGCTACGCCTTCGAACAGGCGACCCGGGCGATCCGGCCGCCGACGTTCGTCCGCTCGGCCGATGACCTGCCGGAACTGGCCCCGTTGCTGGCCCCGTACAAAAGAGAGCCCTGACCCGGCCGCCGATCCCTTCGCCGGTCGCAGCCCGGGAACCTGACAGGGGCGAGGCGGTTTTTCGGGCATGGAAAAACTGTTCGTCCGTTTCGCCACCCTGATCGCTGCGGCGGCCACACCGGTCGGTGTGCGCCTGCCGCTGCCTGGTTCGCGGGGGAGGGTCGCAAAGTGAGCGACCTGATCGCCAACCTGTTCGGCACGGCCGCAGCCCTGTGTTCGATCGCCAGTTTTGCACCGCAGATGATGAAGATCTGGAAGGAGCGGGACGCCTCGTCGGTGTCGCTCAAGACCTATGCCCTGACCGTGACCTGTTTCGTGCTGTGGGTGGTCTATGGCGTGCTGACGCAAGCTTGGCCGGTGACCTTTGCGAACTCTGCGGCGCTGGTGATGGCCAGCGGGGTGCTGATCATGAAGTGGAAGTTCCGGGACGGGGACCCGGGGGAAACAGGCCGATAGTCGCCATCACCCGGTCAGGAGTAATCTTGAAGTTCTGCGGTTGATGCGACGGTTTGCGGCATCGGCGAGAACGGGCACAGTAACGTACCCTTGTTCTGCGAACGCCATGAAGGTCACGACTGCTGGTGAGTACTCGCGTTCGACAACGGGAGGCTGTGTGCAAGGCGAAGCTTCAGGATCGTGGACGCCGTTGCGGCCTGGGGGCTGGTGCTTCTGGGATGTCTGCACAACTTTGTCGCCGCCCCCATGGCCTATCCGGAGGTGAACGAGCGGATGTTCTGGTTCATCGGAGCGGGCCTTTCGCTATGGTACGCAGGCGCGATGAACCTCGTTCGACAGGCGAACCCGGGTTCCAGGTCAGCTTGCTACGCAAGCGTGCTCACCAACACAACCTTGCTGGCGTACGTTGTCGCCTATGGCGTTTACACGGGCGCGATCGGACGCCCGGAAGGGATGGTCCTCATTGGCCTCGTGGCGCTCGCGACGCTGTTCTCGGCCCTTGAAGGTCTGACGACAAAACGGTCTGAAGCGGTAGCCCCGGGCTAGACCCAGACCATCTCTCTTGCGCCTTCGCCCGGTCGTGCGACCCACCCGACGTGGCTGTTCAGCCCGTCCTTAAGGTTGGTAAAGCCGTCGCTGTCACGGTCGGCGGACCCGTCGGCCTTGGCCGGGTCGAGGCCGTTGGCGGTCTCCCAAGGGTCGGGCATGCCGTCGCCGTCGGTGTCGATCCACGGTGTGCCAGGGGCCAGGTCGGGCCAGCCGCCGACGTCGCCGGTGCTGTTGATGATCCGGCCCGTGCCGTCTGCCACGCCGGCCAGGATCCGGGCGTCGACCGCGTCGCGAGATTTCGAGGCACCGGCGTGCGTCAGGACTGAAATCCACACCTGTCCGGCGGTCTCGGACGCCGGTGCGGCCCAGTCGGGGAGGGCGGTCAGTCGGTAGCCGGGCGTGTCGTTGCCGGTCACGGGGGCCCAGGGATCGGCCGGCACGACGCCGTCGACACTGCTGGCCTCGAACCAGGCGTGGGCGAGTGCACTTTCTTCCTCGAAGATCACCGCCCTGGTCGAATCCGGCCCGCGCCGGCGGCGAAGACATAGGTCGAGACGGTCGCGGGCTCGGAGTCGGCATTGTATCCCGCGTGGGCCTGACTCCAGTTGTAGAAGACGTTGTTGGTGAACTCGAACCGGGGGCCGAGGGGGTCGAGGTCCGGGGTGCCGCGGTCGATGGTGATGGCGTCGGCCTCGACCTCGACCTCGACACCCTGTTCGTCGCCCAGCCGCGAGCGGATGTGGCGCACGACGACGTCGTCGGTTGAGATCAACAGCGGCTGGCCGCGCAGGGTGAGGCCGCCGCCCGGTGCCGTCTGGCCCGCGATGGTGATGCGGGGCTCGCGGATCCGCAGAGGCGTCATCAGGGTGATGGTCCCGCCGATGTCGAACACGACGGTTCGGGGACCCTCGGTCTCGATCGCGGCGCGCGGGCTGCCAAGTCCCGAATCGTTCAGGTTGTTGACCCGAAGGACCGCCCCGCCGCGGCCGCCGAGCGCCCGCCGCCCGGCCCCTTCGGCACCGGGAATGCCGCCGTCACTGACAGTTGCAAGCGTTCGGGCGAGATGGGGACGAGCGCGAGGAGTGCCAGCAGGCCGGACAGGGACATCGGCGGTCAGTCCTTAAGGGGCAGGGGCGTCGGCGTAGGTCAGCGTCCAGGCCAGATCGACCGGCGTCCCGGTGTCCCGGCCCCGGCTGGCGCAGCGCACCACGCTCCGGAAGGGGCCGGTCGGGGTCTGGTAGACCGGGTCAAGGGGGGCCGTTGCGCAGGTATCGAGCCCGGAGACTGTCAGACCCTGAAGCGTTCCCCCGCTGTAGGCGATCTGCCATCCGGCTCCGTCGCGGCGAACCGAGGCGACGGGCTGGAAGGACGCGAACTCAAAATCCAGATCGACCGGCCCGGTTCCGCTCCGGGCCACATAGGTGTCTCGACGGGCAACCTCGCCGGGCGCGAACCGGTAGTGGGTCACGGCGCTGATGCGGTCGTCGGCGACAGGCGCGACCTGGCCCATGCGGTCCATGGCCGCCTGTTGGACGTCGAGCCGAACGATGTCGCTATCCTGTGTATGGGAGACGTCCGACAGGTAGGAAAGCGGCTGCAGAACGCTGCCGTCCGCGAGGGTGACGCGGGTGATCAGCTGGGGAAAGGTCGCGTCGGGCGACCCCGCGATCAGGCCCGGCGAGAAGGGGATCGGAAAATAGGGCGTGTTCATATGCTGGGTCGGCCCGCCGTTGACGATGGGCAGGGCGAACAGCCGCGGTCCGTCAATCACGGTCAGGAGCGCCCGGTCGTGAACGCCCCGGTCGAACCAGGTCAGGGTGGACCGGGGCCGTGACAGCCGCCATGCCGTAAGGTCGGCTGTGGGGACGCGGTCCTGGTAGCCGAGCCGGTTCCACAGGGCGTTGGTATAGGTATGCTGCCGCGCAAGGCTCAGATTCTCTCCGAGAATCCGGTGCTTGCCGCGATAGGTGTCGGTGCGCCGCCCCTGATCCCAGAGGTTGACCGATCCGGTGGCGCGATCCACCCAAGCGTCCATGTAGCGGGCTGTGATGACACTGGATACGGCATAGGCGACGTCCATCTCCTCGGGGCTGAGCACCCCCAGGGTGGCGGCGGCGGTCAGGACTTCCAGTATCGCGGTCTCGCCATAGGCACCGATGCTGCGTCCGTATTCAAAGCCGTCTCCGTCCGGACCGGCATGCAGGAGCACCAGTTCGGCCGAGGTTCGCAGCCAGGCCTTGACCCGCGGCGGCGGCTCGCGGCCTACGTCAATGAAGCGCTGGGCGATCTCTCCGATCAGCAGCACGCTGTAGCGGTCGAACCGGCCCTGGCCGTCGGTTTCGTCGGCGAAACCATAGTCCGAATAGGTGGCGTAGTGGGCGAGGGCCTTGTCGAGCAGGGCATCCGCAGCGTCCGCCGACTCCCAGCCAAGAAGATTGCGAATCTGGGCGACGCTGTAGGCGACGCCATAGTAGTTGTTGGGCAGGTTGATCAGCGTGAGATCGCTCTCGCGGACGAAGGACCGCCAGTCCAGCTGGCGTCGTAACTGTTCCAGCGTGGCCGGCTCGACCGCCTGCTCCAGTACCCCGGCGCGCTGCAACTGATGCAGGGCGAGGAGATAGTAGTAGACGCCCCATTCGGTATTGGTGTCCTCAAGCGTGAGGTTCGCCAGATCCCGAAAGCGCGCCAGATAGGTGGGATAGGCCGGATCGGACGGGGGCGTCTCCAGGATCAGACCGGCCATTCCGACGGCGATCTTGCCCGGCAGGAATTTGTCGGTGACGGCGAAGACCGGCTGGCCGTCGATGACCATGGCGCGCCCCTCGGCCATCAGCCGGACCAGCAGCGCCTCGACCTGTGGGTTGAGGCGCTCTGTGACCGTAAGGTTCATCGGCGCGATCCGGGCCGCAGCCTCGACCGGGGTCGCTCCGGGAGGCACCCCCGCCTCGGCTGTCGCCGGGTGTATCATCAAGCTCACGCATGCGGCCAACACGGCCATGGATGCATGGCACAGGGCGTTGTGGGGGCGTGAAACATCGAAAGGCATCAGGTCAGACTCGCTATGCTACCGGTGTCACCAAGCTGTTTCTAGCAACAGGATGGCTGCAGTTTCAACACCAGACCGGCTTTGACAATCCGAAAATATCAAGGTTATAGTTTTCCCAGAGCCAAAATGACACCGGTATCATATCGGTATGACACCGGTATTTTTCGGTGGGGCCATCGCTGAGGGGCGGAAATGATGTTGACAGAAGCGGTGCGTCGTCGATGGACGATGGTCTTGAAAACTACCCTGCTGGGGTCTGCGGCTTCGCTCGCCGTTTCGCCGGCCTTCGCTCAGGATCAGGGGGTCCCGCCGACGCCCTCCGTGCCGACCCAGCAGGCAGATGATCTCGATGAGGTCATCGTCACTGGCATCCGGGCCTCCCTTGCCCGGGCCGCGGAAATCAAGCGCGAGTCCTCGCAGATCATCGACGTCATCACGGCCGACGACGTTGGCAAGCTTCCCGATGCCAACGTAGCCGAAGCGCTCCAACGTGTGACGGGGGTCCAGATCACCCGGGTCTTCGGCGAAGGGCAGGCGGTCAACATTCGGGGGCTCCAGCAGGTCCGCGTCGAGGTTGACGAGCGCACGCTGCTAGGTTTTTCGGCGCGCGTCTCTCCTCCGGAAAACGACAACCTCGGCCGGTCTTCGGGACTGGATTCAGTCCCGTCGTCGCTGTTCGGCCGCCTTGAGGTGCGCAAGTCGCCGCTCGCCAGCCAAGCCGAGGGCGGGCTTGGCGGCACGGTCAATCTGGTGACGCCAAAACCGTTCGACTTTCGAACGCCCAGGCTTTCGCTGCGTGCCCAAGGCACCTATTCTGACGGCTCGGAAGAATTCGAGCCCAGCATCACGGGTCTGTACACGCGCACCTTTGCCGACGGTGACCTGGGCCTGCTTCTGTCCGCAGAGTATCAGAGGCGCACGTCCAGCCTGCAACTGTTCGAGCGCAACAACTGGCTCAACCGGAGAAACGGCGGGGCGACCGACGTGCTGGCACCCCTGCTCCTCCAATATGAGGATGTCGATATCGACCGCACGCGCGTGGGCGCAAACGGTGCCTTCCAGGCCCGGCTGGGAAGCGATTTCGTGTTTACGGCGGATGCGCTGTATTCCCGCGTGGAGGCGGACCGAACCAACCAGGCGATCACCTTCAACCTTCCGACCAGCGCGACCGCGACGATCATCACCAGCGCGGTCAATGATGATGGCTTTCTCGTCGCCGGTACCTCGGTGGGCCGCGTGCGGGTCCAGAACCAGAGACGCAAGGATCCGACCGCGAACTATCTGTTCGGTCTGAACGGCAAATACGACAACGGCCGGCTCACGATGGAGGGAGACGCCTATTACAGCCGCGGCACCCTGCGACAGGAGATCGAGGTCGTCGTTCTCGACTCGCTGACCGGTATCGTGGGCAGCTATGATTTCCGCAACGGGCGTGTTCCCAGCCTGACGCTCGATCGGCCCGCAGGTACGACGTTCGATCCCAATCTGCCGGCAAACTATGTCTATCCGACCAGCGGGACGCTGACGTTGCGTGCCAACTATCTGCCCGCGACGCTGGAGGAATACACCGGCAAGTTCGACGTGGGGTACCGACTGAGCGATTCCCTGAGGCTCAGCGCCGGCGTTCGCTATGTCGACCTGACAGCGGTGTCCAACGCCTTCCGCAGCCGAGGTCTGGCGACCCAGGCCGAACTCAACCCCTTCGCCGTCGCGGGCGATCCGGGCTTTCTCGACAGGATTTCGGGAAATTTTCCCCGCAGTTTCCTGAGCTACTTTCCCAATTCCGACTTCCTGATCCCACGCGTCCTGGCCGCCGAACCCAGTCTGGACGCCACTGCCGCAGCGGGGACCTATCGCTCCGTTCCCGACCGCGACTACGATCTACAAGAGCAGACGCTCAGCGGGTATGTGATGGTTGATCTTGCGACTGATTTGTTCGGTCGGCCAGCCAAGCTGAACGCCGGGGTTCGTGTTACCGATACGGATTTCTCGGTCGACAGCTTCTCTTTGATCCGCAGTGTTCCGACCCCGGCAACGGATACAAACAGCTATACGAATGTGTTGCCGAGCGCGAACCTCACCGTGAACGTGACCGACGACCTGCTGGTCCGGCTGTCCGCATCGCGAACGCTCCAGCGGGCCGGTATCGCCGACCTGGCACCGAGTACCTTCATCAATCAGACCAACTTCACCTCGGGCGGCGGCAATGCGCAGCTCACCCCGCCCATCTCGGACAACTTCGATGTGTCGGTGGAATACTACACCGGCGGCAGTTCGCTGATCGCAGGCGCGATTTTCTACAAGGACGTCAGCGACTTCATCAGCACAGGTACGATCGAGGAGACGCTCACGATCGGCGGCAGCACCGACGTCTATCGGACATCTCGCCCGTTCAACATCGCCTCGGCGCAAGTGCGGGGTTTCGAGATCGGCGTAACCCAGTTCCTCGATTTCCTGCCGGCACCATTCGACGGATTCGGCCTCATCGCCAACTACACCTACGCCGACAGCGAGGACAGCAGCGGCTTTCCGCTCGTCGCCACCTCCAAGCACAGCTACAATCTCGTTGCCCTCTACGAAAAGGGTCCTCTGTCGGCTCGCGTCGCCTACAACTGGCGCGACGATGCGGTGTTCGAATTCACCCAGGGGCGTCCTGACTTCGTCGCGGCGCGCTCGCAGCTGGACGCCCAGCTGGGCTATGACCTCACCAACACCATCGCCCTGTCGCTACAGGCCCAGAACCTGATCCCCGAGGATTCGGCGACGGTCGAATTCAGTAACTTCAACCCGACAGCATTGAACAGCTATGCCCTGTCGGAGCGGCGGTTTTCAATCGGGCTTCGCGCGAGGTTCTGATGAGAAGCCTCTGATCTCTCCCGATTACGCGACTCCAATGTCGCCCAGCTGCTCTCCCGGCTCGCCACCCGGTCATGGCGCGCTGTCCACATTAAGGGGTGGATCGGCGTTTAAGAGGACGTCGTGAGAATTCCCGCACGCCCGTTGCAGGACGATGAAATCGCGCTCTGTTCCGGGCGACCGAATGGCCTAGTCTGGCGGTTGATCGGGCCCGGCCCGGAGATTGTGGGGAAACCGTCTTGGTCCAGGTTCCCGGCGCCGCCCGCCGCGCCGCCGCCTTTCGTCGAATGCGTGACGCCCGCTCCAGCGAGGTGGCGGAGGACTATGTTGAACTGGTGGGCGACCTGATCGCCGAACATGGCTCGGCGCGGCTGACGGATCTGGCGGACTGCCTCGGCGTGGCGCCGGCCACGGCAGCCAAGGCGCTGCAGCGACTGCAGCGCGAGGGGCTGGTGGAGACGCGGCCCTATCGGTCGATCACCCTGACGGCAGCGGGCGAGGCGATGGCCGAGGCCTCGCGCGCGCGACACCAAATCGTCCACGACTTCCTCGTCGCGCTGGGCGTTAGCGGTGAAACGGCCGAGGCCGACGCGGAGGGCATCGAGCACCATGTCAGTCCCGAGACCCTGGCCCGGTTCGAAAGCCTGACCGAACGGCTTCGCACTGGCGGCTGAGTGCGAGGGGAGGCCTGTCAGCGTTTGGTGAGCCAGAAAGAGGCACCATAGAGATTGATGCCTTCCAGCGGGCCGGTCCGGAGCAGACGATTGGCCCTTGCCGACAGGGCCGGGTCGCGATGGACGAACCAGCCGGGGAAGAGGATCTCGAACCCGCCCTCGCCGAACAGCAGGGCGGTTGCCAGCAGATACTGTTCGTTCCACAGCCGGTGAACGTGGCCGGAGATGTAATCGTCCGGCAGGTAGATGTCGTGGATGTGCACGATCACGCCGGGTTTGATCCGGGGCAGAATGTCCAGGAAGAAGACCGTCACGTCCGATCCCTGGAAGGCGCGGTGCGAACTGTCGAGGAACAGGATGTCGCCAGGCTCCAGAGCCTCGAAAATCGACGGGTCGGCGTCCTCAAGCGGCTGGCGTATGACCGTGTCGCACAGAGTGTCGATCTGGTTGCGCGGCTGGGGATCGATGGAGGTCATATGCGTGCGCAGGCCATAAAGCTCGACAGCCCGGCGCGCGAATTTGGTCGAGACGCCGGAGCCGATCTCGATGAACCGGGCCGGGTTGTGGCGGCGCAGGAAGTGGGTGAGGGCCATGCCGTCCAGCGGCGGAAACCAGCCGTTCAGCCAGAAGGGCTCGCGCATCTCATAGGTGCCGCCGGACGGGATCGAGGCAAAATCGGCCTGGATGGCCCCCAAGGCGTCCAGCACGGCTTCATAACGCGCGCGGCCGCCCTCGATGATCCGGGCCAGGCCCGGATGGGAGGGGCGGCCCGCGCCGTAGCGGATGGTCGCGCGGTAGCGATAGTCAATGACGCCGAAGGGGTGTTCAGCCCGGTCGGTACTGAAGACCGCGCCGTCGCCGCCTTCGCCGAGCGCCACGGCCAGGTCGGAGCGGACGCCCGTATCGTCCGGGTCCGCCGCCACGGCAGCACGCAGCAGGGCCACGCCGTCCCCGGTCCGACCCAGTTTGACGAGGGTGATCCCGAGATGGTGCTGGATCGGACCGTGGTCGGGGGCTGCGGCCAGGGCGCGGCGCAGAATGAGCTCGGCATGGTTGAGCAGGTGGTCCCGCAACCAGCTGACCCCCTGGTCAAATTGTTTGCGGACGGGGTCGGGGAGGACGGCGGACATGGCCGGCAAACTCGGCCGGTCTGATGTCAAGGTCCAGCCCTCCTGCGCCGGAGATGAACGGCCTTCAGTCCGCCGTGACGGTCGCGGGGTCGAGGGCGTAGACGCTGGAGCAGTATTCGCACGTCACCCGGATCTTGCCGTCGCCTTCGACCATCTCCGCGCGCTCGGCGTCCGAGAACGACCCGAGGACCGATGCGATCCGCTCGCTGGAGCAGCGGCAGATTGCGGCGAGGGGTACGGGGTGTTCAAGCCGCACGCCGTCCTCATGGAACAAGCGGAACAGCAGGGTTTCGGGCGAGAGCGTGGGGTCGATCAACTCGTCGTCGCCGAGCGTCTGGAACAGGGCGCGGCTGCGGTCCCAGACCTCGTCCGTCGAGCCCCGTGTCGCGTCGCCGGCGACCATCTGGATCATGGCCCCGCCCGCGCGCCAGCCGGAATCGGCCCCGGTCGTCACCCGACCGACCGCCAGCCGGACCTTCGTCGGCACCTGTTCGGACTGGGCGAAATAGTGTTCGGCGCACAGCGACAGGCTCTCGCCCTCGATCGGGGTGATGCCCTGATGCCGGTCGAAATCCGGACCCTGATCGAGGGTCATGATGAAGACGCCCTTGCCCAGCAGGGTCTGGGCACCCGGCCGGGCGAAGCCGGTGGAGACGGCAGCGACCTCATCGGCGTCGAACCGGCAATAGCCGCGCAGGTGACCGGCGGTGTCGTAGTCGGCGACGACGTAGCGAACTGGACCGTCGCCCTGGGCCTGGACGATCAACCGGCCCTCGAACTTGAGCGCCGAGCCGACGAGGGCCGCGAGCGCGCAGGCTTCGCCCAACAGGGCGGCGACGGGTTCCGGATAGTCGTGGGCCGACAGGATGATGTCGATCGCTGCGCCCAGCCGCACCAGCCGTCCGCGCACCGGCCAGCCCTCGATCTGGAAGGCGGCGGCCAGATCGTCGGCGGGCGTTGCGTTGGTGAACGCGGAAGCGTTCTCGTGATCAGTCACGGCGAGGTCCTGAGGGCGGGATAGGGGGAAACCGGCAAGATAGGCAACGACGCGGGGGTTGGTAAGGGCTCGCGCGCTCGCGCTCGCGCCCGCGTCCGCACATGCTATCCTCCGGAACCGGCGCTCGCGCCGGGCCGTTTCCGACCCGATCCGACGAAAGCGAGACCATGCCCGCCAAGCCGAAGCTTAAGCCAGTCGACCAGCAGACGATCGTCATCACCGGCGCGACCTCCGGCATCGGGCTGGCGACGGCGAGACAGGCTGCGAAGGCGGGGTCATGTGTCTTCCTGATCGCGCGGGGCGAAAACGATCTAAAAGCACTGGTCGAGGACCTGCAGCGCGACGGCGCGCGCGTCGCCTATGGCGTCGCCGATGTCGGTGACCATGATGCGCTGGGCCTCGCGGCGGAAAAGTGCATCCGGCTGTTCGGCGGTTTCGACACCTGGGTCAACAACGCCGGGGTGTCGCTCTACGGCCCGATTCGCGAAACTCCCCTGCAGGACCAGCACCGGCTGTTCCAGACCAATTACTGGGGCGTCGTGCACGGGTCGCTGATCGCCGCCGCACACCTGCGGGCGCGTCCGGAGGGCGGGACCATCGTCAATGTCGGCTCTGTCCTGGGCGATGCGCCGATCCCGGTTCAGGGATTGTATTCCGCGTCCAAACACGCAGTGAAGGGGTTTACCAACGCCCTGCGGATGGAGTTGACGCGCGAAGGCGCGCCGGTCGCGGTCAGTCTGGTCAAGCCCTCGGCGATCGACACGGCCTACAACCGGCAGGCCCGCAACATAACCGGCCAGGCGTTTCAGCTCCCGCAGCCCGTCTATACCACCCGGGTCGTGGCGGACGCGGTGCTGTGGTGTGCCAGCCATCGCATCCGCGAGATCACGGTCGGCGGTGGAGGACGGCTGATCGCGTCCTTCTACGCCCTTCTGCCCGGCGTCGCGGAACCACTTTTCGCCCGGTTCGCTCCTGTTGTGACGCGGGACAGCGGTTCCGCCTATCAGCCGTATGACGACGAGCCCTACGACGGGTCCGACGACGGCCCCGATGAAAAGGTTCACTATCCCATGGTTCGACAGTTCAGCGCCCTTGCCGAAGTCCGCAAACATCCTGGCATCACTGCGGCTTCGCTCGCGCTTGTGGCGACGGCGGCCCTCGCGACCCTGCTGCTGACGCAGCGGACCGGACCGCGCCGGATCGACGCCATTCGGGACCGTATGGACCCACGCGGCTGGATCGACGGCGAGGCCCTGCGCGATCGCTTTAGTGACATCTCGCGCGGTCTGACCGAGCGCGCCGAGGAGATCGGCGGCAGGGCGGAAGATTTCGGCGATGATGCGCGGCATCAGGCGCGCAAGCTGCTCAAGCGCGGGCAGCGCGCAGTTTCGGACAAGCAGCGACGGAAATATGCCCGCGAGGCGCGGCGCTACGCCGAGGAAACGGGCCGGTCGGCCCGCCGATACGCCGACGACGCCGGCCAGTACGCACGCGAACACGCCCGCGAGGGCGGTGCACTTCTGGCGGTGGCGACGATCGCTGCGGCCATCGGTGCCGCGGCTCTGGAAAGCCGCCGGCCTGATAGCCGGGTGCGCCGGATGACTGGCCTCTAACCGGGGACAAAACCCGTTGCTGCGAGTGCGAAGGTCGGCGAAAGAAGAGGCATGACCCTCACCCAGACGCTGATCTTCGACTTCGATTCCACGCTCGTTCGGATCGAGACGCTGGAAGCGCTGGCTGACATCGCGCTGGAGGGTCACGCCGACGCCGTCGCCATCCGGGCCGAGGTCGCCTCACTGACCGACCGGGCCATGGCGGGGGAGATCGACTTCGGTGACGCCCTGCGGGCCCGGCTGGCGCTCCTGCCCCTGACCCGGACCCATATCGAGGCGCTGGCGGATCGCATTCTGGACGAGGGCACGCCGTCGGTGCGCCGCAACCTGCGCTTCTTCAACGACAATGCGGACCGGATCATCATCCTGTCCGGAGGGTTCCGCGAGGTCATCGCTCCCGTGGCTCAGCGTCTGGGCGTCGCGCCGGATCGGTTGCTGTGCAACGATCTGTGCTATGACGCCGATGGGCGCGTCACCGGCGTGGACGACGTCAACCCGCTGTCACATGCCAATGGAAAGGCTGCGGTCATCAAGGCGCTGGGCCTGACCGGGCCGGTGGTCATGGTCGGCGACGGCTGGACCGACGCCGAGGTCAAACTGGCCGGAGCCGCCGACCGTTTTCACGCTTTCACCGAGATCGCGCGGCGCGACGCGGTGGTCGCGGTCGCCGACAGCGAGGCGCGCTCGATCGACGAACTGCTGCATGCAGAGGGACTGGCCGGGCGCTGGTCCTATCCGCGCAGCCGGATCCGCATGCTGCTGCTGGAGAACATCCACCCCGCCGCCGTCGAACGGCTGGAGGAGGCAGGCTATTCGGTCGAGACGTTGAAGGGCGCGCTGGACGAGAACGAACTGATCCAGAAGATCAAGGGCGTCCATGTTCTGGGCATCCGCTCCAAGACCAATGTCACCGAGCGGGTGCTGGAGGCGGCGGACCGGCTGATGGCCGTGGCGGCCTTCTGCATCGGTACCAACCAGATCGATCTGGACGCGGCGGCGGCCCGGGGCGTGGCGGTGTTCAACGCGCCCTATTCCAACACCCGCAGCGTTGTGGAACTGGCGGTCGGCCTGACCATCACCCTGATGCGCGACGTGGTCGACAAGTCGGCTGCCATGCACCAGGGCCGATGGAACAAGTCGGCGGAAGGCTCGCGCGAGCTGCGGGGCAAGACCTTGGGCATCGTCGGCTACGGGGCCATCGGATCGCAGCTGTCGGTTTTGGCCGAGGCGCTGGGCATGCGGGTGGTGTTCCACGATCTTTCGGAGCGGCTGGCGCTGGGCAATGCTCGGCGGATGCGGTCGCTGGACGCCCTGCTGGCCGAGGCGGACGTGGTGTCGCTGCATGTCGACGGCCGGCGCGAGAATGCCAATCTGATCGGGGCCGCGCAGTTCCAGGCCATGAAACCCGGCACCCTGTTCCTGAACCTGTCACGCGGCCATGTGGTCGATGTCGGGGCCCTGGCCCAGGCCATCGGCTCGGGCCGGGTCGGGGGTGCGGCGCTGGATGTGTTCCCGGAAGAGCCCCGGACCAATGCCGATCCATTCGACAGCCCACTGAGAGGCCTGAAGAACGTCATCCTGACGCCCCATATAGGCGGCTCGACCGAGGAGGCGCAGGAGGCCATCGCGGAGTTCGCGGCGGAAAGGGTGCTGGGCTACCTCAATCGCGGGGACACGACTTTCTGCGTCAACCTGCCCAATGTTCAGCTGGCGGAGGTCTCGGGCGGTCACCGGATCCTGCACATTCACAGGAACCAGCCGGGGGTGATGGCCGAGCTGAACCGCGAGCTGTCGGCCGCAGGGCTGAACATTCTCGGTCAGCATCTGAAGACCGACGAGGCGACCGGCTATGTGATTACCGACGTGGATCGGGACTATGATCCGCAGGCGCTGCGGGTGCTTAAGACTGTGGCCGGAACGCTGCGGTTCCGCCTGCTGCACTAGAACCTTCCCCAGCGGCATCTTGCGTCCTCGAAAAAGCGGCGCAGACTGTCGTTCAACGGTCGCGAAACGGACGGCCGATGGGAGGACACCATGTCACGATATCTTCGCGGCGCTGCTTTGGCTGCGCTGACGCTGGCTGCATCCGCCGCGCTCGCCACCGCCGCTTCAGCCCAGTCCTACGGTCGCCTGGTCGTCTTCGGTGACAGCCTGAGCGACAACGGCAACCTGTATCTGGCCAGCGGCCGGACCCAGCCTCCATCACCGCCCTATTTCCAGGGCCGGTTCTCCAACGGACCGGTCTTCACCGAATTGCTCGGCTTCACGGCCGCCAATTTCAACGGGTCGGTCACCGGCAGCATCAACTATGCCTATGGTGGCTCGCGCACCGACAACGTGGTGGCCTTTCCGCCTGGCATGCGCCAGCAGCTGACGACCTATGCGGCGGCGGGCGGGACCTTCGGCAGCCGCGATCTGGTCAGCGTCCTCGGTGGGGCCAACAACATCTTCCAGAGCCTCGGTGCCTTCGCCGTGCTGCCTCCGGCCTCGCAGGCCAATCCCACGGGCTTCATTGCGCCGACGCTGACGGCCGCCATCGCCGACATGAATTTCCTCGTCGACACCATCGCCTCGCGCGGCGCGGGCACAATTCTGGTCACCAACCTGCCGCGGCTCGGGACCACGCCGCAGTTCCGCACCACGCCTCTCGCGGCTCTGGCCGACTTTGCCGGTTCGACCTTCAATAGCGGCCTGCAGACGGCGCTCTTGACCACCGCCGCAGCGCGTCCGGGTACGAACATCATCCTGTTCGACATCGCCAAGGTCAGTGACGTGCTGGCAGCCGATCCGGGCCGGTTCGGTCTGACCAATGTCACCAATCCCTGCCTCACCGGCGTGACGGTCTGCTCGAACCCGGACAGCTTCCTGTTTTTCGATGGTGTTCATCCCACGGCAGCCGGCCACAGGCTTTTCGCGGCCCTGGCCAACGACTATCTGTACTATGGTGATCGCGGTGCCGGCTCGACCCTGCAGGGCGAGACGGCCTACCGTCACCGCGAGGATGCGCTGGACGCCGCCAGCGCGCGCCTGTCTGGCCGTGAGGCTTGGACGTCCGGCACCTCGATTTCGTTCGGCGGGCTGTATGACAGCAGCGAGACGGACCGGCGGGGAACCGTCGCTGCGGCTCAGTCGGACGGCTATGGCGCGCAGATGATGCTGGAATCGGGCACTGGGACGAGGCGGTTCGGCCTCGCCGGCAGCTATCGCGACGCCAGTGTCGAAGCCGGGCCGACCAGCTTCGAGTTGTCGACCCTGGCCCTCGACGTCTACGCAGGCTGGCGCTCGGACAGTCTGTTTGTGAACGTCGCTGCCGGCGTCGCCAGCGACGACTACAACAATATCGACCGGGTCAGCGCCCTGGCCCCGATCGTCCAGACGGGGTCGACCAAGGGCTTCAGTTCCGGCGCGCGGGCCCAGGCCGGCCTGTGGTTTGAAATGGGCGGCCTCGCTGTCTCGCCCCGGGTTGCCGTGACCTATACGAGCTCGGACGTCGATGGCTATATCGAGCAAGGGACTGCAGCGTCGTATGAATACCGCGATCGCACAGTGAAGGGCGTGACTGCCGAGATCGCGCTGCGGGCCGAGGCTGACATGGGCGGTTTCGGTGTGTTTGTCGAAGGCGGCTATCGTGACAGCCTGGATGACAGCTCCGATGCGGTTCGTGTCGGCATCGCCGGCAATCCGGCCCAGGTCCTGTCCCGCCCGTTCGACGATCCGTTCGGCGGTTCGGTTCTGGCCTCGGTGGGGATCAAGGGCGACCTGGGTCCGCTCGAACTGGAAATCGGCTATCGCGGACGTTTCGGCGACCATGCCGACAGCCAGATGGGTGGCGTCACCCTGACCCTGCCGCTGTAGGCCACGACGGTCTCAACGACGCGCGCCGGGCCAGGGACCGGCGCGCGGTCGTGTTTTATGGGTGCGGGGGGTGCGACACCGGTTAGCAACCGGCGCCCC
>JBBSCK010000029.1:0-24087 GCA_038250335.1 Caulobacterales bacterium
CGCGATGCTGTCGCAGGAACCGGTCGTGGTCAGCGGACCTTTTGGCCTGGTCTATGATCCGTTCACGGACCGCTGGAGCGAGAGCGACGACGCCGGGATTAACTACATGATGGTCGCCACGCGCGACTGAAGGCTGTTCATCGGGAGTTCATCAACCTGACCTCGAAGTAACGGGACAGGCAAGCTTGACAGTGGGATGACAGGGCTTCCCCACAGCTTCCCGACACCGGAGTCCGTCCATGAAACGCCTTCTGATCTTTGCCGCCCTGTCCGCCAGCCTGATGACCTCGGCCTGTGTCACCGTGATCGACGCCTCGGACAGCGACGACATGGCCTGGCACGGCAATAACGCCCACCCGTTCGACACTGCCCGCGCCGAATGCCGGGCCTCGACCGGCAAGGGCCAGGACAGTGACGCCTTCCGGGCCTGTATGGCCGAAAAGGGCTGGACCCGCGGCTAAACGTTCAGGCCCCGGACCATGTAGCGGGCATCCGCGCCATAGCCGGCCAATTTGGCTTTGATGGCGGGACTGTCGACCACCGTGAAGCCGCGCCTTTCCCAAAAGGGCGCGGCGTCGTTGACCGCGACAAGGGCCAAGGCCGGCCAGCCCTCGGCACGGGCCTGATGGGCCAGCCGCTCGACGATGATTTGCGACCAGCCTTCGCCACGCACGTCGGGGTGCAGGGCCAGATCATGCAGATACAGGACCGTGGCGTCCTCCGGGATAGCCTCGATCAGGGTGTTCAGCCTGGGCGCGGCCTCTGAGTGCCAAGGATAGGCGACCAGATAGCCGCGCGGCTCGCCGCCAGCGTCAGCGAGGACGAAACAGCCGGACGGGTTCAACGCCAGCCGGTTCTCGAAACAGTCCCGGCCTTCGAAATGATCGGGGAAGCCGATGACGGCGATGTCGGCGACGGCGTCCAGATCGACCGCCGTCATCAGCCGCCAGTTCAGGCCCGTCCCGTTCAGACGGGGCAGCGGGTGTTGAGCGGGGCAGCCCTGAAACTCCATTCCATGCTCCGTGCCTGTCCACCGATCTCGCCCTCGATCCGGGCCTTGAGGGCGTCGCCGTCGCGTTCATAGATGACACGGGTCGGGAAGTCGTTTTCCGCATTGGCGAACACCGCTCGGGCCGGGCCGCTCTCGGCCAGCACGAAGACGGTGGGTGGCGCGCCGCCCGGCTGGGCGACATAGGCGAAGCCCTGCGGCGTCGGGCCGATACGGGAGGCCTCGAACGAGACGCGGCCGCGCTGGACGGTGACGGCGTGTCCCACGCTGAGGCCGGCGCGCGGATCGCTCCAGGTCTCGGAGACCTCGCGACCGCCGGCGCAGTCCAGCCAGTAGCCGGACATCCACGACAGGTCGGGCGAGGCGGCGGGCGCGGCCTGCGTCAGGGCGGCGGCGAGCAGGGCGGTCAGCATGGCAAATCCCTCGGGTTGGCGGCGATTTGCAGACCCTAGTGCGGCGAAAGCGGGCCGGGCTTGTAGGATTGCGACGCGAGGCTGCGGGCCAGGCCGACCTGGTCACGCGCCCATTCGGTGGCGGTGCAGCCAAGGAAACGGCGGAAGTCCCGGGCCATTTGCGGCTGATCGAAATAGCCGGCCTCCAGTCCCGCTTCCAGCCAGCCGGCGGCGGCCGGTCCTTCGGCGGAGAGGTCGAAGACGCGGCGAAAGCGCAGGATCGAGCGCAGCATGCGCGGCGGGACCCCGACGCGATCGCTGAAGCGGCGCTGCAAGGCGCGTTGCCCGCTGGCCGGGCGCAAGGATGTCGGCGCGTCAGCCGTCGCGGCCTCGATCTCGGCGCGCACGGCCGGGTCAATTGACCAGCTGTTGCGGCGGCGCTGGTCGTCCAGCCAGCGGACCATGACCTCGACCTGCCCGGCCGGATCGCCGGCAGGAGGTGAGAGGCCCGCGAGCCGCGCGACCATGTCCAGCCGGCGGTCGGTCGCTTCGGCGAGCGGGTGGCCCAGCCAGTCGCGCGCGCCGTCGGGTTCAAACCGGATCGCGACCAGTTCGACCGGTCCGGCGGGACGCAGGGCCAGGGGCCGGGTCATCTGGCCGGCGAACAAGGCCTGTGGTTGAAGCCGGAACACGCCGTCGTCGCCCTGCTCCTCATAGGGCGAGCCGATGTCGAGGATCAGTTCGGGACAGCCGTCGGGCGCGATCCGCTGCAAGCCCGGCTCCGGTGCCAGGGCGGCATAGGTCCAGATCGTGCGGACAAAGGGGCGCAGCGACTCTGATGGCTCGAACTCCTGATAGCGGTCCCCCCCGGTCACGTCAGTTCAGCTTGTCGGGGGGCGGAGGTAGCGGCGGCAGGGGCGCGCAGGGGACGCCGTCGTCCTTGAGCTTCCGCACCTCGGCGGGCGTAGCCTCGCCATAGATTTCGCGCTTCTCGGTCGCCCCCTCGTGGATGGCGCGGGCTTCGCGGGCGAAGGTGTCGCCGACGTAGTCGAAGTTCGTCTCGACATGGCTGCGGACCTCACGGGCCATCTTCATCATCATGGTCTGGACCCTGGCGGCCACATCCGGTGCGGCGGCCTCGCGGGACCTCGTGCCCGCTACGGCCGGGGCCATGATCTGTTTGGAGACGGCGTGGGAGCCACAGAACGGGCATTCGACCAAGCCGCGCGCGGCCTGGTCGTCATAGTCGCCGGACGCGCTAAACCAGGCTTCGAACGGGTGGTCATGCTCGCATTTCAGGGCGTAGCGGATCATGGGGCGGCGAACGTCCGGTCATGGCGTAGCTGGGGCACCGCAGCGCGCGCGGTCTCGACGGCGGCGAGGTCCAGCGTGGCGTACAGCACGCCGGGGTCGTCGTGGTCCAGTCTGGCGACGATCTCGCCCCAGGGGCCGACCACGGTAGAACGCCCCCAGGTGCGGCGGCCGTCCTCGTGGGTCCCGCCCTGGGCCGGGGCGAGAATGAAGGCCCCCGTCTCGATGGCCCGGGCGCGCAGCAGGACCTCCCAGTGCGCCGCACCGGTCGGGACCGTGAAGGCGGCCGGCACGGCGATCATGCAGGCTCCCGCCTTCGCCAGTTGTCGGAACAGGTGCGGGAAACGCAGGTCGTAGCAGACGGTCAGGCCCAGCCGGCCCCACGGCGTATCAGCCAGTCCCGCGCCATCGCCGGGGCGGATCGTGGCGCTCTCGCGATAGGTCTCGCCGTTCGGCAGATCGACGTCGAAGACGTGCAGCTTGTCGTAGCGGGCCACGATGCCGCCGCCGGGGTCGATCAGCAGCGACCGGTTTGCGGCACGAGCGTCGCCCGCGTGACCGGATTTCACAATGGCCGAACCGATCAGCAGCCAGACGTCCAGTTCGGCCGCGAGATGGCGCAGGCCGACGACCGCCGCGTCCTGATCCTCGTCGGTGATGGCAAGACCCCGCCGGTCGCGGCGTTGGTCCAGGAGATTGGTCCCCTCGGGTGTCAGGATGAGTTTGGCCCCGTGAGCGGCGGCCTCGCGGATCAGCGGCTCGACATGGGCCAGGGCCGCGCCCGCCGTCGCCGGGGTGCGGGTCTGAATCAGGGCGATGGACAGGCCGGACGACATCAGGCCGACAGCAGGGGGTCCAGACCGCCACGACGGTCCAGCGCGCTCAGCTCGTCTGAACCACCCACGTGTTTTCCGGCGATGAAGATCTGGGGGAAGGTGGCCTTGCCGCCCGACTTCTCGACCATCTCGGCCTTCTTGGCCGGATCGTGGGAGGCAACGATCTCGGTGAAATCTGCACCCTTTCGCGTCAGCAGGCCGACGGCCGCCACGCAGTAGGGGCAACCGGGTTTGGTGTAGACAACGACATCGGCCAAGGCGGAGCTCCGGAAAACACTGATCAGAACCCGCCTTGAGGTGCGGCGGGCTGTCCGTTCCCCTATTTAGGGACTTCGCGGGCAGCGCGCACCCTCGCGATCACGGCAAGATCGACGGCGCGGGCCCCGGCGTCCAGCAGGGCCCTGGCGCAGGCCTCGGCCGTGGCCCCTGTGGTCAGGACGTCGTCAACCAGCAGGATGCGGCGGCCCCGGACCCGGCGCGCCCCCGCCTCTGTGACCGCGAAGGCCGCCTTGACGTTCAGCCGGCGACCGCGCGCGCTGCGGCCCCCTTGCGTCTCCGTCGCCCGGGCACGGATCAGGGCATCTGGCAGATAGTCGCGACGCGACGCCCGGGCCAGAGGCCGCGCGATCTCGGCGGCCTGGTTGAACCGGCGCATCAACAGCCGTGAGGGATGCAGCGGCACCGGGACGACGGCGTCGGCCCCGGCGATCAGGGGTGCCGCCGCCCGGCCCAGCCACAGCGCGAACAGGGCCGCGAACTGCTGCTGGTCGCCGTGCTTGTATTTCAGGATCAGGCCGCGCGACGCCCCGTCATAGACACAGGCGGCGCGGGCGCGCGCGAACCGGTAGGGCGCGGCCAGACAGGCGGCGCACCGGTCCGAGGCGAAGTCACCGCCGTCGTATTCGAACCCTGCCCCGCAGCCGTCGCAGACGGGGTCTTCGAGAAAGATCACCCGGTTCCATGCGTCGGCGCTCAGGCCAACCGCCGCTGTCGCCTCCCGGCTGTCGTGGGCGACCGGCGGCAGGACCAGATCGGTCAGGCCACGCCCCAGCGCCTTCAGACGCAGACGGCCCGCTTCCCAACGTTCGCGCCAGGCCCCATCCTCTATGCCCATGACCGCCTCCGCCCCCCCCCTGATCTTCGACGCCGCGCGGCGCATGACCCGGCTGGCCCGGTCCGCACGTCGCTTTGCCGACGCCGATTTCCTGCATCGCCGCGCGGCCGACAATGCCGTGCTCAGCCTCGAGGCGACCCTGCGACAGTTTCCGGCGGCCGTCGACCTGTCGGCCCATCCCGGCGTCTTCGCCAGCCGACTGGCCGGGAGCGACGCCGCAGGCCGGGTGGAGGACCCGCAGGCGAGGGGCGACCGGTTCGCCCGGGCCGCCCCGGGGGCAGCGCACCTCGTCCTGCCTGCAGCGTCGGCCGACCTGATCGTGTCTCTCATGACCCTGCACTGGGCCAATGACCTGCCCGGTGCCCTCAGCCAGATCCGCCGGACCCTGAGGCCGGACGGCCTGTTCCTGGGTACGCTGCTGGGTGCGGGCACGCTGAAGGAGCTGCGCGGCGTCCTGACCGAGGCGGAACTGGTCGAGCGCGGCGGGGCCCAGGCGCGCGTGTCGCCCTTTGCCGATGGCTTCGACGGCGCAGGCCTGCTGCAGCGGGCGGGTTTCGCCCTGCCGGTGGCGGACGTGGACCGGCTGACGGTCCGCTATCCGGACCTGTTCGCCCTCGTCCGCGACCTGCGCGCCATGGGCGAGACCAATGTGCTGGCCGGCGTGAC
Organism: Caulobacterales bacterium; assembly: GCA_038250335.1. Taxonomy (GTDB): domain Bacteria; phylum Pseudomonadota; class Alphaproteobacteria; order Caulobacterales; family Caulobacteraceae; genus Brevundimonas. The sequence goes on from JBBSCK010000029.1 coordinate 5,329, forward strand.
CCGGCCCCTGACCCGGTCGATCATCGCCCGCGCCGCCGCCCTGTATGCGGACCGCCACGGCGGGGCCGACGGGCGCATCCCCGCGACCTTCGAGATCGTCAACCTGGCCGGCTGGGCCCCCCACGAAAGCCAGCCCAGGCCCCTGCCCCGGGGGTCGGCGCGGGTCCGCCTCGCCGACGCCCTTGGGGTGGTCGAGCACGGCCGGACCGGACAGGGCTAGAGGGGCGAGGCCTCAACCAGAACCTCGGTGCGCCGGCGCAGGGGTTCCTCGGCACCCGAGGCGGTCACGGACCCGGCGTCGCCAGCTGCATCGACTTCGAAGGCGGGGGCAGGCCAGCCGGCAGCGGCCAAAGCCTGGACCACCGCTGCGGCCCGACGCTCTGACAGGGCCTGGTTGTCCGCCGAACCGCCCGTGGCGTCGGCCAGGCCCAGCACCTGGACCGAGCGGATCCGGCAGCCCCGAAGCTGGGTCGCCGTCAGCGCGATCGCCGTCCGCGCCGCGTCGGTCAGTGTGTCCGCATTCTCGGCGAAATAGACGTCGAAGCGCTGCGTCGCGCAGGCGTTCGGCACGGTCACCAGCGCGTCCCGGTCGGGGAAACCGGCACCCGCACACGCCGACAGGCCCAGAGCCATTGCCGCCGCGCCGAGCTTCATGATCGATCTCATCGTCGTCGCCCCTCATGACAAGGGCGGCCCGCCGGAAGACGAACCGCCCAAAACGTCTTATTAGATCAACGCCCTAGTAGCGGCGCTGGCCGTTTTCCCAGTAACATTCGTCCTGGCGGTTATCGTAGCAATAATAGTAGTTTCCACGGCTGTCCCGGTAGCGCTGCTGGCTGTTCCGGTCCTGCTGCGAACCGCGGATTGCGCCCGCCGCGCCGCCGACGACGGCACCGATGGCGGCACCGGTTCCCGCACTGCCCGAGCCGACGTTGTTGCCGATGATGGCCCCGGCGACAGCGCCGATACCCGCACCGATCGCGCCTTGTCGGACGGTCTCGTTGGGGCCACTGCTGTTGCCGCCGTAGCCGTAGGGGTCGCTGGCGCAGGCCGAAGCCAGCAGGCCGGCGGCCCCGATCGCGATAATCGCCTTGTTCATGGGATGGTCCTTCATTCCTGATGTTTCGCCCCGTGAGCGAGAACGCTGGATTATGGCAGAGGTTCCGGGCCTATGTTCTGCGTTAACGATGCCATACAGTAACAACCGATTGCGCGAGGCGCGCTGTCGGGACGGCAGTTGGAGGGGATTTTTCTATGCGTTTTCCTGAACCGGTCCGGATGTCGGATGATCACGCCAGCCCGGTATGGGCCCGCAGCAAACGCCGCCGATCCGGTGGCGGCGCAGGTGGCTTCGTCGGCCTGCTGGTGACCTTGCTGGCCCTGTTCGGCGTGATGACGGCCGTACTGGGGGTCAAGGAACGATCGCTGGCAGAGGGCGGCGCACTTATGGACGGCTGGATCACCGCCGGCGTGGATCAGGCCAGGAAACTGGCCGGGCAGGCCCCCGAGGCCGCAGAGGTCGCTGCCGATCAGGCCGGCGAGGCCGCCGTCAAGACCGGCGCGGCGCTCGAGGCCGGAGCCGCGACCACGGTCGAGGAGCTGAACCGTCAATAGCGAAGCTTGGCCGGAACGCTCGCGAAACCGGCGCGTTCGGGGCGAATGAGCGACACGATCATCCCGGAAATCGACGCCTCGGCGTCTGTTGACGACGCGGATACGCCCCGTCGGGGCCTGACCCCGCACGCGGTGATCCGTCGCGTGGTGGTGCTGGTGAATCCCCTGGCCGGTTCAGTCGGACCCCGCGCTGCGGCCGAGGTCGAGGCGATCATGGCCGACTACCCCTGCGAGTTCGAGGTGATCGAACTCGCCGGTGAGACCATGGAGGCCCAGATCAACACCGCGCTCGCGTCCGCGCCGGATGTTCTGATCGTTCTTGCGGGCGACGGCACGGCGCGCGCCGTCGCGTCCCGAGCGGGGCCCCGGGGGCCATTGGTCGCACCGCTTCCGGGGGGCACCATGAACATGCTGCCCAGGGCCCTTTACGGGACGACGGACTGGAGAACCGCGCTGCGCGCCGCGCTTGAGACCGGGTCGCCACAATGCGTCTCCGGCGGCGCGGTAGAGGGCTATTTTTTCTACTGCGCCGGGATCTTCGGTTCCGCCGCGCTGTGGGCACCCGCCCGCGAAGCGATACGGACCGGCAAGGTCTCACTGGCCTGGACCTATGGCCGGCGGGCCCTGCGCCGCGCCTTTTCGGGCAAGATCCGCGTCGAACTGGATGGGGGCAAGGCCCGACGCAGCGAGGCCCTGGCCCTGATCAGTCCGCTGATTTCACGCGCCATGGACGAGACGGACGGACTGGAGGCGGTGGCGATGAACCCGGCCGACGCAGCCCAGGCCTTCCGGCTGGTGGCTACGGCCCTGTTCAGCGACTGGCGGCAGGATCCATCCGTGATCACCGAGGCCGCCAAGAGCATCCGGATCCGCGCGCGTTCGCGCATCCCGGCCGTGCTCGACGGGGAACCTGTGCTCCTGCCTCACGATACCACAGTGGCCTTTATCGAAAAGGCGTTCCAGGCGCTGGTCCCGGCACCGGCGGCGACCGGATCCGGGGCCCCATGACGGTTCGCCGATGAGCCCGGGTCGCCTGCTGCAATTCTCGGATGTCCATTTCGGCGTGGAGCACAAACACGCCTGTGCGGCAGCCCTCGACTATGCCCACGCCACGCCCAGCGACCTGATCCTGATCACCGGCGACATCACGCAGAGGGGCTATCCGGACGAATTCGCCGCTGCGGGAGACTGGATCAAGGCCATGCCGAGGCCCCGTTTCGTCATCGTCGGCAACCACGATGTGCCCTACTGGGACGCCGCCGCACGGCTGTTCTGGCCGTGGCGCGCCTTCGAGACCGCGACCGGCCATCCCGCGCATGACGGCGAGTTCGTCTCCGAAACGCTCATGGTCCGGGGCGTGACCACCGCGCGTGGATGGCAGGCGCGGGCCAACTGGTCCAAGGGGGTTATCGATCTGGGCCAGACCCGCCGGGCCGCCGAGGCGTTGCGCCAGGCCCCGGTCGGAGCACTGCGTATTCTCGCCTGCCACCATCCGCTGATCGAGATGATCGGCGCGCCGATGACGGGCGAGGTCAAACGCGGCGCCAGGGCGGCGACCATTTTCGCCGAGGCGGGTGTCGACCTGATCACGACAGGCCACGTGCATATTCCCTTTGCCCTGCCGATCGATCGATCGGACCGCTGCTCCTACGCCATCGGCTGCGGGACCCTGTCACATCGCGAACGCGGCAGCCCGCCAAGCTTCAACCAGATCGAGTGGGACGACCGTGCCATCACCGTGACGGCCATGGCCTGGACGGGTGCCCGTTTTGAGCCACACCAGACTTGGCGGCTTCCCCGCCGACAGGACACCCGGCACGCGGAGACGGCACCCGATCCGGAGATTCCCGGCGTGCGGGAAGCCAAGGCCGTCTGATCTTGGCACGAACAGAAAGAGCCGCGATCCGGTGGATCGCGGCTCTGGCTGGCCGTATCTGCGGTCCGGTCAGGTTTGTCCGCCCCGCCCTCTGAGCCCACCGGCCACGAGGGAGACAACGAACAGAACCAGGGCGATGATCGCGACGAATTTGGCGATCTCAAACGAGAAGTTGGCGATGCCGCCAAAACCGAGGACGGCGGCAACGACCGCGACGATCAGAAAGATGATGGCCCAGCGAAGCATTGGGAACCTCCGAAACAGTGTGACAATGACGCTGCCGAAAGACGGCACCGTCAGCGGGAACAATGTTTCAGAAGCCTGGCCGTTCCCTCTATCGCCGGGACCGAATGTGAGATTTTTCAGCAAATGCGGCGGCCACCATAGTGACCAGGGCCGGGTTGCGCAGGACAATCCATCCACCGGCCAGAGCGGCGACGGTTCCCAGGATCGGGCGCTGGCGGAACAGCGTGTAGGCCCGGGCACCAAGACCTGAGGGCTCGTCCTCTAGATCGTCATCCGTGGCACCGGAGGCGTTCAGGAAGACGAGCGCGACAATGATCGCGATGAGAGCGAAGACCCCCGCCGTCAGGGCGGCGGCACCCAGGGGCGGCAGGATCAGCTGCAGGGCGTAGTAGAGCGTGGCCCCCAGAGCGATGACCGCGACGAAGGCGCTGGCGGCGACCACGAAGGCCGCCGCCAGCTTTTTCACGAGACCCTTGCCGATCATCAGCGACGACGGCCCGCCAGAAGAAGGCCCAGCACAACGCCGACGCCGAGGGCGATGGCGGTGGACTGGACCGGACGCTCCTGCACGCGCTCGGTGATGTAGCGCTGGGCCTCGTCCAGTCGCTCGGAGGCGTCGTCGTAATATTCCCGGCCGCGCACGCGCGCCTGATCGTAATAGTCGCGGGCCTGATCACGCATCTCGTCGGCGCGCTCGCGAATGCGGGCGTCGGCGTCGGCGGCTTTCTCGCGCAGGCGAGCCTCGGTCCGGGACGCCCTCGCCTTCAGCCGGGCGGCCTCCTCGCGCGCGCCGACCTTCAGATCCTCCTTGAGGGTGTTGAGGTCGTTCTTGATGTCTTCTCGAGCCTTGGTCGTCGCCATGGTGCGCGCTCCGTTGTGTCAGCTTTGCTATAAATAGAGGCCTCGACCGCTGAACGCCACACCCCGGCAGCGGTTCCGGATTTCCAGGTGCCCGTGCGAAGGTCGGTCCCGTCAACCGCGCCGGTCGCGCCGGGCGAGGACCCGCAGGCGCAGGGCGTTCAGCTTGATGAAGCCCGCCGCGTCATTGTGGTCATAGGCCTGGACGCCCTCCTCGAAGGTGACGAGATCCTGATCGTACAGGCTGTTCGCGCTCTCACGGCCGATGATGGTGACATTGCCCTTGTAAAGCTTGATCCGGACCGTGCCCGATACCTTCTGCTGGCTGAAGTCGATGGCCGCCTGCAGCATCTCGCGCTCCGGTGCGAACCAGAATCCGTTGTAGATCATCTGGGCATATCTGACGGCCAGATCGTCCTTCAGGTGCATGGCCCCCCGATCAAGGGTGATGGATTCAATGCCCCGGTGCGCGGCCAGCAGGATCGTGCCGCCCGGCGTCTCATAGACCCCGCGCGACTTCATCCCGACATAGCGGTTCTCGACCAGATCGAGGCGGCCGACCCCGTTGTCGTGACCCAGTTCGTTCAACCTTGTCAGCAGGGTCGCCGGTGACATCGCCACGCCGTCGATGGCGACCGCATCGCCCTTTTCGAAGCTCAGGGTGAAGACCTGCGGCGTATCGGGCGCATCCTCGGGCGAGATGGTCCGCTGGTGCACGAACTCGGGGGCCTCGACCGCGGGGTCTTCCAGAACCTTGCCCTCGGAAGAGGAGTGCAACAGGTTGGCGTCGACGCTGAAGGGGGCCTCGCCGCGCTTGTCCTTGGCGATCGGGATCTGGTTCTTCTCGGCGAAGTCCAGCAGGGCCTCGCGGGAGCGGTACTCCCACTCGCGCCAGGGCGCGATGACGCGGATGTCGGGGTCGAGGGCGTAGTAGCCGAGCTCGAACCGGACCTGGTCGTTGCCCTTGCCGGTCGCACCGTGACAGACGGCGTCGGCACCCACCCTGTGGGCGATCTCGATCTGGCGCTTGGCGATCAGGGGCCGGGCGATCGAGGTGCCCAGCAGATATTGACCCTCGTACAGGGCGTTGGCGCGGAACATCGGGAAGACGAAGTCGCGCACGAACTCCTCGCGCAGGTCGTCGATGAAGATGTTTTCCGGCTTGATGCCCATCTTCAGAGCCTTCTCGCGCGCCGGAGCCAGTTCCTCGCCCTGGCCCAGGTCGGCGGTGAAGGTCACCACCTCGGCGTTATATTCGGTCTGCAGCCACTTCAGGATGATCGAGGTGTCCAGTCCGCCGGAATAGGCCAGCACGACCTTCTTGACGGGCTTGTCGGACGCTTTGGCCATGGCAGGATCCTTCGGAAGACGGCGTGTGCGGGTTTGCGCGGCTTAGACGGCCTCGTGCCCCGCGATGCAAGGGCGCGATTGTGGCGCCGTGACTGGCGTTCCGGCCTCCGGTCCCCATGTGAAGGGCCAGCAACCCGAGGCCCGCCTTGATCGAATCCGCCCAACCCGCATCCGCCCCCGACATCGCGCCCCTGCCGGCCGACCGGCCCCTGACAGACGCCGCCCGCCGCGCCCTGGCCGAGGCCGCCGCGCGTCGGGCAGCCGCCGAGGTGGCTGTCCTGCCGCCAGAGGACGGCGGCCCGCGTGGGCCCGAGCCCACCCGCTATGGCGACTGGGAGAAGAAGGGCCTCGCGATCGACTTCTGAGACCGCGAACGAATCCCGGCGAACGGTGTTAACCGTTGTGTCCCGCCGGAGACCCCCATGCGCCGCCTTGCCCTGATCGTCCTCGCCGCAGCCGCCATTCCCGGCCTGTCCGCAGCCCAGACCTGGGGCCAGCCGCACTACGGCGCGTCCGGCGCTGCCTATGGTCAGCCCCGGGGCGACCCCGCGCTTGGCTACGGTCATCGCGGTTCCGGGCAGGGCTACGGTTCCGCCACCGGCTACGGCGACCCTCGCGCCTGGCGCCCGCCGGCCCGGTATGGCTACGGCTACGGCTACGGGGATCGATACGATCGCGGCGGACGCTACGGCTACAGCCGCCCTCGCAGCGGAGAATGGACCCGGTGGTCCAGCCCGCCGGGGCGCGGCTATCATGACGTCTATGGCTACAACGACGACCGGGCACCGCGCGGCGCGGACTACGGCCGCCATCCCGAGCGGGACTGTTCATGCGGCGTCGGGGGCTATCTGTACGATCGCTAGAACCTGATTCACGCCCGAAAGGCGACATTTAACCACGTCTTGAGCGGGCGGCTCCCGCTGCGGGTGCATCCGGAACCCCTCCGCACACAGGCGACTAGAGTGGCCTCAGTCCTTGCGGAGTCCGTTCTCGTGAAAACCCTGATCTCGATCCTCACCGTCCTGATGCTACTCGGCTCGGGCTCCGCCCTGGCGGGCGAGCGCGACGGCCGTGGAGGCGGCGGACACGGCGGGGGATGTGGCGGAGGCTGCGGCGGAGGCGGGCATCCCGGCGCGGGCGGCGGCTACAACACCAACGTCAATGTGAACGTCAACGCCAATGCGAACGCCTCGGCAGGGGCTTTTGCCGGGGCGGGAGCCTTCATCAACGCCCGCGCCTATGACGTCGGATCGGTCGGCCCGCGCGGCCCGGTCTTTGGTGGCGTGGTGTCGACAGGCGGCGACTATGGCTATGGGGCAGTCGGTGGCTACGGTTACGGCGGAGGCTACGGCCCGGTGGTCGTCACCGGCGCCGGTTACGGCACCAGCCGACCCTATGGCTATGTCGTCTACGGCTTCGGACGCCGCTATGTGACGACCGACCGCTGTGGCGGAGGGTGCGGACAAAGGCCCCCGCCCCCGCCGTCCTGCTACGACCCGTGCCGGAACGGAAGTCACGCGTCGAACCCGGGCGGGGGCTACGGGCAGGGTTACTCAGGCAGCGCCTCGGGGTCGTCCTATAGCGTGCGCGAGAGATACAGCGAGAGCGCGGCCTATTCGACGGGCTATCAAGGCGGTTATGCGAGCGGCCAGCGCTATTCCGGGCGTGGCGATGACGGTCCGCGCCATGCGCCGAGCCCCTACTCCACAGCCCCGCGCGAGCCGCTGACCTACGACCCCGGTTACGCGCCGCCGGCCGTGCACTGTGGCGAACCGGCCTGTGCCCCCAGCAGATCCGAGCCCGGGCCGGTCGATCTCCAGGCACCCGCCGGCTACTATGGTGACCTGCCTCCCGGTGACGCCGGTGAAGGCATGCCCTACCGCCAGGAGCCCGGCGAGCGGGGCTGAAGTCTCAGCCGACCCCGGCCATTTCGCCCGCGATCCGCGCGGCGGCCATCACGGGGTCGTCCGCCGCGATCACGGGCCGCGCGAGGACCAGATGCGTGGCCCCGGCCCGGAGCGCCTCGGCCGGCGTGGCCACCCGCTGCTGGTCGCCACGATCGCTTCCGGCCGGACGCACGCCGGGCGTGACGATCAGGAAGTCAGGACGCCCGGCCGCATCGGCGATCTGGCGCACCCGCACCGCCTCCAGCGGGCTGGAGACCACGCCGTCCACGCCACATTCCAGAGCCTGGCGCACGCGCGCCTCGACCAGATCAGCGGTCTTTGCCGAATAGCCGATCTCGATCAAATCCACGTCCGACAGGCTGGTCATGACCGTGACCGCCAGAATCTTCGTCGCCAGCCCGCCGCGTCCCCTGACCGCCGCCCGCATCACCTGCGGCTCGGCATGGACCGTCAGCAGGTCGCAACCGCCCTCGGCCACCGAGCGCGCCGCGCCCTCCACCTGGGCCCCGATGTCGTGCAGCTTCCAGTCCTGGAACACCTGTTTGCCCATGGCGCGCAGCTCATGGGCGAAGGCGACGCCCCCCGGCAGGGCCAGAAGGGTCAGGCCCACCTTGTAGGCCTCGACCCCGCTGCCGATCCGTTGCACCAGGGCCCGGGCGGCCTCGACCGAGGGCAGGTCCAGACCGACGATCAGCCGCGGGTCCGAAAGCGGCGGCCGGGAAAGCGGGATGCCGGAAAGCGGGATGGAGGTCATCGACGGGCTCCGGCGGACCGGCTAGACACCGGCGCAGGGGTGCGTCGGGCAACCGGCGTTTGAGGATGGGCTGAGGGACAGGCAATGGACGCGCTCGATCTGGGGGTCAATCTGTTCGTGGCCCTGTTCGCCCTGGTCGATCCCATCGGCAATATTCCGATCTTCGCCGCCGCCACGGCGGGCGCGACGGCCCGGCAGCGGCTGTCGGTCTCGGCCCTTCTCTGCCTGTTCATCGCCGCCTTTCTCGCCTTTTTCTTCTTTACCGGCCTGTGGCTGCTGCAGTTCTTCGGGATCTCGCTGGCGGCGTTCCGGATCGCGGGCGGCATCCTGTTGCTGCTCCTCGGCCTCGACATGACCCGCGGCGACTTTCTTTCGATGTTCGCCGACAAGGACGCCCTGGCTGACGCCCAGGATGTTCGGGGCTATGCCAGCCGCCGGTTCAAGCGGCTGATCGTGCCCTTCGCCATGCCCCTGCTGATCGGTCCGGGGGCCATCTCGACCATCATCATCCAGGCCGGGGAGGCGCAAAAGATCGGCTATGGCGGGACCATCGCCGGCCTGCTGGCCATCGGTGCCGCGGCCCTGGCGACCTTCGTGACCTTCGCCGCGACGGGACCGATCAGCCGGGTCCTCGGCGATGTCGGCATGGTCATCATCGTACGGGTTCTGGGCCTGATCCTTTGCGCCCTGGCCATCCAGTTCATCCTCGCCGGCCTCGGCGAGGCCCTGCCGGGCATGTTCGCCAGCGGCGTGACCGCGCCCTATCCCGGCGGGAACAAATGACGTCGGTCAGATCCGCTTCAGCCTGCGGGCATGTCCGGCCACGATGTCGAGCGCCAGACCGTCAGGCAGCACCTTCCCCAGCGTCGCCAGGACCGTGTTCATGAAGCCCGGCGTGACCCGCGGCCGGTCCGCCTCGCAGGCCTCGTAGGCGACCCGTGCGACATGGTCGGCCGTCTGCCACATCCATGCGGGATAGGCCTCCGACACCTGTCCGCGCGAACCGTTGACATCGTGGAACTCGGTCAGGGTGTAGCCGGGGCACAGCGCCGTCACATGCACGCCGGTCCCGCGGGTCTCCAGCCACAGCCCCTGCGACGCCTTGATCAGAAAGCTTTTGGTCGGGCCATACAGGGTGTCACCGCCGGTCGCCGGCATCTGGCCCGCCAGCGACGCGACATTGATCACCCGGCCGAACCCCCGCTCGACCATGCCGGGCAGAAGCAGGCGCGACAGCGCGACCGGGGCCGAGAGCATGACCTGAACCATGGCCGCATGCTGGCCCAGTTCGGTCTGCAGAAAGCCGCTGGTGCGCGAGAAGCCGGCATTGTTGACCAGGCCGTCGACCACAAGGCCCCGCGCCGCGATTGCCGCGACCAGCCGGGCCGGGGCTTCGGGATCGGCAAGATCGGCCGGCAAGACTGTCGCCATCACGCCCTGCGCAGCGGTGATCTCATTCGCCAGCGCCGTCAGCGCGGCCTCGCGTCGCGCCGTCAGGATCACATCCCAGCCATGTCCGGCATAGACCCGGGCCAGGGCCGCGCCGATGCCAGCCGAGGCACCGGTGATCAGGACGGTCCGAGGGCTCACCCTGACCGTCGTCTAGGCCGGAACGGTGCCGGCGGCACGGATCGCCTCGGTGCAGGCGGCGTGGGGCTCCAGCCCGTCCAGCGCGTCGGAGCGTTCGGCCAGAAGGTCGGCGATGGTGATCAGGCTGAGGGCCTGCGAGGCGGCCTTGTCGGCGAGGGTCAGAACCTTGCCGACCTGGCGCGGGATATGCTCGCCGACGGGACACCCCTTGGCACCCAGCGGCGGCGAGCCCAGATGGGCGCAGCCGTTGACGGCCTTCAGGACCATATCCAGCCGGATGTCCTCGGGCCGCTTCAACAGCCAGGACCCCCCGGACGCGCCCGGACGCGTGGCAATCAGCCCCGCCTTGGCCAACAGGGCGGTGACACGACGAATGACCACGGGGTTGGTCGGCACCGAGGCGGCCAGCACGGCGCTCGGAACGGCGTGGGCAGCGTCATAGGCTCCCCGGTGGGCCAGATAGGCCAGGGCGTGGGCGGCGACGGGAAAACGTTGACTGTCTGACATTTCGGTCCGGTTTCAGGCTGCAAGGTAGGCACCTGCTGCGGGATTCACAAATCTGCCGCCTGCCCGTCTGCTGCCCGTGCCGGCGAACCCTGCGCAACTGAAACGCTTTCGATGCGATTGAACCGGGTGCGTAATGAGCCTACAGCCCCTCCGCTTTGATGGGCCTGCAGCCGCTGCGCCCGGAGGATACTCATGGCAGGGGACGAATCCCCCGGCGACGGCGCTCCCCCCGTCTCGCCTGCTTCATCGACCACCGCTGCGACCGCCCCTGCGACTGCGCCGACCCTGGGCCATGCGGGCGGACACGCCGCAGGCAAGGCCGGCTTCCTGGCCCTGACCATCGGGGCCATCGGCGTCGTGTTCGGCGATATCGGCACCAGCCCGCTCTATGCCCTTCGCGAGGCGATCGACCATGCGCGAAGCGGATCGGCCGGGCCGGAGCTGGCGGTCCTCGGCGTCGTGTCCCTGGCCCTTTGGGCGTTGATGATCGTCGTCACGTTCAAATACGTCTTTTTCCTGATGCGGGCGGACAACAAGGGCGAGGGCGGCACCCTGGCCCTGATGGCCCTGGCCCAGCACGCGGTGGGCCGCCGCAGCGCCTGGATCTTTGTCCTCGGGATCTGCGGGGCGGCCCTGTTCTACGGCGACGGCATCATCACCCCCGCCATCTCGGTGCTGTCCGCGATCGAGGGGGTCAAGGATGCGCCCGGTGTCGGAACCCGGCTGGATGCCTTTATCGTGCCGATCGCGGCGGCCATCCTGATCGGACTGTTCCTTGTGCAGTCGCGGGGTACGGCCGGCCTCGCAAAATTCTTCGGACCGATCACCGCCGTCTGGTTCCTGGCTCTCGGCGGACTGGGCCTGTATCACATCTTCGACGACATCAGCGTTCTGCGGGCGCTGTCGCCGCACTACGGGGTGATGCTGTTCGCCAACGAACCTCTCCTGGGCTTCATCATCCTGGGCAGTGTCTTTCTGGCGGTGACCGGGGCCGAGGCGCTGTACGCCGACATGGGCCATTTCGGAAAGGCACCGATCCGGGCCGGCTGGCTCTACTTTGTCCTGCCCTGCCTGACCCTCAACTATCTGGGCCAGGGTGCCCTGATCCTCGACAATCCCGGCGCGTCGGAGAACCCGTTCTGGAACATGGTGCCGACGGTCGCCTACTGGCCGATGCTGGCCCTGGCCACGGCTGCGACCGTCATCGCCTCCCAGGCCGTGATCACCGGGGCCTTCTCGGTGACGCAGCAGGCGGTCCAGCTTGGCCTGCTGCCCCGTATCGACATCCGCTTCACCTCCGAGACCCAGGCGGGGCAGATCTTCGTGCCGGCCGTCAACACCTTCCTGATGGTCGGCGTCCTGTCCCTGCTGTTCGTGTTCCAGAGCTCTCACAACCTGACGGCGGCCTATGGCGTCGCCGTGACCGGCGTCATGCTGATCAACACGCTCATGAGCTTCTCGGTCATCACCAAGAAATGGAAATGGTCGGTCTGGGCCACACTGGCGGCCCTGATCCCGTTCGGCTTCATCGATGTCGTCTTCCTGACCTCCAACCTGCTCAAGATTCCCGACGGGGCCTGGATGCCGCTGGTCCTCGGTGCCGTTCTGGTGCTGATCATGTGGACCTGGACGCGGGGCAGCCAGATCCTGGCAGCGAAGGCCAAGAAGGACAGCCTGCCGTTGGTCGATCTGATCGAGATGCTGCGCGCCCGCCCGCCCCACCGGGCCCCCGGCACCGCCATCTTCCTGACCTCGGACCCCGACGTCGCCCCCGTCGCCCTGATGCACAATCTCAAGCACAACAAGGTGTTGCACGAGCGCAACATCATCCTCACCGTGCGCACCACCGACAGGCCGCGCGTGCCGGACGCCGAACGGGTGTCGATGGAACCCATCAATGACGACTTCAACAAGATCACCCTGAGCTTCGGCTTCATGGAAAGCCCCCAGGTGCCCCGCGCCCTGGGCCTGTGCCGCAAACAGGGATTGAAGTTCGACATCATGTCGACCAGCTTCTTCCTCGGTCGCCGTTCGGTGGTCCCCTCGGCTTCGCAGGGTATGCCGCTGTGGCAGGACAAGCTGTATATCTTCCTGATGCGAAACGCCGCCAACCCGACCGACTTCTTCCACATCCCGCCTGGCCGCGTGGTCGAGCTGGGCACCCAGGTTTCGGTGTGAGCGGCGGGACCCCGAGGGGCAAGAATTCAGGGGCGAGGGGTCGCCGGCTGGCCGACAAGGCGCGGGGGCCGCGCCGCGAGCCGATGGTTCGCCAGGCCTCTCCGGACGACGCCGTGGATATCGGCGTGGAGGCCCGGATCGCCGCCGGTATCCTGCTGAACGCCGCGCTGGAGCGTCGCAACGGCCTCGACGAGGCCATGGCCCTGCCCGAGGTGCGCGGGCTGCCCGGCCCCGACCGCGCCTTCGCTCGCGCCGTCGCCATGGCCGCGCTCAGGCGGCTGGGCGAGATCGACCACATCCTCAACCGCCGTCTGCAGAAATCTCCACCTGAGGCCGTGCGGACCCTGATGCGGGTTTCGCTGGCCCAGACCCTGGTGCTGGAGACCCCTGCCTTCGCGGCCGTCTCCACGGCCGTCAAACTGGCTGAGCGGGACGCCAGGACCCGACCCTACAAGGCCCTGGTCAACGCCGTCCTTCGTGGCATCGAGCGCGAGGGCCCGGGACTGACGACGGCGGAATCCAACCTGCCCGACTGGATCGCTGCGCGCTGGCGACAGGCCTATGGCGAGGCCGGCCTGGCCGCCATCGCCCTGGCCGCCCGCGACGAGCCCCCGACCGACCTGAGCGTCAAGCCCGGTGAGGACGCAGCCGCCCTGGCCGAGGCGTTGGACGGGACGGTCCTGCCCGGCGGCACGGTGCGCGTCGGCGTTCGGGGCGATGTCGCAACCTGGCCCGGCTATGAGACCGGGGGCTGGTGGGTACAGGATGCCGCCGCCGCCGTGCCGGCTCGCCTGCTGGGAGCGAAGGGCGGCGAAACAGCCATCGACCTGTGCGCCGCGCCTGGCGGGAAGACGCTGCAGCTGGCCGCCTCGGGGGCCGCAGTGGTGGCGCTCGACCGCTCCGAGCCGCGCCTGCGCCGGCTGCGCCAGAATCTGGAACGGACGGGCCTTGAGGCCGAGATCGTCGTCACGGCGGCCGAGGACTGGGACGATCCCCGCACCTTCGATGCCGTGCTGCTGGACGCGCCCTGTACCGCCACCGGCACGCTTCGCCGCAATCCCGAGGTCCTGCGCGCCACCAAACCCGCCGAGGTGGCCAAGCTGGCAGACGTCCAGCACCGTTTGCTGGATGCCGCCGCCCTGCGCGTCGCCTCCGGTGGCCGGCTGGTCTATTGCGTCTGCTCGCTGGAACGCGAAGAGGGCGAGACCCAGATCATCGCCTTCCTGCGCCGCAATCCCGCCTTCCGCACGGAACCCGCCGATCCGGCGGCGGTGGGGGCCCCGGCCGAGGCCCTGACACCGGAAGGCTGGCTGCGCATCCTGCCCTCCATGTGGGCGGAAACCGGCGGCCTGGACGGCTTCTTCGCAGCGAGGCTGGAGCGGGTCTGATCCATGCGGCACTCCCGCGCGCGTGACTTGCCCCCTGCGCCGTCCCGCCCTATCCCCGGACCATGCCGAACACCCCCCTGATCTGCCCGTCCATCCTGGCCTCGGACTTCGCCAAGCTCGGCGCGGAGGTTGCGGCGATCGAGGCCGCAGGGGCCGACTGGGTCCATATCGACGTCATGGACGGCCATTTCGTGCCCAACATCACCTTGGGCCCCGATGTCGTGAAGGCTCTGCGGCCGCACACTACCCTGCCGTTCGACGTCCATCTGATGGTCGCCCCCGTCGATCCCTGGCTGGAGGCCTATCGCGAGGCCGGGGCCGACATCCTGACCGTCCACCCCGAAAGCGGCCCCCACCTGCATCGCACCCTGGGCCGGATCCGCCAGCTGGGCGCGAAGGCCGGCGTCGTCCTGAACCCGGGCACGCCCCTGTCGGTGCTAGAGGACGTCATTGATCTGGTCGATCTGGTGCTTCTGATGTCGGTCAATCCGGGTTTCGGCGGGCAGTCATTCATTGATTCGACCCTGAGGAAGATCGCGCACGCGCGCGCCCTGCTCGACGCCGCCGGCTCCAAAGCCCACCTGCAGGTTGACGGCGGGGTCACCGCCGTCAACGCCGGGGCCTGCGTCGCCGCCGGGGCCGACGCCCTCGTCGCCGGCACCGCTGTCTTCAAGGGTGGGCCTGACGCCTATGCCGCCAATATCGCCGCCCTCAAGGCCGCAGCTTGAACCCGATCCGGCCCTTCGCCGAACGGCCGGCCCCGGTGTCGGGCCTCGCGCCTGACGCCATCCCGGGGCTGCGCGGTGCGCCGGTCCGGACGCCGGTGCGATCCAGCGGCGTGGCGGTCGGCCCGGGTCTCTGGCCCGCGATCATCGGACGGGTCCTGACCCGTCAGATGTGGATCGAACTGTACGGACTGCCCGGCTACGCCCTGACCCTGTCGGCGGGAAAAGCGACGGCCTTCTCGGTCACGCCACGCGACTTTCGCCCCGCCGACGCCGCTCTGGGCAAGGCCGTGCTCGGCGGCCGGTTCGTGCTGGCCGGGGTGAGCCTGGAAGCCGAGGCCCCAGGTGATCCCTGGAACCGGCCAAGCCCGACCAAGGCCTTTGCCGTCGACCTGCACGCCTTCGCCTGGCTGCCCGCGCTGATGACCCAGGGGGACCGTGGCGCGCGCGAGGCCGTGCGACTGACCCTCGGCTGGGACGAGACCTTCGCCCGGTGGTCGCCCTTTGCCTGGGACCCGGCGATCCTGTCGCGGCGGGTCTACAATCTGGCCTGCGCCGTCCGCCGGATGAGTGCCGTGGCCTCGGAGGCAGACCGTCTGCGACTGGCCGATGCACTGGGGCGACAGGCCCGCCAGCTGCTGCGTCCGCCCGGCGGCCTGGCGGGCAAGGCCGAACGCCTGACTGCCGCCGCCGTCGCAGGCTGCGTCCTCGCCGGGCCGCCGGGGGCCCGTATTCGCCGCGCTGCGCTGGGCCAACTGCCCGCCGCGCTGCGCCTCACCGTCTTCGGCGACGGAGGGCACGCCTCTCGCAGCCCTGAGGCAGGGCTGGAACTGCTGCTCGACCTGCTGACCCTCGACGACGCCCTGTCCCAGCTGTCCGAAAGCGCGCCGGAAGCCATGAGCGGCGCCATCCTGCGACTGACGACGGCTCTGCGGCTGCAGACGCTGCCGGACGGGCGTCTGGCCGGCTTTCAGGGGGGCGGACCGTCGACGCCCGCCCGCGTCGCCGCCGCCCGGGCCCATGACGAACACGCCGAGGTCCCCGGCGGGGCGGCCGGAAGCGTCGGCGGCCTGACCCGGATCCGCAGCCCCTTGATGACCGTCATCGCCGATACGGGCTCGCCCGGTCGCGGCCCCTGGTCCGAGGCGGCCTGCGCCCAGCCTCTGGCGCTCGAGATCGTCTGCGGGCGGGACCGGCTGGTCACCGGCTGTGGCTGGACGCCGCGGGCCGCCGATCGCCAGGGCCTGCGCCTGACGCCCGGCCATTCAACCCTGACCCTGGGGGAGCAGTCCTTCGCCGAACCGCTGGGCGGGTGGCGGGGCGAACTTCTGGGCCCCCGCCTGTTCGGGCGGGATTACAAGGCGACGGTCGAGCGGCGCGACGGCGACGGTGCCGTCTGGCTGGAGATCGAACACGACGCCTGGGCCACACCCTTCGGCCTGCTGCACCAGCGCCGGCTGTATCTCGACCAGCGGCTGGACGAACTCCGCGCAGAGGAGCGGCTGCATCCCTGCCCCGGGCACCGTGAAGTCGCCCGCGCCATCGCCGCCCCCTATGCCGTCCGCTTTCATCTTGAGCCGGGGGTTCAGGCCTCGCTGGCGCGGGATCGCCGTTCCATTCTGCTGCGCGGGCATTCGGGCCGCGGCTGGTGGTTCCGCACCGACGGCCCCGACGTGGCCATCGAACCCTCCGTCCATGTCGAGGACGGCCTGACCCGACGCTCGCTGCAGGTCGTGGTGCGCGGCTCGGCCCGGACCGACGCCGAAACCCGGATCCGCTGGAAACTGAGCCCGGCAGGCGCAGCGGGCGATCCCGTCTGATGTCACGGACCCCACTGGCCCTGTCGGCACAGAGAGCGATCGCCCGGCAGGTCGTGGCAATGTTCAACGATCCGGAGAAGGGCGAAAAACCGATCGTCCGCCGGCCGGACGGCCTGTTCGGACCAGACTCGGTCGCCTGGCGCGTTCACGGCGATGTCGTGGGCATGCTGGTCGGCGGGGTCTCGAGCCTGTTGCTGCAGATGCTACATCCCAAGGTGCTGGCCGGCGTCTGGGACCATTCGAACTTCCGCGCCGACATGCACGGACGGCTGCGGCGGACCGCGCGGTTCATCGCGGTCACCACCTATGGCGGACCGGACGAGGCCACCCGCGCCATCGACCGGGTGCGCACCATCCACAGCCATCTGGGCGGGACGCTGCCGTCGGGCGAGCCCTATCGCGTGTCTGATCCCGAGCTGCTGGCCTGGGTGCATGTGACGGAATGCTGGAGCTTTCTGAACGGCTGGATCGCCTATGGCGAGCCGACCATGTCGGCGGCTGACCAGGACCGCTATTTCGCCGAGATGGCGACGATGGGCGCGATGCTGGGGGCCGACCCCCTGCCCCGGAGCCGGCTGGGGGCGCGTCAGCTGATCGACCGGATGCGGCCGCAGCTGCGCGTCGATGAGCGCTCGCGCGAAGTCGCCCGGCTGGTGCTGAGCCAGCCGCCGTCCAGCCGCGCCACCGCGCCGATCCAGACCATGACGCTGCAGGCCGGGGTCGAGCTGCTGCCGGTCTGGGCCCGGCGCATGCACGGCCTGTCGGCACCGGTGCTGACCCGGCCGCTGGTGCGGGCGGGGACGATGGGGCTGGCGCGGACCCTGCGCTGGACCTTCGCCGGGGTCCGCGCCGCCGATACGCCGCCGCCTGCGGGGTGACGGCGAGGCGCGCGCGGTGCTAAGGCCCCGCGCGATCCTCCTCCCCCCGAGACCATGCCATGCCCGCCGCCCCCGACTTTCCGCCCGCCCCCAACGCTGTCCGCCCGGTCCGCGCCCTGATCTCCCTGTCCGACAAGACCGGGCTGGAGGAAGCCGCCCGCACCCTGTCCGGCCTCGGCGTCGAACTGGTCTCGACCGGCGGCACCCGGGCGGCGATCGCGGGGTTCGGCCTGCCGGTGAAGGACGTGTCAGACCTGACCGGTTTTCCGGAGATGATGGACGGCCGGGTCAAGACCCTGCATCCGGTGGTGCACGGCGGCCTGCTGGGCGTCCGCGACGCGGCCGATCATGCCAGGGCGATGAGCGACCACGGCATCGGCCCGATCGATATCGTGTGGATTGATCTGTATCCGTTCGAATCAACCGTCGCCTCGGGGGCCGGTTTCGACGTGGTCATTGAGAACATTGACATCGGCGGCCCGGCGATGATCCGCTCGGGTTCAAAGAACCACGGCTATGTCGCTGTTGCGGTCGACGCAGCCTCGATCGGCGAGATCGTCGAGGCCCTGAAGGCCGACGGATCGACCTCACTAGTGCTGCGCAAGCGCCTCGCCGCCCGCGCTTTCGCCCGCACCGGGGCCTATGATGCCGCCGTCTCGGGCTGGTTCGCGGACCAGCTCGGGGACGTTGCCCCGGCGCGCAAATCCATCGCCGGTTCGCTGGCCCAGACCCTGCGATACGGCGAGAACCCGCACCAGACGGGAGCCTTCTATCGCACCGGCGACACCCGCCCCGGCGTGGCCCATGCGGACCAGGTCCAGGGCAAGGAACTGGGCTACAACAATATCGCCGACGCCGACGCCGCCTATGAGCTGGTGGCCGAGTTCGAGGCCCCGGCCTGCGTCATCGTCAAACACGCCAACCCCTGCGGCGTGGCGGTCGGATCCGACCTGTCGACCGCCTATGCGCGCGCGCTTGAGTGCGACGCAGTCTCGGCCTTCGGCGGGGTGATCGCTGTCAACCGGCCGCTGAACGGGGCCGACGCCCGCGCCATCACCGAGATCTTCA
>JBBSCK010000030.1:0-23468 GCA_038250335.1 Caulobacterales bacterium
CGCGAGACGGTCGACTCGTGCATGCCGATGGCGTCGGCCACGGTCTTGAGGTTCAGCGGCCGCAGGAACTCGACGCCGAAGGCCAGAAAGGCGTCCTGCTGGCGCACGATCTCGGACCCGACCTTGAGGATGGTCCTGGCCCGCTGATCCAGCGATTTGACCAGCCAGGTGGCCTGGGCGGCGCAGTCGGCCACGAAGGCCTTCTCCGCCGCGCTCCTGGCCCCCGCCGAGACCGTGGCGTGATAGCGTTTGTCCACCAGCAGGCGTGGCAGGGTGTCGGTGTTCAGCTCAACCCGCCAGCCACCCGCCGGGTCGGGGCGGACGTGAACGTCCGGGATCACGGTCTGGGCGACCTCGCCGGCGAAACCCGCCCCGGGACGGGGCGTAAGCGCCGTCCGCTCGCTGATCATCGCGGCCAGCTCCTCGCCGTCGACACCGCAGGCGGTCCGCAGGGCAGCCAGATTGCGCCGGGCGAGAAGCTCCAGATTGTCCAGCAGCACCGCCATGGCCGGATCGAAGCGATTGCGCTCGATCAGCTGCAGTTTCAGGCATTCCGGCACCGAGCGCGCCATCACCCCTGTCGGCTCGAACCCCTGACATACCGCGAGGACCGCCTCGACGCGCGCCAGCCCGCAGCCCAGACGGTCGGCGATTTCGGCCAGTTCGCCCCGCAGATAGCCCCCCTCGTCCACCCCGTCGATCAGGCTCAGCGCGATGGCGTGATCCGTGGCCGAGAAGCCGGCCGACGACGCCTGGGCCTGCAGATGCTCCCACAGGGTCGGGTCGCGCCGTTCGGGACGCTCGCCGCCGTCGCCGTCGTTGAACGATCCGCCCTTGCCGGCGGCGGACCAGTCCGACAGGCCCGGCTGCTCGGCCGCCTCGTCCGACAACCGGTCGGAGGTGCGTTCACCGGCCGTAGCGTCGCCATAGACGTCGTCCTCGCGCGCATCGACGGTCGAGGACCGGTCGGGTGCCTCTGTGTCAGAGAAGCTTAGTTCGCTGGCGTCGGCCGGGGCCTCGCGGGCTACCTCCGGCGCGCTCTCGGGCTCCTCGCGCTGCAGCAGAGGGTTCTTCTCCAGCTCCGCCTCGACGTATTCGTCCAGTTCCTGGTTGGACAGCTGCAACAGCTTGATGGCCTGCTGCAGCTGGGGGGTGATGACCAGCCCCTGCCCCTGCCGTACCTCGAGCCTCTGACCGATCACCTGCGTGCGCTCCAAGCCGGACCGTCATGGCCCGGAACTTGCTGTCAGGATGCAGAGAAGCGGTTAACGCGAGGCGAACGACCCCGCGATACGCTCCAACCACCACGGTGCCGCAGCGTCCCCGGATTCGACCCGAGAGCGACCCGTGGCAACTGCGAAAGGGGCACCTCTCCCCCGGTCTGCATCTGCAGACGCCGGCCGCTCAGCCGTACAGGTCGCCCAGATAGACCCGGCGCACCTCGGGATCGTGGATCACCTCGTCCGCCGTGCCCTCGAACAGCACTGATCCGTTGGAGATGATCGAGGCGCGGTCGATGATGTCGAGGGTCTCGCGCACATTGTGGTCGGTGATCAGCACGCCGATGCCCTCGCCCGCCAGATAGCGGATCACCTGACGGATGTCTGCGATGGCCAGGGGATCGATCCCGGCAAACGGCTCGTCCAGCAGCATGAAGCTGGGCTTGCCGGCCAGGGCCCGGGCGATTTCGACCCTGCGCCGCTCGCCGCCCGACAAACCCTGCGCAGGCGCGTGCCGGAGGTGTTCGATGTGCAGTTCCTCCAGCAGACGGGTGGTCTCGGTCCCGATGGCGCTGCCGGTGTGGTGCAGTTCGACCACGGCCATGACGTTCTGCTCGACCGTCATGCCGCGGAAGATCGAGGCCTCCTGCGCCAGATAGCCCAGGCCCATACGGGCGCGCTGGTACATGGGCTGGGACGTGATGTCCTCGCCGTCCAGCCAGATCGAGCCGCTGTCGGCCGGGATCAGGCCGGTGATCATGTAGAAACACGTGGTCTTGCCGGCCCCGTTGGGGCCCAGCAGGCCCGCGACCTCGCCCCTCTGTACCGTCAGCGAGACATCGGACACCACCTGACGCGCGCCGAACGCCCGGGCGATGTTGCGCACCCTCAGGCCGCGAGCGGGCGCGGGTTCGGGTGCCGAAGCCTTGTCGGCCGCCCGCTCGTCCAGGTTCAGTGCGGAGAGTTCCTTGCGGGCCATTCAGGCGTGCGACCGAACCCGGGGGCTCAGTTCCCCCCCTGGGGATAGAAGACGCCCCGCACGCGGTCGCCCTGGGCCGTCGGGCCGCCCTCCATCCGCGCGTTCTCGGTCGCGACGTTGTAGACCAGCCGGCCACCGGTCACGACGTTCTGACCCTGGGTCAGGATGACGTCGCCCGTCACGGTGACCTCGTCCGAGCCGAGGTCATAGACGGCGCGATCGCCGCGCATTGTCTGTTCCGGCGTCACGAAATAGACCTCGCCGGTCGCCTCCACCCGGGTCAGGACGCCGTCCGAGGTGACGAAGCTGATCCGGTTGGCGCGCAGGCGGTTGCCGCCCTGGGTCATCTCGGCCCGGCCAGTGAGCGTGAAGCCGTTCGGCGTGTATTCGAACAGGTCGCCGCCCCATGCCACGGGCGCGTCGGAGCCCGCCCCGCCGCCCCCGGCCCCGCTGCTTTGCGCACCGCCCACCCCAGGCAGGGCCAGGGACAGGGCGGTTATCGCCACGAGAAGGCTCAGTCTGGACTTCGACATGGTCACCTGCCGGATGAAGCGGGGGTGATGGTTCCCCGCACCTTGTTGTCGCCCTGGCCCCGAAACTCGACGCGTTCGCCCTGGTCGCGGATGACATAGGACGAAGCCGACAGGGTTCCAAGCGGTCCGCGCCCCTCGACACCCCTGTCGCCGGTGATCACGCCCGTTGCGGTGTCGACGACGGCCTCGGGTGTAGTCAGCACGAAACCCGATCCTCCGTCCGAAATCCGCACGTTGGGACCGATGGTGACCGACCGTTCGGCCTCGTTGTAGATACCGGCGTCCGCCGTCATCTCGGTAATCCGGGTGCCGCCGAGATTGAGCCGCAGCACAGGGCCGTTCAGCCGGAACCAACCGGTCACGGGATCCCGCACAGCCCCCTGCGCTCCGATGACAAAGGAGCGGCCCTGGGCGTCCTGGCCATGGAACATCGGATTGTCGAGGCGGACTTCCTGTGACTGGCTCGCCTTTCTCTCAACCCCGGACATGACCGTACGGAACACCGTCCAGCTCAGGGCTCCACCCGCCAGAAGGACGATCAGAATCGGCAGCAGCCGGCGGTACAGCTGGACCCGGCGCGAGCGCGAACGCCACCGGCCGGCCTGTTCGGCCAGCCGCGCCTCGTCGGTGCGCTTTCGGTCCTCTGCCGGGTCGAAGTCGGTCATCAGCTGTGTGCGAAGATATCCATTTCGTCCCAGCCGGCGAGATCGAGGCGGGCGCGGGTCGGCAGGAAGTCAAAACAGGCCTGGGCCAGGGCCATCCGGCCCTCGCGCACCAGCATCTGGTTCAATCGGTCCTTGATGACATGCAGATGCAGGACGTCGGAGGCGGCGTAGTCCAGCTGGGCCTGCGACAGCTCGGCGGCACCCCAGTCCGACGACTGCTGCGCCTTGGACAGGTCGATGCCTGCCAGTTCGCGCGCCACGTCCTTCAGCCCGTGCCGGTCGGTATAGGTCCGGGCCAGTTTCGAGGCGATCTTGGTGCAATAGACCGGGCCGGTCTCGACCCCCAGATGCAGCTCGACCATGCCGATGTCGAAACGGCCGAAGTGAAAGATTTTCAGCACGTCCCGATCGGCCATCAGTCGCTTCAGATTGGGGCAGTCGTAGCCGGGCCGCTGCAGCCGCACGACGTGAGCGTCGCCGTCGCCCGCCGACAGCTGAACAACGCACAGCGGATCGCGTCGGAAACGAAGCCCCATGGTCTCGGAATCGACGGCGACCTCGGGGCCCAGGTCGAGGCCGGCGGGGAGATCGCCTTCATGCAGGTAAACAGTCATGCCCTGCCTCTAGACCAGCGCGGGCCGGGAGGCGAGAGGCGAGCCGGGCGGTACCCGGGCCGTCAGCTGCGGCGCGCCGACCTGCAATGAACCGCCCCAAAGCAAACGGCGCCGCATCTTTCGATGCGGCGCCGTTCTGAAACTGGTGCCCAGGAGAGGACTCGAACCTCCACGACATTTCTATCACTGGCACCTGAAGCCAGCGCGTCTACCAATTCCGCCACCTGGGCCCTGACTGTCGCGCCCAAGGGCGTTCCTGTCCGGAAGGCGCGGACCCTTAAGGCAGTGCACGGAGCGGGTCAACAGCGGTTTTGGGTCGGTCGTGCGGGCCCGCGTCCATGCCCCGCGTTGCGGGGGTCCGGCCCATCGTCTATCCCCGACCCGCAGGGTCAAAACGATCATGGCCCGATTTCGAGAGAAGCTTTTCATGTCCGAATCCAGCCCCGGTCTGGTCACCGTCTTCGGCGGCTCCGGCTTTGTCGGCACCCAGGCCGTCCGGGCCCTGGCCAAACGTGGGTGGCGCGTGCGCATCGCCGTCCGCAAGCCTGCCCTGGCGCAGGATATGCGTATTCTCGGCGATCCCGGTCAGATCCAGCCCGTCCTTTGCGACATCACCCAACCCTCCGACGTGGCGGCGGCCCTCGTCGGTGCCGACGCGGCTGTGAACCTGGTCGGCCTGCTGTTCCAGACGCCGGGCCGCAGCTTCGCCAAGGCCCATGTCGAGGGTGCCCGCCACATCGCCGAGGCCTGCGTGGCCGGCGGTGTTGGCCGCCTGGTCCAGGTCTCGGCCATCGGGGCCGACGCGACCTCCGAGGCCGACTACGGCCGCACCAAGGGTGAGGCCGAGAATGCCGTCCGAGCGGTCAAGCCCGACACCGTGATCCTGCGCCCGTCCATCGTGTTCGGGAACGGCGACGGGTTTCTGAACCGGTTCGCGGACATGGCCACGACCTCCCCTGCCCTGCCCCTGATCGGCGGCGGAAAGACGAAGTTCCAGCCGGTCTATGTCGGGGACGTGGCCGAGGCGATCGCTCGATCCGTCGCGCGCCCGGACGCCGCCGGTCGTACCTTCGAACTGGGCGGACCCGAGGTCTGGAGCTTCAAGGACATCCTCAAATACATCCTGCGCGAGACGGGCCGGATGCGCCTGCTGGCCCCTCTCCCCGTGTTCGTCGCGGCGACGCTGGGCCGGGTCACCGAGTTAACGGCCCTCGTGGGCATCGCGCCCGTGCTGACGCGGGACCAGGTGCTGATGCTGAAGGTCGACAATGTTGTGGCACCGGGTGCCGAGGGTCTGTCGGCCCTCGGGATCGTGCCGACCGGGCTTGAGGCTATCGCACCATCCTATCTGTGGCGCTTTCGCCGGGGCGGCCAGTTCGCCCGGAATCCCGGCACGACCAGGCCGAGCGGGGACGAAGCGGCCTGACCGGACGATCCCGTCATTCCGGCATCCGGGCCGGGGATGATGGGCCCGGGTTCGAAAGATGACCGTAGCGCGCTACAGGAGCCGGATTTCCTTCAGCCGCTCGGTCAGGAAGTCCTCGGCCATGATCGATTGGCCGGCATAGCGGTCCGGGTTCTCCGCCGAGATCGTCGAGGGCAGGGTCTCGATCACATAGTCCGGGTTGAAGTGCAGGAAGAAGGGGGTCGAGTAACGCGCGAACCCCCGACGCTCCGGGGCTGGATTGACCACCCGGTGCGTCGTCGACGGCAGGACATGGTTGGTCAGTCGCTGCAGCATGTCGCCGATATTGACGACGAGGGCTCCCGGCGGCGGCGCGATGTCGAGCCACGCTCCGTCCGTGTCCTTAAGCTGCAACCCGGCCTCCTCGGCCCCGAGCAACAGGGTGATGACATTGATGTCCTCATGCGCCCCGGCTCGCACACCGGCCGCATCGGCAGGGACCGGCGGATAGTGGAGCATGCGCAGCACGCTGTTGCCCAGATCGACCTTGTCCTCGAAGAAATCGTCGCCCAGCACCATGGACCGGGCGATGGCGCGCAGGATCCTGCGGCCCAGCGCGTCGAGCGCCTCGAACATTCCATAGAGATGCGGCCGCAACCCCGGGATTTCCGGCGGCCAGAGGTTGTCTCGCATATAGAGCCGGTAGGGGTGTCCCTGGGGCAGCTCGCGGCCCGTGTGCCAGAACTCCTTCAGATCGACCGCCCTGGCGTCCTTTGCGGCCTCGGTCCCGAACGGCGTCAGACCCCGCGCGCCGCCGGTGCCGGGCTGATAATAGGCACGCTTGACGGCTTCGGGCAGGGCGAAGAAGGCCTTGGCATCATCGATGGCGCTGGCGATGACGGCCTCGTCCAGCCCGTGATCGGACACCACGGCAAAGCCGTATCTCTTGAAAGACGCCCCCAATTCATCGCTGAATTCCTGGAAGTCGGCGTCGTATCGCGACATGGAAACCGGCTTGATGCCCCCGGAAGTGGTCGTCGGAGCGTTGAGGGTGGAGGTCACGGAGGCCCTTTCAGAGTCGGGTAGCGATCCATCCGGGACCGCTCGGGGAGACGTCATACCCCCTGGCGTCACAAATTGGCAGTTTGAGGTCGCGCTGCGGCAAACCTGGCGGTCCGTTCATCCTGGGGTCAGGCAGGAACCTTCACCGTTCGGCTCGCGTTTCCGGCGCAACACTGATCTCGGAAGGATCCTTTTTATGCGTATGAACCTGATCGTCAGCGGCCTTGGCGTCGCCGCCCTGCTAGGCACTTCCGCCTGCACCACCATGGACCCCTACAGCTCGACCCCGGGCCGCAACAATACCGCTACCGGCGCAATTGCCGGGGCGCTCGGCGGCGCAGTCCTGGGCTATCTGACCAACACCTCTGACGGCGAACAGGGCCGTCGTAACGCCCTGATCGGCGCCGGCGTGGGCGCGCTAGGGGGTGCCGCAGTCGGTTCCTATATGGATCGCCAGCAGCGCGCGCTCGAGGCGGAACTGAGCGGCACAGGCGTCGGCGTGGCACGCCAGGGCGACAATCTGGTTCTGCGCATGCCCTCGGACGTCACCTTTGCCGTGAATCAGTCCAACATTGAGCCACGCTTCGACGCCGTGCTTTCCGATGTGGCTGGCGTCCTGCAGGAGTATGACCGGTCGGTGGTGGACATCGTCGGCCACACGGATTCCTCAGGCGGCGACGTCATCAACCAGCCTCTGTCCGAGCGCCGCGCCCTCGCCGTCGCCGACGCCCTGATCCGCCGGGGCGTCCTGCGCGAACGGCTGTTCGTGGCAGGACAGTCCTCGCGCGTACCGGTCGCCTCCAACGCCACGGTCGAGGGCCGGGCCCAGAACCGTCGCGTCGAGATCCTGATCCGCCCTTTCACGGGCTGATCACCAGGGCATCGAACCCGCCCGGTGCCGAAACCGGCGTCGGGCGGGTCTTTGTTTATTGCACACGGTTCAGTGGCTTGCGCCACGATCGTCGTCGTGGTCCCTGAGGCTGCCGGGCGATTCGGGGAGAGTCATGGAGCAGGACCGGAGAGACAGGTTTAGCCCCGTGGTCGAAGCCGCGCGGATGGTCGCTGCTGCCGTTGCTTCGGCTGCCCTGACCGCGACCCTCGTCATCGCTGTTGGCCAGGCCGCGATCGAGCGGTCGGGGCCCGGCCCAGGCGCGGAACCGGCTCTGGTTCGCGCCGGGGGCTGAACCGGGGCTTGATGGATGCGCCGCCCCGGCGCGCTGTTTGTCTCGCTGATCTTTCACCAGAGATCTGGCGGACCCGAACGCACCCCCAAGGTCTCTTCCGCGCGTCAGTAGCACTGGTTGGTTTGCCGGGCTCGATCGTCTGGAGCGTTGGATCGACCTCATAGGTGGAGGGAGTCCCAAGTCTCACCGGACTGCGGCAAACTTTCTGGCGAGAGCTTTTGCGGTGGGTTTGAGGGCCTTGGGTTCGTGGTAGTTTCCGTTGACCTGTGTTCTGGCGATGACGTGGGCCTTGAAGCGGTTGAACAGGGCGTCATCGGGGGGTGTGGGGCTGGTCCAGAAGGCGTGGATCGGGGCCTGGTCGGTGAGGCCGTCGATGTCGAAGAAGGCTTCGCCCAGGACCTTGACGGGGGTTGAGAAGCCGAGGGCCGACAGGGCGGCGGAGGAGTTGTTGACCACCATGCCGTTGGAGGCGCGGCACAGGGCGGCGAGGTTTCCGCCGTCGATGAAGTCGACCCGGTCAGCGATGCCGCGCTCGACGGCGAGGATGTGGGTCATGCGGGCCAGGTCGACCAGTCCGGGATCGAGCGGGTGGTTCTTGATCACCAACCGGGCGTCCGGGGCGGCGTGCCGGGCGAACGAGGACAGCACCTCGGCCAGGAAGGCGGTGTTGTCGGCGTAGTGCGAGTAACGCAGCAGCTGGGCGTCGCCCTCGCGCTGCAGGCAGGCGATGAAGAACGGCCCCCGGGCGCGGATCACTCCGGCGTCGCTCTCGGTCCTGGAGCGCAGGGTCAGGCTCAGATAGCGCCGGACGTGGCCGATGAACTGCAGCCAGGGCGACTGGGTGTAGGGATAGACATAGCGACGGAACACCAGCCGGCCGAGCGGCTGGGCCACGTGATACAGGCTGATGTTGATGACGTGGTGGGGCAGGATCCTGCCCGCCGGCCGGGTTGGCAGGATCTCGGGGATGGGCGGGTCATAGGCTGTGCGGTCACGCGGCAGGCCTGAGGAGGCGTTGACGCCGTCCTCCTCGACCGTGATCCAGTCGGGCCGGAAATAGCCGTTCTCCAGCACCCAGATGCGCAAGGGGTGGGCGGCTGACGCCGCGCCGCTATCGCTCGGCTCGCGGAGCCTCGCTGCTTGAGCGGCGGGGTCGGCAGAGGTCGGGGCGTGGTCTTGTCGAGCGCCGGACGCATCGGCCTTCGACCCCCGACCCTCGACCCTCGCCCCGTCAGCGGCCCCGGCCGCGAGGGCCTTGAGCTTCCTTGCCTGGCTGAGGACGCCCTGGTTGTAGGGTCCGCCCTCGCCGAACACGATCAGGTCGGTCAGGCCCTGGTCCTGGACCAGCCGGGCCAGCCGGGCGGGCCAGCGGCGCACGTCGCCGGTGTAGGGCACCGCGCCCGAGCGGCGCCAGTAGGCGGCGTCCCCGGCGTTGAACAGCATGCGCGCCACCGAGGCCCCCTCGGCCGCCAGTTGTTCGGCCAGGACCCGGCCGAACGGGCCGAACGGGGCCGTCACGATCAGGAAGCGGCGCCCCTTGAGCGACTGGCCCGGCGCGAACCGGGCGGGCGGGGCGGCCAGGGTCGCAGACACTGCAGCGACAGGGCCGGGGCCGGGGCCGGGGCCGGGGCGCGCGGGCGCACGGGCCGGCCCGGTCGGGGCGAGGTCGCCGGGGGCGTGTCGGGGGGTGATGCGGACGTCCGCCATGGTCAGGACCGGCTCACGCGAAGTCTTCGGGACGGGGTCGAAACACGGTGCACCCGGTCAGGGCGGGCCGCAGGGTCCACCCCATGGCTCTCTCACGAGAGCGCGGGGCGGTTCCGTCGCGGACCGGACGAGAGGTTCGGGACTCGGGCATGGAGGCCTTTGTCGTCGCCCCCGCATCGCGGATCAACCGACTTGTCCAAAAAAGCGAGTGGCGTGGCGCGAGGTCGGCCAGGTCACCCGGAAAAGCAAAACCGCCGGCCTCCCTGGGGGAGAACCGGCGGCTCGGCATACGGATCATTCACGGGGAACAGGGTTCGAAGGCCGGGACGAAACACGCCCCCCCTCCGCACCGACGCCCCCCGACGTCTTCCAGAGGCCGGGTCCGGGGTCCGGACCGAAGTCCGGACCCCTCGCCCGCGCGTTCTAGAAGTTGATGCCGATGGTGGCGCGACGGTTCAGAGGCTCGCGAACGCCGTCGGCGGTCGGGCGGGCCAGGTTGGTCTCACCCTTGCCGTCCAGCGCGATCACGCCGCCGGCCACACCATTGGCGACCAGGGCGTCAGCCACGGTGCGCGCACGCCGGTTCGACAGGCCCACATTGTAGGCGGCCGAGCCGGAGGTGTCGGCGTAGCCGACCACCAGAACGCGCGTCGGACGGCCCGACTTGGCGTAGTTGGCGGCCTGGGTCACCACCGAGCGGGCTTCCGTCGTCAGGTCCGAGCGATCCCAGTCGAAATAGACCACGAACTCGCGCGCGACCGGAGCCTGGGCAGGCGGCGGAGGCGGCGGGGGCGGCGGCGGGGGAGGCGGCGGGGGCGGCGGCGGGGGAGGCGGCGGCGGCGGGGCGGCGTCCGCACCGAAGGCGTAGCGCAGGCCCAGGGTCACCGTATGGCTCTGGTCGTAGTCGCCCTCGAAGGTGCCGTAGTTGTTGGCCGCCAGGGTGGAGTTGGTCGCCGTGGCGAACTCCATGTCGCCGGTCAGGTAGCGGTAGGTCAGGTCGATGTTGGTCCGGTCGCCGACCGCATAGGCCAGGCCGGCAATCGCCTGGGCCGCAAACTTGGTCGACGAATCGTCGGCCGCGACCGACACGCCGCGCTGGCCGCGGATCGTGCCCACGAACTCGGTGTTGACGCGGTTGACGCCGACGCCGAGACCCACGAACGGACGAACGCCCCAGTACTCGCCGCCGATGTCATAAATGACATTGGCCATCAGCGTCGTCGATTCGACGTCGCCTTCGGGCGAGAAGCACGGGCCGGTCGCCGGGGTGAAGTTGCAAACGCCGGTCGGCATCGAACCCGTCGAGTGACGGATGCGGCCGATGTCGCCCGAGCGGTAACCGCCCTCGAGCTCAACGCGCCAGCTCGGGTTGAACCGGTAGCCCAGACGCGCAAACGCGGCCCAGCCATCGTTCATCTCCAGCTGCCAGTTCACGCCGTTGCCCGTGGCCTCGACGTTGATGTTGTTTTCCGTGAAGTGATAGCCGGCGTCGACCGCACCGTACCACCCATCGGGCTCAGCCGATGCAGCACCGGCGGCGAAAAGCCCCGCTACTGCGACGCTGGCGAGAAGTTTCAGCTTCATATCAGTCCTCATGATCATTGATTGGCTAAGGCCACGCTTACACGGGACTCTCACCGGGTCGAACGGCAGAGTTGGCCCCGGGTTCCCTGTTCAGGTCCGAACCGGGGCAACTGTGGCGCCATTTCAACACATAGCGCCCCCTTGGCGCAGCCACCGGGCCTGTTATCAGGGTGAACAACGATAAGGAGGCCTGAACAATGGCGATGCGGTTTGATGGCAAGGTGGCGATCATCACGGGCGCCGGGGGTGGACTGGGGCGCGAACACGCCCTCGCCCTCGCGGCCCGGGGCGCGCGGGTGGTGGTCAACGATCTCGGCGTGGCCCGCGACGGGGCCGGCTCCTCGATGAGCCCGGCCGAGTCGGTCGTCGCCGAGATCGAGGCGGCCGGCGGCGAGGCCATGGCCAGCGGTGCCTCGGTGACCGACGTCGCGGCCGTACAGACCATGGTCGCCGAGGCGACCGCACGGTGGGGCTCCGTCGACATCCTGGTGAACAACGCCGGTGTTCTGCGCGACAGGTCCTTCGCCAAGATGGAGATCGAGGATTTCCGCTTTGTCGTCGACGTGCATCTGATGGGGGCGGTCAACTGCACCAAGGCCGTGTGGGACGGCATGCGCGAGCGCAACTACGGCCGCATCGTCATGACCACCTCGTCCTCGGGCCTCTACGGCAATTTCGGCCAGTCGAACTATGGCGCCGCCAAGATGGCTCTGGTCGGCCTCATGCAGACCTTGGCGATCGAAGGCGCGAAGAACGACATCCGGGTCAACTGCCTGGCCCCCACCGCCCATACCCGCATGACCGAGGACCTGGGTGCCGCCCTGCCGCTGGAGGCCCTCGGGCCGGAGCTGGTGTCGCCGGGGCTGTTGTATCTGGTCAGCCAGGACGCGCCGACGCGCTGTATCCTGGGGGCCGGAGCCGGCGGGTTCGAGCGGGCCTATGTGACCCTGACCCAGGGCATCCGCGCCGTGGGCCCCGACGCCGCCGAACAGGTTGCCGCGCAGTTCGAGGCCATCTCTGACCGCACCGGCGAGATCGTGCCCGAAATGGGCGCAGCCCAGGGCATGATCGAGCTGACCAAGGCCCAGGCATCCCATGGCGGCTGACGCCACCGCTCTTGACTTGCCTTGACGCAACGGCAGGCGCTTAGAGTCAGGCCAACAATAACGCGCTCAAGCAGCAAGGCTCCGCGAGCCGGGCGATAGCGCATCAGGGAGATTTCCATGCGTGAAGCGGTGATCGTATCGACGGCACGGACCCCCATCGGGCGCGCCTATCGCGGGGCCTTCAACGACACCCAGGCCCAGCAACTGGGGGCCCATGCGGTGCGGCACGCGGTCCAGCGTGCCGGCGTCGATCCGGCCGAGATCGAGGATGTGGTCATGGGGGCCGCCCTGCAGCAGGGCTCGACCGGCACCAATGTGGCGCGCCAGATCGCGCTCGCGGCCGGCCTGCCGTCGACGGTTCCGGGCATGACTGTGGACCGCCAGTGCGCCTCGGGCCTGATGGGCATCGCCACGGCGGCCAAACAGGTGGTGTTCGACCAGCAGAAGATGGCGGTCGGCGGCGGCCTCGAGTCCGTCTCCCTGGTCCAGAACCAGCATATGAACCTGTACCGGATGTCGGATCCCGACCTGCTGAAGCTCGCACCGCACATCTATATGTCCATGCTGGAGACGGCCGAGGTGGTGTCGGCCCGTTACGGCATTTCGCGCGACCGTCAGGACGAATACGCCCTGCAATCCCAGCAGCGCACCGCCCAGGCCCAGGCCGACGGCCGTCTCGACGCCGAGATCGTGGCGATGACCACCACCATGCTGGTCACCGACAAGGCGACGGGCCAGACCGCTTCGAAAGAGGTCACCCTGTCGAAGGACGAGGGCAACCGCGCCGACACGACTCTGGAAGGCCTGAAGTCGCTCAAGCCCGTGTTCGGGGGCGGCGAGGTGATCCAGCAGGGCGCGTTCATCACCGCCGGCAATGCGTCGCAGCTGTCAGACGGGGCCTCGGCCTCGGTGATCATGGAGGCGGGCGAAGCGGTGAAGCGCAACCTCGTTCCACTCGGGGCCTATCGCGGCATGGCCGTGGCGGGCTGCGAGCCGGACGAGATGGGCATCGGCCCGGTCTATGCGGTGCCCAAACTGCTCAAGCGGCATGGGCTGACTGTGGACGACATCGGCATCTGGGAGCTGAACGAGGCCTTCGCCGTCCAGGTCCTGTATTGCGCCGACACCCTGGGCATTCCCATGGACCGGCTGAACGTCTCGGGCGGTGCCATCTCGATCGGTCACCCTTACGGCATGTCGGGGGCCCGCATGACCGGGCACGTCCTGATCGAGGGCAAGCGTCGCGGCGCGAAATACGGCGTCGTCACCATGTGCGTGGGCGGCGGCATGGGGGCTGCGGGCCTGTTCGAGATCTATTGAGACCGCACGAACGCCGCGCAGGGAACAGCTAGACCCCGAACCGTGCTCACGCGGCGTCGGCGCGTCCGTGAAAGGGCGCGTCGCCATCGCCGACGATCTCCACGGCGTTCAGCGCACCCACGAAACTGTCGCGCCAGACGCCGACATCGGTGTCGCGCACCACCTGCATCAGGGCCTGCCATTTCCGCACGCGTTCGGCGAGCGGCATGGTCAGGGCGCGGTTGATGGCGTCGGACAGTTCCTCGCGGCTGAACGGATTGACCAGCAGGGCCTCGCCCATCTGTTCGGCCGCCCCCGCGAACCGCGACAGGATCAGAACACCGGGATCGTCCGGATTCTGGGCGGCGACAAACTCCTTGGCGACCAGGTTCATGCCGTCACGCAGCGGCGTGACGAGACAGACCCGAGCGGCCCGATAGATGCCGGCCAGTTGATCGCGCCGGTAGCTGCGGTTCAGATACCGGATCGGCTGCCAGTCCATGTCGGCGTATTCGCCGTTGATCCGGCCGGCGAGCGAATCCAGTCGCGCGCGGATGTCCTGATAGGTGTCGACATCATCGCGGCTGATCGGCGTCACCTGGACCAGGAAGACGTCGCCGCGCATGTCGGGATTGTCGTGCAGGAACTGCTCATAGCCGAGCATCCGTTCCTCCAGTCCCTTGGAATAGTCGAGGCGGTCCACCCCCACCATCATCGACCGGAAGGCCGCCGAGGCGGCCATCCGGTCGTAGGTCCGCAGGCCCTCGCGTGAATTGCGCGCGTCGATGAAGCCCTCGACATCGATGCCGATGGGGAAGACACCGACCCGCACCTTGCGGCCGAACGCTTCCAGCCCGCCATAGCCCGCCAGCTCTCCCCTCGCCTCCGAGATCACATAGTCGCGGAACAGGTCCAGCCATTCCTGGGTCTGGAACCCGATCAGGTCATAGGCGAACAGGCTTTCGACCAGCCGGCGATGGTGCGGCAGGGTCACCAGCAGTTGCCGCACCGGCCAGGGCGTATGCAGGAAGAAGCCGATCCGGTTGCGGATCCCCAGCCTTCGCAGGTCCCGGGCCATGGGGATCAGATGGTAGTCGTGGACCCAGATCACGTCGTCGGGCTGGATCAGCGGGGCCAGGACCTCGGCGAACCGGCGGTTCACCCGTTCATAGCCCTCGCCATAGGACCGCTCATAGGCCGTCAGGTCGACGCGGTGATGGAACAGCGGCCACAGCGTCTTGTTGGCATAGCCGTTGTAGTATTCGTCGACATCCTGGGCCTCGAGATCGACGAGGGCCACGGTGACCCCGGCCCGGTCTTCGTATTTCAGCGCGCCGGTGAACTGTTCCGTCGTTTCTCCGGACCAGCCGAACCACAGACCGTCATACGTCTTCAGGGCAGCCGACAGGGCCATGGCGAGGCCGCCGGCCGAACCGGCGGCCGGATCGACGGGAGCAGAGACGCGGTTGGAGACGACAATCAGACGGGACATGGCCGTTCCAACGCTGACGCTTCCAACAGGCTCCAACCCGATGTCGTGATGTCGCCCGGGGCAGGGGTCCCGCTCACCGGACGTCGGTCCACGACCGGCTGAGCAGGACGGCGCAATTGATGATGCCGACCAGCGAATAGGTCTGCGGATAGTTGCCCCACAGCTCGCTGTCGCTGAGCGAGATATCCTCGCTGAGCAGTCCGGCATGGGTTCGCCGGCTCAGCATCTGTTCGAAAATCTCGCGCGCCTCCTCGATCCGGCCGTTCTGGTGCAGCGCCTCGATGAACCAGAACGTACAGAAGTTGAACGCGGTCTCGGGCGCGCCGAAGTCGTCGGGCTCGACATAGCGGAACAGGTACGGCCCCTTCTTCAGATCGCGTTCGATGGCGTCGAAGGTGGCGATCTGGCGGGGATCGTCGGGGGCCAGAAAGCCCAGATCGACCAGTTGCAACAGGGAGGCATCCAGCTCGCGGCCACCGAAGCTGGCCCCGAAGCGGCCCTCTTCGGGCAGGTAGGCCTCGGCCTCGATCCGGGCCCGGATCGTGGCCGCGCGGTCGGTCCAGACCTCGCTGCGCGCCGCAAGCTCCAGTTTGGCCGCCGCCTTGGCCAGCCGGTCGCAGGCGGCCCAGCACATGACCGATGAATAGGTGTGCACCCGTGCGATGGTGCGAAACTCCCACAGGCCGGCGTCGGGCTGGTCATGCATGGCGAACGCGCGGTCGCCGACCTTCTCCAGCGCGTGGAAATCGTCGAGGGATCCGGCGCGCAGCAGTCGCTGGTCATAGAAGGCCTGCACCAGCGGCAGGACGATCTGGCCATAGACGTCATGCTGCAGATGCTCGTGGGCCTGGTTGCCGACACGCACCGGCTTCATCCCGCGATAGCCCTCAACCGAGGTCACGATCCGCTCGCCGATCCCCGGCTCCAGGCCCACGCCATAGACAGGCTGGACGTGGCCGCCGTCGGCGTCATCCACTAGATTGCGCAGATAGACGAGATAGTTCTCCAGCATGTCGACCGCGCCGAGGCGATTCAGCGCCCGGACGGTATAGTAGGCATCGCGGATCCAGCAGTAGCGATAGTCCCAGTTGCGACCGCTCTCGGGGAACTCGGGCACCGAGGTGGTCATGGCCGCGACGATGGCCCCGGTCTCCTCATAGGCGCAGAGCTTCAGCGTGATGGCCGCCCGGATCACCGCCTCCTGATAGTCCAGCGGGATGTAGAGGGTGCGGACCCAGTCCTTCCAGTAGGCCACGGTCCGGTCCAGCGTCGCCGAGAGCCCGGGCCCGACCTCCTGGTCGTAGCCCTCGTCGGGGCCGAGGAAAAAAGCCAGCGGCTGCTCCAGCCGGAAGGCCCGCTCCTCCAGCACATGCGAAACGGGACAGTCGGTGGTCAGCCGCAGGGTAATGTCGGTGCACCGGTAGCGGATGTGGTTCGAGCCCGAGGTGGCGTCGGCGCGCCGCGCACCCCAGTCGGCGGACGGACGCAGCCGCACGCGGATACGGGGCGCGCCGACGAGCGGCCGGACGATCCGGGCGAAGGCCAGCGGTCGATAGGTCCTCGAATGCTTGCGGTGCCGGGGCGCGAAGTCGAGAATCTCGACCGATGCGCCATCCTCATCCGTCAGTACGGTGCGCAGGACGGGGGTGTTGTGGACATAGGACTGGCGGATATCCGCCTGCCCCTCCAGTTCGATGGCCCAGTAGCCGTGCTCCGGATCCTCCCCGTCCATCAGGGCGGAGAAGACGGGGTCGCCGTCGACCCGGGGCGCGCAGGCCCAGACGTAGCGGCCCCGGCGGTCGATAAGGGCTGAAATGGCGCAGTTGCCGATGGGGGCTAGGTCCAGCGACGGACGGGGGGGGGGGGCGGCGAGGCTCACTGATCGTCTCCGGCCGCCGCGACCGCCTCCAGCCAGTCCAGCACTGCCGGAACATCGGCCAGGCCGAACTCGGCGGCTGTCGGGCGCGCAGGTCCCACCAGGACGCCGAAGCCGCCCAGCGCCCGCGCCGCGCGGAACCCGGCCTCGTCGGTCAGGTCATCGCCCAGCATGACGGGATGAGCGCCCAGGAACGGTGGTTCGGCCATGAAGGCCCTCACGGCCCCGCCCTTGTCCGATCCCGGCGTCTTGAGTTCCAGCACCATATGGCCGGCCTGCAGCGTCAGACCGGTCTCGCCCGCCAGTCGGCGGGCGATGGTGTGGGCCTCCTGCTCGGCCTCCGGTGCCTGGCGGTAATGAAGTCCGGCCGAGATCGTCTTGTCCTCAACGATGACCCCCGGCCGGTCGCGCGCGAAGACCTGGAAGGCATCCACCACATGGGCCACGGCGGGAGACGGAACGGGCCGTTCGACGCGGCCACTCCGCGAGCGGCGTTCCAGGCCGTGAACGCCGGCCGCAGACAGGGCGGCGCTGTCGGCGATGCGGTCGATCTCGCCCAGCGTGCGGCCGCTGACGATCGCCACCCGGCCGCCCAGCGCACGGTCGAGCGCCTTCAGCACGGCGGTCCGGCGCGGGTCGGCGACCACGTCATCGGGACCGGGGGCCATAGGGGCCAGGACTCCGTCAAGATCAAGGAAAAGGGCCAGACGACCGGCAGGACGGACCGGAGGCGCAGACAGGATTTCGACGCGTATGGCGGTATCTGGTGACATGAGTTTCCGATTGTGAGTGACGATCCCGGGTGGATAACGCGCCGTTGCGGCAAAGGTTGACGGGCTGGGGCTGATCTTGCGTTACAGTGCTTCGTCCGTGCTGGCCCTCCTGCATTGTGAAATCCTGCAGGATGGGGCAAATCGCCCTGGCGAACAGACGCCTGCGTCGCGCCCGGACTCTGTCTGCGAGCCCGGCCCGGACAGGGCGCCGCAGCAGGAAACCCGCCATGCCCCTCGACTCCCAGCTATCCCAGGCCGAAGCCGTCGGGGCGATGACCGAGCGTGCGCGGGCGGTCATCCGTCTGAATATCGAGGCACTGCAGTCGCTCGAACGCACGGTGGACGCGAGCCTGGCGCGCGCCTGCGACATCATTCTGGCGCGTCCGGGCTATGTGGTGGTGACCGGCATGGGCAAGTCCGGACATATCGGCGGCAAGATCGCCGCGACCCTGGCCTCCACCGGTACCAATGCCTTTTTCGTCCACCCGGCGGAAATGAGCCACGGCGACCTTGGCATGCTGCGCCACGACACGACGCTGCTGGCCATCTCCAACTCGGGCGAGAGCCGCGAACTGCGCGATCCGCTGCTGTTTTGTCACAGAAACGATATTCCGGTCATCGGCATGACCCAGCGGGGGTCGTCCTTCCTCGCGCGGATGTCGGCGGTGGCCCTGGTGATGCCCAGCGTGGCCGAGGCCTGCCCCAACGGTCTGGCCCCCACCACCTCGACCCTGATGACCCTCGCGCTCGGCGACGCGCTGGCCATGGTGCTGATGGACCGGCGCCATTTCTCGGCCGAAGCCTTCGGGATGCACCATCCCGGCGGTGCCCTCGGCATGAGCCTGCAGAGCGTGCGGGAGTGGATGGGCGACAATCATGCCCCGCCGGCCAGCGTGGCGCTGGACGCCACATTCGCCGAGGTGGTGACCGCCATCACCGAGGGGCGAAAGGGGGCTGTCGCCGTACTCGACCAGAACGGGACCCTGGCGGGGATGATCACGGACGGCGACATCCGCCGCGCCTTCGCCCAGGACGTGACCCATGTTTCGGCGGCCGACATCATGAGCCGCTTGCCCATCACCGTGGCCCCCGACCAGCGCATGAGCGACGTGGTCGACCTGCTGTCTGCCAACAAGATCTCGAACCTGTTCGTCGTGGAGGACGGCCGGCCGGTGTCGATCGTTCACATCGCCGAACTGATGCAGGCAGGCTACGTCTCCTGACACAGGGGATGCGCCCGGTTGACCCTCGCCGGGCAAGGGTCTACCCCGCAACAGGTCCGTGCACGCTTGGCACGGCACCGGAAAAACCACGCCGAAGGCTTGATTTGGATACGTCGGCTGATGTGGTGGGGCGCACGCTCCGCACTGAAAATCCAGAGGTTTTGGCTCGACAAGCGAGCGGTTCGTCGACTGCGGCTATCGCGAACGTAACACACTCGCCAGCCACGATTTGTGTCGACGGCTACAACCTTGCCTTGGCCAAGGGCTCCGGCATCGCGACCTATGGCCGGAACCTGCTGTCGACCCTGGGACTGCTGGGGATGGAGGGACAGGTTCTGTATGGTCCCCGCGCCTCGCGCTCGGCCAGCAATGTGCTGAACGAGGCCGCCCTGGTCGACGCCGACCGACCGGGACGCAAGCTGAAGAAGTTCGATCGATTCCTGCGCACCCTCGGCAGCCGCGCCGGCCGCACGGTCTGGCCGATCCTGCCCAGCGGCGAGGTCGAGTGGCCATCGCGGGGCGGCGGGCGGCCCGACGCGAGCGCCTTCTGGGCGGCACAGGACCTGTTCCAGATCGCGAACCGTTCCTTCGAGGCCTATCGCAAGGAAACCCCGGTCCGCTTCGACGTGTCCGGTGGCCTGAAGGCCCCCGACGCCATGCACTGGACCGCGACTGTCCCGCTGCATGCGCGTGGCGTACCCAACGTCTACACCATTCACGACCTGATCCCCCTGCGTCTCCCGCATACGACCCTGGATGACAAGCCCGGCTATATGGCGCTTTGCCAGGCGATCGCGAAACGGGCCGACCACATCGCCGTGGTGTCGGAAACCACCCGCCAGGACGTCATTCGCCTGCTGGGCGTGTCCGAGGACCGGGTGACCAACACCTATCAGGCGGTCCACCTGCCCACCGCCCTGACCTCGCGATCGCAGGCCGATGTGACGACCGAACTGGAGGGCGTCTTCAGCCTGGGCTGGAAGGAGTATTTCCTGCATTTCGGTGCCGTCGAACCCAAGAAGAACCTCGGACGCGTCGTCGAGGCCTATCTGGCGTCCGGACTGACGACGCCGCTGGTGATCGTCGGCGGAAGGGCCTGGCTGGACGAAGGCGAGACCGCGCTGCTCAACCAGGTGATGCGCGACGGCGGGCCCAGCGCCCAGCGCATCCGCCGCTATGAGTATATGCCCTTCTCCCTGCTGGTCAGCCTGATCCGCGGCGCGAAGGCGACCCTCTTCCCCTCACTCTACGAAGGCTTCGGTCTGCCGGTGCTGGAGTCCATGGCCCTGTCCACGGCCGTCCTGACCTCGACCGGCGGATCCCTGCCTGAGGTGGCGGGCGAGGCTGCCATCTCGGTCGACCCCTATGACGTCCAGGCGATGACCCGTGGTCTGCGCGCCCTGGACGCCGACGAGGGTCTCCGCGATGATCTGGTTCGTCGCGGCCTGGCCCAGTCCGCCCTCTTCTCGGTCGAGGCCTACAAGGGACGTCTGGCGGAGCTTTACGGCCGCGTCGGCCTCTCGTGACCCGATCCGTCCTGTTCGACGCCAGCCGGCTCCTGAGCCGGGCCGAACGTACAGCGCCGACGGGCGTCGACAGGGTCTGCCTGGCTTATGCCGAATGGCTGCTATCCCTGCCGGACGTCCAGGTCACGCCCGTGCGCGGGCGTCAGGACCAACTCGTCGCGGTCGACGAGACCTGGTTCAGAAAATGCGTTCAGAC
Source organism: Caulobacterales bacterium (assembly GCA_038250335.1). Lineage (GTDB taxonomy): Bacteria > Pseudomonadota > Alphaproteobacteria > Caulobacterales > Caulobacteraceae > Brevundimonas. The sequence goes on from JBBSCK010000030.1 coordinate 20,445, forward strand.
GCTTCGGTCCCGCTGGACCGGCGACTTCTTCGAGCGATCGCTGACCGAGGACGAGATGCGGTTGATGACCGCGCTCAGCAGCGACGAGAAGGCGGCGGAGTCGGTCATTGGCAAGCCCCCGGCCGACCCGGCCAAAACACCCGGCCGGCGCGCCCGCGTCTGGAAACAACTGTTCCGGTCGCAGTGGATCCAGAACCTTCCGCCGAGCAGCCTTTACTTCAACGTCGGCCACACCGGTCTGAGCGACCCGCGCATTCTGATGGAGCTTCGGGACAGGGGGATCGAGCGGATCATCCTGCTGCACGACCTGATCCCCATCACCCATCCGGAGTTCTGCCGGCCCGGTGACCGCGACAAGCATCGCGACCGGGTCCTGACCACCCTGCACCATGCCTCGCGAATCCTCGTCAACTCCCACTATACCGCCCAGGAGCTGGTCGCCTTCGCTGCGCGCGAGGGCGTGACGCCACCGCCGATCGACGCCGTCCATCTGGGGCTCGAGCCGACCTTCCTGATCCGGCCGACGGCGGCCACACCGCGCCCCTATTTCGTGCACATCGGCACGATTGAGGCGCGCAAGAATCTCGCCTTCCTGCTGACCATCTGGCGCCGGTTGCAGGAGCGGATGGGCGACGCCGCCCCCCAGCTGGTGCTGGTCGGCCGCTATGGCTGGGAGAATGAGTCGGTGCTGGATCATCTGGAACGCTCGCCTGCCCTGCGCGGCCTCGTCCACCAGGCTGCGGATCTGCCGGACTCGGCCCTGGCCACGCTGATGGCCAGCGCCCGAGCCCTGGTCGCGCCCTCGTCCGTCGAGGGATTCGACTTGCCCGCAGTCGAGGCCTCGGCGCTCGGCGTGCCGCTGATCGCGTCCGACATCCCGGCCCACAGGGAACTGGTGCCCGGGGCCCGGCTGATCGATCCACTGGACGGCCTGGGCTGGCTAACCGCGCTGGAAACCGCCACCCGCCATCCGCCAAAGGCGCCGCCCTACACGGCGCCGACCTGGGACCGTCACTTCGCGGAGGTGGCGCAGCGGGTCGGGCTGGTCTGCTGACCCGGTCCCACGACTAGACGGTGGCGTCGCCGCTCAAAGGCCGGTAATCACGGCGCTGTATTTTCGAGTTCGGACATCATGAAGCGATCTCTCCTCGCCCTGCTGATCGTCGCCCTCCTCGGCGGCTGCTCGACCCTGCCGAGGGACGGCCCCTCCGGGCGCGCGGTCGAACGCGGCGCGGCCGTGGACGCCGACGGCGCAGACTACGCCATGGTCAACCTGGACTATGCCGCCGCCGAGCGTATCCGGGCCGTTCCCGGTCGTTCCGCAGGATCGCTCGTCAACGCCGCCAGCACCTCGCCGGTGGACGTCATCGGCGAGGGCGACCGGTTGAACATCGCCATCTTCGAGCCGAGCGGATCTCTGTTCGGGCGCGGCAATGGCGACGAGGGCGTGCAATCCGGGAACCAGTCCCTGCCGCTGGCCACCGTGGATCGCAACGGCGCGGTCTCGGTCCCCTTCGCCGGAGCCGTGCGCGTCGCCGGTCTGACGACCACGGAAGCCGCGGCCGCCATCCGCCGGGCGCTGCAGGGTCGGGTCGGCAATCCCCAGGTTACGTTGGCGGTGGAGGAAAACCTGTCCAATACCGTGACCGTGCTGGGCGAGGTCAAACAGCCGGGCCGCGCACCCCTGTCTGTGAACGGCGATACCATCCTCGACGCCATCGCCGCCGTCGGCGGTGCCGCCCGTCCGGTCGAGGACATCCAGGTTCAGGTGCGCCGGGGGACCGAAACGTTCAGCGCGCCCCTGTCCGCCGTCAGCACCGAGTTCGCCGAGAATGTGCGTCTGCAGCGCGGAGACCAGGTGAACCTGGTCTATACGCCCCGCCGCTTCAACACCTTCGGGGCCCTGGGCTCCGTCAGCCAGACCGACATGCCCGCGGGCGTCACGACCCTGGCGGGCGCGCTCAGCAGCGCCGGTGGCCTGAATGACAATTTCGCCAACGCCCGCTCGGTCCTGGTGTTTCGCTTCGAACGCCCCGAAGTCGCCGAGGCCCTGGGCGTCACCCAGCCGGCGACACTCAAGGGCGTTCCGGTGGTCTATCGCCTGAACCTGGAAGAGGCCTCCGGCTTCTTCACCGCCAACGCCTTCGTCGTCCAGCCAGAGGACATCATCTATGCGCCCCGGGCCCTGTCGGCCGAGGTGCGCAAATTCTTCGAACTGGTCCAGCAGGTGTCGCGCGTCGTCTCGGATATCTCGGTGGCCAACACGCTGAGCAATAACTAGGGACGACCAGCGATGTGGCGGCGATTGCTGTCGGGACGCCGTCGACCGGAGCGTCCATCCGCCGTCGCCACGGCCGCCGACGTCTGGGAGCGCGCCGGGCACGTCGCAGTCGCCGCCCAGCCCCTCATGGCCCAGGTCGAGGCCCAGGCGCTCAGGATCTATGGGGCCCACGGCCTGCCGACCCAGCCGGGACACTATCGCCGGGGCCCTGACGCCGAGGCCTGGCTGTACCTGGGTGAACATGTTGACGCCGACCTGCGCTGGGCCATGGTGCTGGACATGCCGCCGGAAGCGGGCTGGCGCTATGCGACGCTTGAGGACATCGGCCGGTTCAGGGGCGCGCCGGCCGACCTGTCCGCAGCCTCGAACCTTCTCGCCACCTGCCGCCATCTGAAGTCGCGCCTGGCCGGACGCGAGCCGGGCCATCCCGGCGACGATCTGGAGACCGCGATCCGCCTGGGGGCCGACTGGCGCGCCCTGACCGACGCCCTGGCCCAGCGCGGAAAATCACGGCTGAAGCTGACAATGCCGGCGGAGCCGACCGCGGAGCCGTTCCCCGACGGGACAGCCCTGCCTGCGCCTCCAGTCGACACCGCCGCCGCGACCGGCAAACCGAAGCGGACACGGCGCAGGAAGACGACCTGAGCCCGGGCCGCGACGCGGGTTTCGGCCGTGGCCTCGCTCAACAGATCGAGGGACCGAACACGGGACGCATGATCCCGGATCCGGCTGGTGAGCCTCAA
>JBBSCK010000031.1:0-23407 GCA_038250335.1 Caulobacterales bacterium
CGATCAGCCCTTGGCGACGTAGCCCTTGCCGCCGTTCGACGGGCGACGGCCGCGGGGGCGGCGCTTGATCTCGCCGTCGGGCTTGGCCTCGCCTACCGGACGGTTGGCGGAAGCCGCCGAGCGGGCGCGGTCGGCCGCCAAGGGATCGAACGGCACGACGTTGGAGATCGAACGATCGCCGTTGTGGCCGCGGTTCTGGTCACGGCCCCCATCACGAGCCCCGTCACGACCGCCTTCGCGGTTCGGGCCGGGCTTGCGCTGGCGATGCGGCTGGCCGCCGTGGGCCGGCTTGACGCCGTCGCGACGGGGATTGCGGGGGCCGCGATCGCCACGCGGACGGTCCTCGCGGTCGGGCATCGTGGCCTTGGTGCCGACGCCGGCGGCCATGATCGACTGATCCAGTAGGCCCAGCGACTTGTCGTTCCGGCGATCGGTCGCCGGGATCTTCTGGCGGGTGACCTTCTCGATGTCCTTAAGCAGCTTCATCTCGTCGCCGGCGACGAAGCTGATGGCCGAGCCGTCGGCCCCGGCGCGCGCCGTCCGGCCGATGCGGTGGACATAGGCTTCCGGCACGAAGGGCAGTTCGAAGTTCACGACGTGCGAGACGCCGTCGCCGTCGTTGCCGCGGGCGGCGTGGTCGGGGGCGCCGAGCACGCGCAGCTTGCCGGCCTTGAAGGCGGCCAGTGTCCGCTCGCGCTGGGGCTGGGACTTGTTGCCGTGGATCGCCCCTGCTTGGACGCCGCCAGCTTCCAGATAGGCCGCGACCTTGTCGGCCCCGTGCTTGGTCTTGGTGAAGACCAGGCAGCGGGTGAAATTGTCGTCGGCGAACATCTCGGTCAGCAGGGCGCGCTTGCGGCCCTGTTCGACGTGGATGACCGACTGGTTGATGCGCTCGACCGTGGTCGACTGCGGCGTCACCTGGACCTTGACCGGGTCTTTCAGCAGTTCGCCGGCCAGCTTGCCGATCTCGGTCGGCATGGTGGCCGAGAAGAACAGGTTCTGGCGCTTGGCCGGGATGCGGCTGACGATCTGGCGGATCGGCTTGACGAAGCCAAGGTCCAGCATCTGGTCGGCCTCGTCGAGCACGAAGATCTCCGTGGACGACAGGTCCAGTGTCTTCTGCTGCATATGATCCAGCAGGCGGCCGGGGGTGGCAACGAGGACGTCGAGGCCGCCCTGGATGGCGCGCTCCTGCGGGCCGTATTTCACGCCGCCAAAGACGACCGCGACCTTGAAGCCGAGGTGTTTGCCATAGGACTTGAAGCTCTCGGCGATCTGGCTGGCCAGTTCACGTGTGGGCGACAGGATCAGGCAGCGCGTGGTGCGCGGCAGCGGTGCGACGCGGTTCTCGGCCAGACGATGCAGGATCGGCAGGGCGAAGGCAGCGGTCTTGCCGGTGCCGGTCTGGGCGATGCCCAGCAGGTCCTTGCCCTTCATGACGTCGGGAATGGCCTGCGCCTGAATCGGGGTTGGGATGGTGTAGCCCTCGGTGGCGAGGGCCTGCAGCAGGGCCTTGTTCAGGCCAAAGGATTCGAAGGTGGTGGTCACTTGGGTTGTTTCTTTCGCGTGCGGCGACGCGCATCGGCCGGGCTTTGACGCCAAAGGACCGCGCGCCGCCAATCCCGACGGACCGCCAGAGTGGCAGTCGCGGGCTTGATCGGGCGCCGCCCCGCGTGTCCGGGCAGCGAATGAATCTTGAGGGCCGGCCGCTGCTACAGTCAGGTCTTCGCTTGGGAGGAAGACCCACACGCGCTGGAGCGCACCGGGGGTCGCTAGAGTGCGACAGGGCGGCAGATGGGCGTCGATTGCGGTAAAGTCAAGGCGGACCGGGGATCAGGTTCCCGGCTGGACGTAAGGGGTGGCCGCGGAACAGAAAGCGTTCGCCGCCCGGATCGTCCTCGTCATCCCAGGGGGACAAACGCCGTCGAGCCCGTGCAACAAGGCGTCCGTGAACCGGCAGCAGTCCGAAGGGATGGGTTCACGGCACGCTGGCCTTAACCCTGCGCCTTCTTCATGAAAATTGGGGAAGGGTTGCGCGGCGACCTCATCCCGGATGGCTGTCACCGTTTCATGCGTTAGCGGGCTTGCGGCGCTGTGTCCGCCCCGCTCTAGTGCGATCACGCATTGTTACGAGCCGCCTCCCCGACCGGCTCGCGCTGGAGACGTCTTTCATGACCCATCACGACCGCGCCGGCCTGTCGGTCGATCAGGACCTGTCGGCCTTTCTCGAGGACGAGGTGCTGCCCGGTCTCGGCATCGGCGCTGACGCATTCTGGAACGGTGTGGCGGCGATGTTTGCGCGGTTCACGCCTGCGAACCGCAAGCTGCTGGTGCGGCGCGATGCGCTGCAGGCTCGGATTGATGCCTGGCACGCCGAACGGAAGGGCCAGCCGCACAGTCCGGCGGGGACCGAGAGTTTCCTGCGCGACATCGGCTATCTGGTCGACGAGCCGTCGCCGTTCTCGGTGACGACCGAGCAGGTCGACGACGAGCTGGCCCGGCTGGCCGGGCCGCAACTGGTGGTGCCGATCCTGAATGCGCGCTTCCTGCTGAATGCGGCCAATGCGCGGTGGGGTAGCCTGTACGATGCGCTGTACGGCACCGATGCCCTCGGCGACCTGCCACTGGGCGGGGGCTATGACACAGCGCGCGGCGCGCGCGTGGTGTCGCGGGCCAAGGCGTTCCTCGACGAGGCCGTCCCGCTCGAAACGGGCGCGCATTCGCAGGTCACGGGCTGGACGGTCGAGGCCGGCCGGCTGCTCCCGGGGCTCCGAAACCGGGCGCAATTTGTCGGCTACCGGGGCGAGCCATCGGCACCGACCTCGGTGCTGCTGGTCAACAATGGGCTGCACATCGAACTGGTGATCGACCGGTCCAGCGTCATCGGCGCGGCCGACGCGGCGGGCCTGTCGGACGTGGTGCTGGAATCCGCCCTTTCGACCATCTGCGATCTGGAGGATTCGGTCGCAGCGGTGGACGCGCAGGACAAGACCACCGCCTATCGCAACTGGCTGGGGCTGATGAAGGGCGACCTGTCGGCCCGCTTCCAGAAGGGTGGCCAGACGCTGAACCGCACCCTGGAACCCGACCGGACCTTCACGGGTCCAAACGGCGGATCGGTCACTCTCAAGGGACGGTCGCTGCTGTTCGTGCGCAACGTCGGCCACCTGATGACCAATCCGGCCATCCATCTGCCGGACGGGACCGAGGCACCCGAGGGGATCCTGGATGCCATGATCACCTCGCTGATCGCGATGTACGACCTGAAAGGTCTCGGCGGGTTCACCAACAGCGCGGCGGGGTCGGTCTATATCGTCAAGCCGAAGATGCACGGCCCGGATGAGGCGGCCTTCACCAACCAGCTGTTCGACGCCGTCGAGGACCTGCTGAATCTGAAGCGCCACACGATCAAGGTCGGTGTGATGGACGAGGAGCGACGCACCTCCGCCAATCTGGCGGCCTGTATCCATGCGGTGAAGGACCGGATCGTCTTCATCAACACCGGCTTTCTGGATCGCACCGGCGACGAGATCCACACCGCCATGCAGGCCGGCCCGATGGTCCGCAAGGCCGAGATCAAGACCTCGAAATGGATCGCCGCCTATGAGGCGCGCAACGTCGCCATCGGCCTGGCGTGCGGCCTGTCGGGCCGGGCCCAGATCGGCAAGGGGATGTGGGCCGCGCCCGACCGCATGGCCGACATGCTGGAGCAGAAGATCGGCCACCCCCGGACCGGAGCCAACACGGCCTGGACACCGTCGCCGACCGCCGCGACCCTGCATGCGCTGCACTATCATGCGGTCGATGTGTTTGCGGTCCAGAAGGACGTGGCGGCACGGCCGGTGCCGGGGCTGGAAGACCTGCTGACCCCGCCCCTGGCCAAAGGTGCCAACTGGTCTGAACAGGAGGTCGCCGACGAGCTGGACAACAATGCCCAGGGCATCCTCGGCTATGTCGTGCGCTGGATCGACCAGGGCGTGGGCTGCTCCAAGGTGCCGGACATCCACGACATCGGCCTGATGGAGGACCGTGCGACGCTGCGGATCAGTTCGCAGCATATCGCCAACTGGCTGCTTCACGGGGTCTGCTCGGCGGCGCAGGTGGACGCAGCCTTCCTGCGGATGGCGGCGAAGGTGGACAGGCAGAATGCGGGCGATCCGCTGTATCGTCCGATGGCGGACGACCCGGAGGGGTCGCTGGCCTATCAGGCGGCCCGCGCGCTGGTCTTCGAGGGCGTCGATCAGCCCAACGGTTATACCGAGCCCCTGCTGCACGCCTTCAGGCTGCGGGTGAAGGCCGGCTGATCGCGCCTTGCCCCGGCCACGCACCGGGCGGAAGCTGTCCGGTGTGAGGAGCCTTATGATCCGTGCCCCAACCCCCCTGTCTGCCGCCGCCCTCGCCGGAGCGATTCTCATGACCGGCTGCGCCGCACCCCCGGCCGCGTCGGAGCCGCAGAGGCCGGTGCTGGCGGTCGATCAGGTCGCCGGATTCTGGTCCCTGCGCGGGCCTGACGGAGCACGGTGCGACCTGTCGCTGGCCAGTCTGGTCATCGATGGTGTCCGGCCGGTGCTGGCGGAGCGCTGTGCGATTCCTGCGGCGATAGCAGCGAGGAGCTGGCGTGCCACCGCCGCCGGATTCGAGCTGCTGGCTGCCGATGGTGCGGTCCTGATGGCCTTTCGCCGAACCGGTGAAGACGATTTCGAAGCGGTGAGCGGCGGCTTCACCCTCAGCCGGGCCCCGCTATCCTGACTCATTCGTAACTTGTCGGCCCCGACACGGCCTGACAAGGTTGCTTTACTGTCAGAGGGGCTTCGTCATGCTTTCGGTCAAGAATCTCGTCCACGTCTACGGCAATGGAACGCGGGCGCTGGACGATGTCTCGCTGAACGTCCCGACGGGTATGTTCGGCCTGCTGGGCCCGAACGGCGCGGGCAAGTCGACGTTGATGCGCTCGATCGCGACGCTGCAGACGCCGACCTCAGGCTCCATCGACTTCGACGGCATCGACGTGATCAAGGAGCCCGGGAAACTGCGTCGCACCCTGGGCTATCTCCCGCAGGATTTCGGTGTCTATCCGCGTGTCTCGGCATGGGACATGCTGGATCACATGGCGGTCCTTAAGGGGATCGCCGGCGGCAAGGACCGCAAGGAGACGGTGGAGACCCTGCTGAACCAGACCAATCTGTGGTCGGTGCGCAAGAAGGCCCTGGCCGGCTTTTCAGGCGGCATGCGCCAGCGGTTCGGCATTGCCCAGGCCCTGATCGGCAATCCGAAACTGATCATCGTTGACGAGCCGACGGCGGGCCTTGATCCCGAGGAACGCAATCGTTTCCTGAACCTGCTGGCCGAGATCGCCGACAATGTCGTCATCATCCTTTCGACCCACATCGTCGAGGACGTGGCCGACCTGTGCCCGCGCATGGCGGTGCTGGCGGGGGGCAAGATCCAGCTGGAGGGTGCGCCCGTCCATCTGATGGAGCAGTTGAATGGCCGGGTCTGGAAAAAGACCATCGACAAGGAGGCGCTGGACGACCACCGCGCAAGGCACGAGGTGATCTCGACGCGCCTGTTCGCCGGCAAGACGGTGATTCACGTCCTCGCGGACCGGCGTCCGGGCGAAGGCTTCGAGCCGGTGCCGGGCGGACTGGAGGACGTCTATTTCTCGACCCTTTCGGCCTCGCGCAAGGTCGCGGCGTAAGACCATGTTCGGGAAAATCGCCGCCTTCGAGTTCCGTTACCAGCTGCGCCAGCCGGCCTTCTGGGTCATCGCCATACTGTTCGGCCTGATGGGTTTCGGCCTGATCGCCGCCGGGGACAACATCTCCATCTCGGGAGGCGGCAACACCGATCTGAACTCCCCCTACTCGCTCATCATCACCCATCTGTTCATGGGCGTCTTCTTCATGCTGGCGACGACGGCCATTGTAGCCAATGTGGTGGCGCGCGACGCGACGACGGGCTTTGGCCCCATGATCCAGGCCAGTCAGGTCACGACATTCGACTATCTGTACGGGCGGTTCACGGGGGCTTTTGCGGCGGTGGCCCTGTGCTTCGCCAGCGTCTCCATCGGCACCCTCGTGGGCACGGTCATGCCGTGGGTCGACCGGGAGACCCTCGGGGCCTTCCGGCCCGGCGACTATGCCTTCGCCTATCTGGTGTTCGGCCTGCCGGCGGTGTTCCTGACCTCGGCGATCTTCTTTGCCCTGGCCACCGTGACCCGGTCGATGATGGCCACCTATGTCGGGGTCGTCGCCTTCTTCATCGTCTATCTGACCCTGACCTCGTCACTGGATCGGCCCGAGTTCAGGACGGCCATGGCCTGGATCGAGCCCTTTGGCCTGTCCGCCTTCGGTGAGGTCTCACGCTATTGGACCCCGGCCGAGCGCAACACCCGGCTGCCGGATCTGAGCGGCGTGCTGCTGTACAACCGGTTGATCTGGGTCGGGGTCGCGGTCCTGTTTCTGGCCGCTGCCTCGCTCCTATATCGCCCTGCCGCACGCGGGGCCAAACCCGGCAAGACCGAGAAACTGCGCGCCCTCGCCGAAAAGGCACCGGCCCCGACCGCACCGTCCGGTCCCCTGCCGTCGCCCTCCTATGGGCTGGCCAGCGGCTGGGCCCAACTGCGCAAGCGCACCGGGTTCGAGATGGCCTTCATCTTCCGCAGCCCGGCCTTTGCGGTGCTGATCGTTCTGGGGGCCTTCAACGCCGTTGCGGCCCTGCTGTTCGCGGGCGAGGCCTTCGGCGCCCCGACCCTGCTGGTCACCCGCACCGTGATCGGGGTTCTGACCGGGGCGTTCGGCATCATCTCGATCATTGTGGCCATCTACTACGCCGGCGAACTGGTCTGGCGTGACAAGGAGCGACGGACCCACGAGATCGTTGACGCCACGCCCACGCCCGACTGGACCTTCCTGCTGCCCAAGGTGCTGGGGTTGACCCTGGTGCTGGTGTCCGTCCTGCTGGCGGCGGTCGCCTCGGGCATTGCGGTCCAGCTGTATAAGGGCGAGGTCGCGCTGGAACTGGACAAATACCTGTTCTGGTACGTCCTGCCCGAGACGATCAGCTATGCCCTGCTGGCCGTGCTGGCGATCTTCCTGCAGGCGATGTCGCCCAACAAGTTCGTCGGCTGGGCCCTGATGGTGGTCTATCTGATCAGCACCCTGGTGCTGTCCAACCTCGGCTTCGACCATGTCCTGTACCGCTACGGGGCCGCCCCGGCCGTGCCGCTGTCGGACATGAACGGGCGAGGCGATTTCGGGACGGCCGCCAACTGGCTGACCGCCTACTGGACCGCCTTCGCCACCCTGCTGATGGTGGTGACCTATGGTCTGTGGCGGCGCGGGACGGAGACCCGATTTGTGCCCCGTCTGAAGCGGCTGCCGCATCGGCTGAAGGGTCCGGCCGGTGGCGTTGCAGCGGTGGCGCTGGTGGCCTTCCTGGGCCTGGGCGGCTTCATCTTCGTCAACACCAATGTCTGGAACGACTATCGAACCCGCGACTGGTCCGAGACGCGCCAGGCGGATTACGAGAAGACCCTTCTGACCTTTGAGGCCACGCCCCAGCCCTCGATCGTCAGCGTCACCCTGGATCTGGATCTGGACCCGCACACGCCGCGTCTGGCCACGACGGGTCGCTATGTGATCGAGAACCGGACCGGTGCCCCGCTCAGCGAGATGCACCTGCGCTGGCTGGACAGCGATCTTCAGATGACCCGGCTGGACGTGCAGGGCGCGGCGATGGCGCGCGAATGGGAGCGGTTCAACTATCGCATCTACCGCTTCGCCACACCGATGGCACCCGGTGAGCGACGGACCGTGACGTTCGAGACGGTGGTGACCCAGAAGGGGTTCCCCAACAGCGGCGCAACCACACGGCTGGTCGATAACGGGACCTTCGTCAGCAACAACGAGTTCGCCCCGGTCATCGGCATGGACCGGCGCGGCTTGCTGACCGACCGGGCCAAGCGGCGCAAATTCGGTCTGCCGGCCGAACTGCGCATGGCCAAGCTGGAAGACACTTCGGCCCAGGGCCGGAACTACGTCGGGGCTGACTGGGTCACGGCCGATATCACCGTCACCACGGTCGCCGACCAGACCCCGATCGCGCCGGGCTACAAGGTGTCGGATGTGACCGAGGGCGGCCGCCGCACGGCCCGGTTTGTGACCGAGGCCCCGATCCTGCATTTCTTCTCGGTGCAGTCGGCGGCCTATGAGGTCCTGCGCGAGACCCACAACGGCGTCGAACTGGCCGTCTATCACCAGCCGGGTCACGAGCGGAACGCGCCGCGCATGATCGAGGCCATGAAGGCCGGTCTGGACTATTTCCAGCCGGCATTCGGCCCCTACCAGTTCCGTCAGGCCCGGATCGTCGAGTTCCCCTACGGCCAGTTCGCCCAGGCCTTCGCCAACACCATGCCCTATTCCGAAAACCTCGGCTTCATCGCCGACTTCCGGAATCCGGAGAAGATCGACTACGTCACCTACATCACCGCTCACGAACTGGGTCACCAGTGGTGGGCGCACCAGGTGGTCGGGGCTGACATGCAGGGCTCGACCAGCCTGTCCGAGACCCTGGCCCAGTATTCGGCCCTGATGGTGATGAACAAGACCTATGGCCCCGACAACATCCGCCGCTTCCTGAAGTACGAACTGGACAACTATCTGCGTGCGCGCGGGACCGAACGGCTGGAGGAGCTGCCGCTCTATCGCGTCGAGAACCAGGGCTATATCCATTACCAGAAGGGCGGGCTGGTCATGTATCTGCTGGCCGACCAGATTGGTGAGGAGCGGGTCAATACTGCCCTGCGCTCCCTGATCCAGCGGTTCGGCTTTCAGGGTGCGCCCTATCCGCGCTCGGTGGATCTGGTCGCTGCGCTGCGGGCCGTGGCCCCGGCTGACAAACAGGCGCTGATCACCGACCTCTTCGAACGGATCACCCTGTACGACGTCATGACCACGGCCTCGACCGCCACGCGGCGCGCCGACGGTCGCTGGGACGTCGAGGTTAGGGTGGAAGCCCGCAAACTGTATGCCGACGGTCAGGGCGTGGAGACCGAGGCCCCGCTGAACGAGACCTTCGACATCGGCCTGTTCAGCGCCGAACCGGGCAAGCGGGCGTTCGATGCGCGGAACGTGCTCCTGTTTGAGCGCCGGCCGCTGCGTTCAGGAACCCAGACTTTCCGCTTCACGACAGCCACGAAGCCGACCTTCGCAGGCGTCGATCCCTACAACAAATGGATCGACCGCAACTCCGACGACAATGTGCGGGGTGTGGACTAGCTGCCGTCCTTCACCCGCGTGCGAAGACGGGCTAAGGCGTGCGTCAGGAGACGCCCATGACGCGGAACAGCGCAACCTATCTGACCGGCTTCGGCAATCATTTCGCGACCGAGGCGGTTGCCGGTGCCCTGCCGGTCGGCCGAAACTCGCCGCAGAAGACACCGATGGGTCTTTATGCCGAACAGCTCTCGGGCACGGCTTTCACCGCGCCACGCGCCGAGAACCGGCGCAGCTGGCTTTACCGCCTGCGGCCCTCGGCCCAGCATCCGGCCTATGTCCCCTTCGACCAGGGCCGCGTCCGCTCCGGCCCCTTCCATGAGGCCCCGCCTTCGCCCAACCGCATGCGCTGGGATCCCCTGCCGCTGCCGACCGCGCTGACCGACTGGGTCGAGGGTCTCGTCACCTATGGCGGCAACGGTGACGCGGACGCCCAGGCGGGGGTCGGCATCCATCTCTATGGCGCCAACCGGTCGATGACCGACCGGGTCTTCTACGACGCCGATGGCGAGCTGCTGATCGTGCCCGAACAAGGCGACCACACCTTCGTGACCGAGTTCGGCCGGATCGACGCTGCGCCGGGCCAGATCGTCGTCATCCCGCGCGGCGTGCGCTTCCGGGTCGAATGCGGCGGCCCGATCCGGGGCTATGTCTGCGAGAACTACGGGGCCCCCTTCCGGCTCCCGGATCTCGGACCCATCGGCTCCAACGGCCTGGCCAATCCGCGCGATTTCGAAACGCCCGTTGCCGCCTTCGAGGACCTCAATGGCCCGACTCAATGCATCCAGAAATTCGGTGGTCGCCTGTGGTCCACGACCTTTGACCATTCGCCGCTCGATGTCGTCGCCTGGCACGGCAACCATGCGCCTTATCGCTATGACACCGCCCGGTTCAACACGATCGGCACGGTCAGCTATGACCATCCCGACCCGTCGATCTTCACCGTCCTGACCAGTCCGTCCGAAACCCCGGGCACGGCCAACTGCGACTTCGTCATCTTCCCGCCACGCTGGATGGTGGCCGAGGACACTTTCCGCCCGCCATGGTTCCACCGCAACGTCATGAGCGAGTTCATGGGGCTGGTCACCGGGGCCTATGACGCCAAGGAGGGGGGCTTCGCCCCCGGCGGTGCCTCCCTGCACAACTGCATGAGCGGCCACGGTCCCGATCAGGCCAGCTACGACAAGGCGGTCGCCGTTGATCTCAAGCCTCACAGGATTGAGGCCAGTCTCGCCTTCATGTTCGAGACGCGGTTCCCCATTCGCACCACGCAATGGGCGCAGACCACGCCGACGATGCAGCTCGATTACGACGACGTCTGGACCGGGTTCGCCAAGGGCGGCCCGGGCCGCTGAACTGATGGCCGCCGATGCGCCTGCTGATCGCATCGGGTGCCGCGCCGGCGACGACCGCCGTTCGGCTGCATGACCCTCATCGAGAATGGCAGGACCGGTGCGACTGTGCGTCCAAGGATCCCTTCGCATCCCGGCCAGCCGTGCTAGCGTTCCTGTCGCATGACCCTGACTGACCTCGCCGCCCTGCTGGGCCTGAACCTGATCCTCATCGTCACCGTAATGGTCGGCCTCTGGACCCTTTCCCTTCGGCTCAAGGACGTCAGTTTCATCGACGGGGTCTGGCCGCTGGGCATGCTGTTCCTGGCCCTGATCACCTTTCCGCGCACGGATGGGGACCCGGTCCGCAAGGGTCTGCTGCTGTGGCTCTGTGCCGTCTGGGCGATCCGGCTGGGTTGGCACCTGCTGCATCGCTGGCGCGGGCACGGAGCCGACGGTCGCTATACGGACCTTGTCGAGACCCAGGAGCGCGAGCACGGCTGGAGCTTCGGCAAGACCGCCCTGCTGTTCGTCTTCCTGCCGCAGGGCTTCCTGGCGTGGCTGACCTGCCTGCCGGTCCAGCTGGGTCAGGTCTCGTCCGTGCCGCCCATGGGCTGGATCGGCTGGGTGGGGGCGGGGATCGTCGTCATGGGCATCGCCTTCGAGAGCATCGGCGACGCCCAGCTGGCGGCGTTCCGCAAGGATCCGGCGAACAGGGGCCAGGTACTGGATACCGGTCTGTGGCGCTACACCCGGCACCCCAACTATTTCGGCGACGCCTGCGTCTGGTGGGGCCTGTGGTTGATTGCAGCCGAGACCGGCTGGATCGGGATCGCCTCGATCCTCGGGCCGATCTTCCTCACCTTCACCCTGACCAAATGGTCGGGCATCGGCATCACCGAGAAATCGACCGCAAAGACCAAGCCGCAGTATGCGGACTATATCCGCCGGACGAGTGCGTTCGTGCCCTGGCCGCCGAAGCTATAGGCTGTCTTGACCTGAACCGGCGTCAAAGACATGGATCGGCAGATCGCTGGGCGGTTCGGCCGGAGCGCAGTCTTTCCTGAGGCCTGTTTGGGGCTGACCCGAAGGACAGGGTATCGGGGTTTGAAGCTCCCAGGGGAGGCCCCCGGCGAATAAGACCATGTGTTCAGTAATCCCCATTTCTAACAGTGCAGCAGCCCTACCTTGAAGTGCGATATTGGCGGTTTCTTCGCCGCTCTATTTGTTCAGTCGAGACTGCCCGATCTGGTTAATCAAGATTTAGCCTTCTTGCCCGAAAAAGAGGGAGCACGGATCTTGCTCCGGGGGAAAATCTTGAAAACGAAGTCGTTGTTGCTGGCGTTTGCGCCGGTCATGCTTGTTACAGCCTTCACGTCGGCCCAGGCCGCCGAACCAGAAAACGGAGCGGATGATAGCGCCGTCATCCAGACGCAGGCAGCCGGCCAGACCCCGCCCGCCAGGGCGGCGAGCCAACCGGCGAACAGCGAAGCGGTGTTCTCCACCGGTGTCGCCCGGGGCCGCGACCGGCTCGACAGCGCGACCTCGACGAGTGCGCTCCGGTCAACCGACCTCGACGCCCTCAGTGCCCGCTCGCTGGGCGACATCCTTCGCAACATTCCGGGGATCCGGACCGAATCCTCGACCGGCGACGGCAGCTCCGCATACACAATCCGCGGACTTCCGCTAGCGTCCGGCGGATCAAAATACATGCAGCTCCAAGAGGACGGCCTTCCCGTCCTCGAGTTTGGTGACTTCTTCAACGGTGCCACCGACATCTATATCCGCGCGGACTTCAATCTGGCGGCGGTCGAGGCGATCCGCGGCGGCTCGTCGTCGACGTTCGCATCAAACTCGCCGGGCGGCGTGATCAACCTGATTTCCAAGACCGGGGATGTCGAAGGCGGCGCGATCCAGCTGACGAGCGGACTGAATTATGACACGACGCGTGTGGATTTCAACTACGGCGCGCCCATCAGCGATACCCTCCGCTTCCACCTCGGTGGTTTTTACAGGACCGGCGAAGGCCCGCGCCGGGCCGGATTCACTGCCTTTGAAGGCGGCCAGTTCAGGGCCAACATCACCAAACAATTCTCCAACGGCTATGTTCGCCTCTCGGGCAAGTATCTCGATGACCGCTCGCCGCACTATCTTCCCGGCCCCGTCCGCATAACGGGCACGAACGACAACCCGGTGTTCGGGAGTTTCAATAACTACGATGTCAGGCGCGACTTTATGATGTCGGGGTTTTTGCCCAATCTCACAACGCTCGACGCCAACAACACTCCTGCAGTCCTTCCGATCAGCCAGGGCCAGAGTGCGCTGGTCAAATCGGTCGGTCTTGAAGCGCAGTTCGACATCGCCGGCTGGACGATTACCCAGCGTGGCCGATATTCCATGATCGAGGGCGGCACGACCCGTAACTTGGTCTCGAGCATCCTTTCGGGCAGTGCCATGCCGGTGTCACTTGGCGGCGGGACCGGGACGTTCAGCTATGCGACCGGCCCGCGGGCGGGCCAGGTCATCTCAAACCTCGGCTCCATCAACGGCAACGGCCTGGTTGTGGCAACCTCGCTGAACCGGATCGAATCGCGCTCGCTCGACAACTTCATCAACGATCTGCGCGCAACCCGTGCCTTTGCGGTCGGCGACGGTGAACTGACCGTGACGGGCGGAATCTACAAGTCGATCCAGGATTACACCAGCGACTGGCTATATAGTAACCACCTGCAGGACGTGGCGGGCGACGGCATGTCGGCGCTGATCAATTTCACCACCGCGGCAGGCGTCCCACAGACGCAGAACGGCTATCAGGGCTTTAACCGCTCCGGCAGCACGGCCTTCTTCCGGCGCAGTTACGACGTCCAGTACGACATCACGGCCCCCTACGGGTCCCTCAACTACCGTTTCGGCAAGATCGCAATCGGGGGCAGCCTCCGCTACGATTCGGGCAACGTCAGCGGCCAGTTGTTTGGTGCCGATCTGGGCGGTGGCCGCGTCGGCATCCGGCCTACGGACTTCAACGGCAACGGCGTTATCTCTGCAGCCGAGGCAAGAACCGCCTTTACGCCGTTCGACCGTCCGGCCCCCGTCGACTACGACTACGGCTATCTCAGCTATTCGACCGGTATCAACTTCCGTGTGTCGGAGCCGTTCGCGGTGTTCGCCCGCTACAGCCGCGGTGCCCGTGCAGCGGCCGACAAGGTGCTGTTCTCGAACAAGGTGAGCACCATCGACGGCAGCATGCCCGATGAGGACGATGGCTATGATATCGTCGAACAACTCGAGGGCGGGTTCAAATATCGCGCTTCCGGTCTGACCGTAAACGTCACCGGCTTCTCGGCCGACACGGAAGATACGAACGTGCAGGCCGGTGCCATCACCACGGATCGCACCTACACCGCCTATGGTGTAGAGGCCGAGGCAGGCTATCGCATCGGCGGGTTCAGCCTGACCGGGGGTGTGACCTGGACCCAGGCCGAGATTGTCGGCGACAAACTGAATGCGGCTGTGGCCGGCAAGATTCCGCGCCGTCAGCCGGACTTCATCTTCCAGGCGACACCGCAGTTTGAAACTCGCGAAGTCACCATTGGTGCCAATATCATCGGCACTACAGACAGCTTTGTCCAGGACAACAATCTAATGAGGATGCCGGGCTATACACTGGTCAACGCATTTGTTCAGTTTCGTCCGATGGACCGGGTCCAGCTCATGCTGGATGCGAACAATCTGTTCGACGAGGTCGCCTTCATCGAAATCACGACCCCGTCGGTCCCGGCCAACGGCATCGGCTTCGGCCGCGCCGCCAACGGCCGTACCATCAATCTTTCCGCCCGCTTCGACTTCTGATCAGCGAAGGGCCTGCTGCTCCAGTCAGGAGCAGCAGGCCCAAAGCCGGGGTTAACGACGCACGGTGGCCCTGCGGCCGTCGTGCGTGGTCTCCCTCTCCCACCGGGAGAGGGAGACTTTTTTAATTGGCCGGGGGCGTGGTCACCGGGGCCATGACACCGGCCGGGTCAGACGGCGAGGTGTTGGGCGTGTTGGACGTGGTCATGCCACCGTCAGCGTTGCCGGCCTGCTGCTCGATCCGGTCGGCCTCGGCGTTGAGGGCGGTCTCGGCGGCCTCGGTCGGGGCGGCCGCAGCCTGCTCTTCCAGGGCATCGGCCTGGATTTCGGCTTGTTTGTCAGCGGCCGATTCACCGCAGGCGGCGAGGCCGGTCAGGGCGAATGTGGCGACTGCGGCGATCATCAGTTTACGCATTGGGGAAACCCTTCCTTGTTGAGACGGGGGAAACGCCACGTCTCTGAAAGGGTTCACGGCCGCGTGATAAAAAGCCGCCCTATGCGTGATCCTGCGAGAAGGCCACGCGCGCCGCTCCAAGCAGGGCGGCGTGTTTGTGGGTGATCACCCAGGTCGGGATGCCGGCCATATAGGCCTCGTACCGGTCCTTGCGTTCGAACCTCTCGCGAAAGGCACTGGCCTTCAGGAACGGCAGGATGCGCGGGGCGATGCCTCCGGCGATATAGACCCCGCCGCGCGCCCCGGTGGTCAGGGCGATGTCGCCTGCAACCGCCCCGAGGATGGCACAGAACCGCGCCAGCGTCGCCCCGCACGGGCTGTCCGGATCGGCCAGGGCCGTCGTGGTGATCTCGGCCGGATCGTCGATATGGGTCTCGCGCCCGTCGATCTCGGCGAGCGCCCTGTGCAGGTTCAGAAGGCCGGGGCCACAGATCAACCGCTCGATCGAGACCCGGTCATAGCGGCGGCGCAGGATGCGCAGGATCTCGTCCTCGACCGGATCGCCGGGCGGGAAACAGGCGTGGCCCCCTTCCGACGGCATCGCCATCTCGCGCCCCAGCGCGTCACGCACCAGGGCTGAGACGCCGAAGCCTGTGCCGGGGCCGAGCACGGCGATCGTCGCATGCGGATCGCCCGCCCCGGGCCCGCCCAGCGGCTCCAGACTGTCCGCCGGAATGACCGGCGCGCCCCAGGCCAGGGCCTCGAAATCATTGATCAGCCGGACCGGGTTCAGGCCCAGGGTCTGCAGCTCGGTTTCAGACACGGCCCACGGACTGTTGGTCAGGTCGATGGCCCCCGCCTCGACCGGTCCGGCCACGGCGATGACCCCGCCCGAGGGCTTGACCGCGCAGCCGTCGACGAAGGCCGCGACGCCCTTCAGGAAGGTCGGATACTGCTCGGCCGGGAAGCTCTGATGCTGCTGCAGCACCGGCCGCCCGTCGACCATCCGGGCCAGGGCGAAACGGGCGTTGGTGCCGCCCACATCGCCGACCAGAAGGCGTCTGTCGCTCACGCGTCCACCGCGCGGTTCTGTATATTGGGATCTGACACGTCACGGATCTCGGGCTGTTGTGGCGTGGGCTCCGCCCCGAAAAAAACCGAAGCGCCCTGCTCGGCCGAGGACACCGCCGCCCGGAAGACCCCGAACAGCTCGCGGCCATAGCCCCAGCCCTGCACCGACCCAGGCCCGGCCCGTTCGCGCGTGGTCAGGTCGGCAGAGACGGTCAGAACCCCGGCCTCGGCGTCCAGCGTGACGATGTCGCCCTCCTTCACATAGGCCAGCGGCCCGCCTTCCAGCGCCTCGGGTGTCACATGGATGGCCGCGGGCGTCTTGCCCGAGGCTCCCGACATCCGCCCATCCGTCACGAGCGCGATGGGCACACCGCGATCCTGCAGCACGCTCATCAGGGGCGACAGGGAGTGCAGCTCCGGCATGCCGTTGGCCTTCGGCCCCTGAAACCGGAGCACGATGACGCCGCCCGTATCCAGCTCACCCCTCTGGAAGGCCGCCAGCACATCCTCCTGGGCGTCGAACACGCGCGCAGGGCCTTCGACGATCCTGTGCTCCGGCCTGACCGCCGAGATCTTGATCACCGCCCGGCCGAGGTTACCCTGCACCAGACGCAGACCGCCCTCGGTGTCGAACGGGTCCGACGCGGGCCTCAGGATGTCGCGGTCCAGACTCTCGACCACGCCGTCCTTCCAGACCAGTTCGCCGTCGATCATCGCCGGTTCGCGGAAATAGGCCTCGATCCCCTGGCCCATGATGGTGGTAACGTCGGAGTGGATATGTCCCGCCTGCGCCAGCTCCCGCGCCACGAAGGCCACGCCACCGGCCGCCTGAAAGGCGTTCACATCGGCCGATCCGTTCGGATAGATCCGTGCCAGGAGCGGCGTCACTGACGACAGCTGGTCCAGGTCGGTCCAGTCGATCAGAATGCCTGCGGCCCGGGCCATGGCGACCAGATGGATGGCGTGGTTGGTCGATCCGCCGGTGGCCAGCAGGGCCACGATCATGTTGACGATCGACTTCTCCGAGATGACGTCGGCCATCCGGCATTCGCCGCTCTGGGCCAGCGCCACCGCCCGCTTCGCCGCCGCCGCCGTCAGGGCGTCGCGCAACCCCGTCTCCGGATGGACGAAGGCGGTCGACGGCATATGCAGGCCGCCCAGCTCCATCATCATCTGGTTGGAGTTGGCTGTGCCGTAGAAGGTGCAGGTACCGGGCGAGTGATAAGAGCCGACCTCGCTTTCCAGCAGTGTCTGGCGGTCGACCTTGCCTTGCGCATACTCGGCCCGCACCCGCGCCTTTTCGGCGTTGGAAATGCCCGACGGCATCGGTCCTGCGGGGGCGAAAATGACCGGCAGGTGGCCGAACGCCAGCGCCCCCATGAACAGGCCCGGCACGATCTTGTCGCAGACGCCCAGCATCATGGCGGCGTCGAAGGCATCGTGGGTCAGGGCCACCCCGACCGACATGGCGATCACGTCGCGGCTGAACAGTGACAGCTCCATGCCGGGCCGGCCTTGCGTGACCCCGTCGCACATGGCGGGCGTGCCGCCGGCGACCTGAGCGGTCGCCCCGACCTCACGCACTGCCTCGCGGATCACGGCAGGGAAGCGTTCGAACGGCTGATGCGCCGACAGCATGTCGTTGTAGGCGGTGACGATGCCGACATTGGGGGTCTTGCCGGTCATGGCGGTCAGCTTGTCCTTGACCGTCTGGCCGGCGAAGGCATGGGCCCAGTTGGCGCAGCTCAGCTTGGCCCGGCCGATCCCGGAATCGCGCGCCGCGTCCATGCGGCGGAGATAGTCAGTGCGGGTCTCGCGCGACCGTTCGACGATCCGGGAGGTGACCTCGGCCACTACGGGGTGCAGGGAGGGGTGCAGGGCCATCAGGGGGCCTCCGTCCAGACGACTTCGAGGGGAACCTTCGCTGCGATCATCGCGGCGACGGGTTGAGTGGCCGGGTCGCCCTCCGCCTCGCGCTCGAACACCGAACGCTTGGCCGTGCCCTTCAGGCCCAGGATCACACGGCCTGCGCCCATCAGATACGCAAGGTTGATCGAGAGCCGCTCCAGATCGGGGGCCGCCCCGTCACGGCCATGCGGCACGCCCAGCACCGTGGGCTTCAACATCGGCGACAGCAGGGTCTTCAGCGTCGGGCTGTTCGGGAACATCGAGCAGATATGGCCGTCCTCGCCCATCCCCAGCAACACCGCGTCGAACCGCCCGCCAGCCGCGGCCAGCGCCCGGGCCGCCACCGCTGCGGCGCGGTCCACCGTGATTTCGGGATGATAGAGTGGAATGAAGGTTGCCTTGCCAGCAGGGCCTTGAAGCAAGACATCCCGGATCAGCCGCGCGTTCGACTCCGGATGATCCTCCGCCACATAGCGCTCATCGACCAGGGTGACGGCGATCCTGTCCCAGCCGATGTCGGCCCGGGCCAGACGGGCATAGACCGGCGAAGGCGTGGACCCGCCCGAGCCGGCGAATAGCGCCCGGCCGTCGGCGATGACAGCGGCCCCGAGCGTTTCCTCCAGCCGGCCCGCGATCGTGGCGGCCCAGGCCTCGAGGGTGGGGAAGGATTCGAGTTCGCTCATGTCTCTGTCCGGCCCGCTGGAGAATCCTTCTCCCGTTGGGAGAAGGTGGCCGCGAAGCGGACGGATGAGGGTCGGCTTTGCGCATCGGCGCAAGCCGTCGCCTGGACCGGGCCGCGGCTTACGCCGACTGAAAGAACCAGCCCCTCACCCTTTCGCCTGGCCGATCGCTTCGCTTCCGGAGGCTCAAGCCCTCTCCCGCCGGGAGAGGGGACAGCGTTCAACTCAAACATCTGTCGTATTCCAGTCCCGGCCCGTGCGCACCACCAGCATTTCGGCAGCGTCCGGTCCCCAGGTCCCGGCGCGATAGGGCTGAGGCTTGATGTTGCTGTCGGCCCAGGCCTGGGACACACCATCGACCCATTCCCAAGCCTTCTCGGCCTCGTCGCGGCGCACAAACAGGGTCGAATCCCCGTTCAGGGCGTCCAGCAGCAGCCGCTCGTAGGCGACGCGCCGGCGCGGCGGCTTCGCATCCGGGTCGCCCCCCATGCCGGGCATGCCCCATGACAGGCTCATCCTGATCGGCTGCAGTTGCATGCGATGGTCCAGCCCCGGCTTCTTGTTCATCACCGTCAGGCTGATGTCTTCCTCGGGCTGCAGTTCGATGATCATCCGGTTGGCAGAGTCCTCGTCGCGCGCGCCCGGGCCGAAGATTGAATGCGGCACCGGCTTGAACTGGATCACGATCTCGGTGCGCTTCTCCGCCAGTCGCTTGCCGGTCCGCATGAAGAAGGGCACGCCCGCCCAGCGCCAGTTGTCGATGTCGGCGCGGATGGCCACGAAGGTCTCGGTGTCGCTGTCAGCCCCGCGTTCCTCGTCGTATCCCGGGACTCGCACACCCTCGACGGTGCCGGACACATACTGTCCCCGCACCGTGACCCGCTCGGCCTCGTCCCCGGTGATCGGGCGCAGCGACCGAAGCACCTTGACCTTCTCGTTGCGCACCGAATCCGGATCGAGGTCGCTGGGCGGCTCCATGGCGACCAGACACAACAGCTGAAGCATGTGATTCTGCAGCATGTCCCGCAGCGCGCCGTACTCGTCATAATAGGGCCAACGGTCGCCGACCCCGACCGTCTCGCCCACCGTGATCTGGACATGGTCGATCGACAGGTTGTTCCACAGCGGCTCGAAGATCACATTGCCGAAACGCAGCGCGATCAGGTTCTGGACCGTCTCCTTGCCCAGATAGTGATCGATGCGGAACACCTGGTTCTCGCTGAAGGCATCCGCCACTGCATCGTCGATGGCGCGGAAGCTTTCGAGGTCATGGCCGACCGGCTTTTCCAGCACCACCCGGTCCCCGGCTTGTGCCAGACCCGCCGCCCGCATGGCCGTGACGATCCGGGCATACAGCGACGGCGATACCGCCAGAAAGCTGGTGCAGGCCCCGTCGCCGACCTTGTCCTTCAGCGGCTTCAGGCTCTCGGCCGAGGTCGCGTCGACGGCCAGGTAGTTGAGCCGCGCCGCGAGCCGGCCCCAGGACGCATCGTCCCAGGCCTCGTCGGCCCTGGCCTTGCCCTCCACTGCCGCGCGGACCTTGGTGATATACTCCTCGCGGCTCTCCTCGGACCGGGCCGCGCCGATGATCTTCAGACCCTCCGGCAGCAGGCCGTCGTGCTCCAGGAAATAGAGCGAGGGCAGCAGCATCCGCATCGCCAGATCGCCGCCGCCACCGAACAGCACCAGAGCCGTCATGCCTGCTCCTCAAATCGCCGGGGCAGGGCGCCCCGTCTAGTCCGTGTGTGTGGCCGGTCGCGCGCGAGAGGCCAACACGTCCAGAACGTCCTGAAACGACATTTGACGCGACCGTAACAGAACCAGCAGGTGATAAATCAGATCCGCCGCCTCCGACGCGACTTCCTCAGGCGGTCCCGCAGCCCCGGCCAGCGCGGTCTCCACCCCTTCCTCGCCGACCTTCTGGGCCACGCGTTTAGGCCCTTGGGCCAGCAGCCGGGCGGTCCAGCTGGTCTCGGGATCGGCGGCGGCGCGCTCGGCAATGGTTTGCTCCAGCCGCGCGATCCGGCCCACACCCGGCGCGTCGGCCTGGCCGAAACAGCTGGTGGTCCCGAGGTGGCAGGCCGGCCCCATCGGCCGCACGGCCAGCACAAGGGCGTCGCCGTCGCAGTCGGGCGTGATCGAGATGACGCTCAGCCGATTGCCGCTCGTCTCGCCCTTGCGCCACCGCCCGCCGCGTGAGCGCGAAAAGAAGGTTGCCTCGCCGCTCTCGATTGTCTCATCCAGCGCCGCACGGTCCATATAGGCCAGCGTCAGCACCTGCAGGGTGTCGGCGTCCTGGACGACGGCGGGAATCAGGCCGTTGCCCTTGGCGAAATCGAGGGTGGAGGGGTCGACGGTCATGTCCCTTCTCCCCTTGCGGGAGCAGGTGGCCGAGCGGAGCGAGGTCGGATGAGGGGTGACCCCCGGTCTGCCCGATGAGGATTCTGTTCCACGAATTGCATACCCATCCTCGTACCCCTCATCCGGCCCTGCGGGCCGCCTTCTCCCGCAAGGGTAGAAGGACGCTCGACGCTCACTGCCGGACCTCCACGCCCGCGCCCGCGAGGAACGCTTTCAGGTCCGGCACCGTGATACGGCCTGAATGGAAGACGCTGGCTGCCAGCGCGCCCGACACATTGGCCCGGTCAAAGACGTCGAGGAAATGCGAGGGCGCTCCGGCACCGCCCGAGGCGATCAGCGGAATCGTCAGTCGGCTGCGCGCATCGGCCAGCTGGGCCATATCATAGCCTTGCCGCACCCCGTCCTGGTCGATGCAGTTCAGCACGATCTCGCCCGCGCCGCGGTCTTGGGCCTCGACGATCCAGTCCATAGTGCGTCGTCCGGCCAGCCGCCGGGCATCGGGATCGCCGGTGTATTTGTGCACGACATAGTCGCCGTCCTCGCGCCGGGAATCGACGCCGACGACCACACACTGCGACCCCAGCCGTTCGGCCATCTCGGTGATCAGTTCGGGCCGCTCCAGCGCCGGGGAGTTGATCGAGACCTTGTCTGCGCCATTGTCGAGACAGGCCGCTGCCTGGTCCACCGTGCGGATCCCGCCCGCAACACAGAAGGGAATGTCCAGCAGCCGGGCGATCTCGCGCACCCAGCCATAGTCCAGCGTCCGCCCCTCGGGGCTTGCGGTGATGTCATAGAAGACCAGCTCGTCAGCGCCGTCATCACGGTAGCGCGCCGCCAGTTCGCCGGCGTCGCCCATGTCGACATGGCCCTCGAACCGCACACCCTTGACCACGCGCCCGTCCTTGACGTCCAGACAGGGGATGATGCGTCTCGCGGTCATGCGACGGCCTCTATCGCCTCACGCGCGGTGAAGCGACCCTCGTAAATGGCCCGGCCGACGATGGCCCCGTCGCAGCCGATGGCCTTGGCCGCCGTCAGGTCGTCCAACGAAGACACCCCGCCCGAGGCCTGCACCTTCAGATCCGGCCGCCGCCGCCGCACCTCGCCCAGCAGCTCCAGATTCGGTCCGGTCAGCGCCCCGTCGCGAGCCACGTCGGTAACCAGCACATGCCGGACAGTCCCCCCGGGATACCGGTCCAGGGCGGCCCACAGGTCCAGACCCGCGGCCTCGGTCCAGCCTTTCAGGGACGGCACGGGCACCCCGTCCTCGCCGACCCGGACGTCGAACGCGAGCGTCAGCCGCTCCGGGCCGAACGTCGCCAACCATTCCGAGACCAGGTCGGGACTTGTCACCGCCTGTGATCCGACCACGACCCGGTTGACCCCGGCGTCCAACAGGTTGCGCACGTCGGACAGGGTCCGGACGCCGCCGCCCGACTGGATATTCACGTCCAGACTGCCCGCCAGGTCGCCGATCAATGCGTGCTGCACCGCGCGCCCCGCCTCGGCTCCGTCCAGATCGACAATATGCACCCAGGCGGCACCCTCGGCCACAAAGGCAGCCAGCCGCGCGGCGGGCACGGCGTCATACTCGGTGACCTGATCAAAGCGGCCATGCATCAGCCGGACGCAGACACCGGCGCGCAGGTCAATGGCGGGATAGATGATCATGCCGCCACCTCGAGGAAGTTCTTCAATATCCGAGCCCCGGCCTTCGCCGACCGCTCCGGGTGGAACTGGCAGCCCCAGCGGTTGCCGCTGCGAACCATGGCCGGAACCTCGGTCCCGTAAGCTGCACAGGCGATCGTCGCCTCCGTGTCGGGACAGACATAGGAATGCACGAAATAGGCATAGTCGCCCTCGTTCACGTCCTGCAGCAGCGGGTCATCCTTCAGGCCATGTAGCTGCGACCAGCCCATGTGCGGCACCGGCAGGTCGTCGCGCACCGGCATCCGCGTGACCCGCC
This sequence comes from Caulobacterales bacterium, assembly GCA_038250335.1. Lineage (GTDB taxonomy): Bacteria > Pseudomonadota > Alphaproteobacteria > Caulobacterales > Caulobacteraceae > Brevundimonas. Next base: position 22,833 of record JBBSCK010000031.1, read on the forward strand.
CGGGAATGAACCCCAGCATCGTTGCGCCACCGTTCTCCTCGCTCTCGGCAAACAGCAGCTGCTGTCCCAGGCAAAGTCCCAGCAGAGGCCGCTCAAAGCCCTTGATAAGGTCGGTCAGGCCCAGCGCGGCCATTCGCTCCATGGCATAGCCCGCCGCACCCACGCCCGGCAGGACCAGCCGTTCGGCCTCGGCGATCTCCACAGGATCGGCGGTGATGCGGGCATCGGCCCCGAGCCGCTCCAGCGCGAACTGGACCGAGGCGGTGTTGCCCGCACCCAGATGGACAATGGCGACGGTCATTCCCCAGCTCCGCCCATCCCGGCGAAAGCCGGGACCCAGTGCTTTTGTAAGGCAATATGCGTGGGATGGATGTCGATGGCATGCCGGAACCGTCTGATTTCCCGAAGGACCGGGTCCCGGCTTTCGCCGGGATGAGCGGGGTTAAGAAGAACGCTCACAGCACCCCCTTGGTGCTCGGCACCGCATCGCCCTCGACCCGGATGGCCTGACGCAGCGCCCGCCCGAAGCCCTTGTAGACGGCCTCGGTCTTGTGGTGGTCGTCGTCGCCGGTCAC
>JBBSCK010000032.1:0-23379 GCA_038250335.1 Caulobacterales bacterium
AGTTGGCCGGCGGTGTTGTGGCCATTCCGTCCGTGGTCAGACTTCCCGGCGCGGGCTGGCTGGCATTCGCGGCTGCGCGATTCGCCGTCGCCTCGAGCTGGGCGTCGCTCACGGCACCCTCGGGCATGGTCGTGGTGATTTCGGCTTCTGCGACCGAGGTCTCCGCCGTGGCGGACCGCTCATCAGACCCACAGGCTGAAAGCGTCAAGGCCGCGCTTGCCGCAAATACCGCTGATGAAAAACTTCTCATGATCTTCCTTCCATGGCTGACGAAGGGGCGGGTTGCCGCACGTCTTTGCGCCTGGGGAGAGCGGTTACCCAACGCAACGGTTCCGGCACCGAGCGCTGAACACCCGATTGCGTGTGTTTCACAGCCTTGAGATCGATCGACGCGGGACGGTGGCGAGCCAGTCCGGGGCCGTCAACGCGTTACCGCGAGCGTGCACCTAGCCTGGACCCCAATCGACGCCGACCCGTGTCCCCTCTCCCATGCCTGCTTTCATTCGGTGGGACACGACCCCATGACGGGAAACCTGCGGCTCATCCTTTTCCGCCGACAGACGTTCCGGCTTCACAGACGGCGGCGATCCATGACCCGCGAACAGGGAAACTCTCATGCCAGACTTTATATTCAACGGCTGGAACGGAGTGCTGCGGATCCTGCTGATCGCCCCGGTCGCCTACATCGCCCTCGTCCTGATCCTGCGAACGGCGGGCAAGCGCACGCTGTCCAAGCTCAACGCCTTTGACTTTGTGGTCACCATCGCCATCGGTTCCACCCTGGCGTCGATCATCGTCACCAAGTCGGTGGCCCTGGTGGAGGGACTGGTCGCCCTCGCGCTTCTGGTGGCGTTTCAGTTCGCGGTTACGAGCGCGTCGGTGCGCTGGCCGCGGGTCAACAGCGCGGTGAAGTCCGAACCGTCCCTGCTGCTGTGCAGGGGCGAGCCCCTGACTGCGGTCATGAGGCACCAGCGTGTCACGATCGACGAACTGAAAGCGGCGGTCCGTCAGGCCGGGGGTCACGGGCTCGAAGACGCCGAGGCGGTGTTTCTGGAGACGGACGGATCACTGACCGCCCTGCTGAAGGCTGGCTGATGGAAACGCTCCACAATCTCATCGGCGTTCAGGGCAACGACATCGGCTGGGAGCAGATGTCGCTGCGGGCGGTCCTGATCTTTCTTCTCGGCCTGATGATCGTCCGGATGGCCGCCACCCGCACCTTCGGCAAGTGGAGCGCGCTGGACATCATCCTCGCCGTCGTCGTCGGCTCCAACCTGAGCCGGGCCATGACCGGCAGCGCGCCTTTCGTGGCGACCGTCGTCGCCACCATTCTGCTGATCGTCCTGCACGGCCTGCTCGCGCGGGCCTCCGCGCAATGGTCGTGGTTGAGCACATTGACCAAGGGCAGCTCGGTCAGCCTCGTGAAGGACGGCGTGGTTGACCATGACGCCATGCGGCGATCCGGTCTTGGCGACGGCGACCTGCGTATGGCCCTGAGATCGTCGGGCTATGGAGATCTGGGCGAAATCAGGTCGGCGGCCCTCGAACGAAACGGCGACATCACGATCATCGGTCGGTGACCCCGGGGGCAGGAAACCCTTCGCATCGGAGACGCAGCGTCACCAGAGACGCCACCCTGCCCCCAGACGGGCAACCCGTGATCGCTGATCTCAGCCGCCGTCGGTCCAGACCGTCTTGTACAGGTCAAAGCGGCGGTCTCGCAGATTGCGAACCGTGCCCTGCGCCTTGGCCCAGGCGAGGTCGGACAGGTCGAGGTCCGCCACCGTCACGATCTCGACGTTCTCGCTGGCCTCGGCCGCCACGCCATCCCGGGCGAAGGGGAAGTCGCAGGGCGTGAGGATGCAGGACTGGGCGTACTGGACGTCCATATTCTCCACGTTTGGCAGGTTGCCGACATTGCCCGAGAGGATGACGTAGCACTGGTTTTCGATGGCCCGTGCATGGCTGCAGTATCGCACCCGCAGATAGCCCTGCCGGCTGTCCGTGCAAAACGGAACGAACAGCAGCCGGGCCCCTTCATCGACCAAGCGCCGCGCGAGTTCGGGGAACTCGGAATCGTAGCAGATCAGGACCCCGATCGGCCCGAAGTCCGTGGGAATGGCGTGCACACGATCACCGCCCTTGATGTTCCACCAGTGACGCTCGTTCGGCGTGGGGTGGATCTTCTCCTGGGCGTGCACCGACCCGTCGCGCAGGAACACATAGGCCACATTCTGGATCTCGCCGTCGTCCGTTCGGGTCGGGTGGGAGCCGCCGATGATGTTGATGTTGTACTCGACCGCCATCTTGCGCAGGGCCTCGACGAAGCGGGGCGTGTAGCGGGTCAGGGCCTCGATCGACTCCACCGGAGACAGCTTCTTTTCCTCAAGGGACAGCAGCTGGAGCGTGAACAGCTCGGGGAAGACGACGAAGTCGGAGCGGTAGTCCGAGGTCACGTCGACGAAATACTCGACGTTGGCGATGAACTCCTCGAAGCTGGCGACCCGTCGGGCCTGCAGCTGAACGGTGGCCACCCGCACGGTTTCCTTCACGGCGAAGGCGGGGCCCCGGCCATGCGTCTCCAGATAGTACGGGTTGCGCCACACCATATGCGCGGCGTGACCCATCGATGCGGTGTCGGAAGTCAGGTAGTTCTCCAGCACGCCGATGGGCTCGAACCCGGAGCGCATGTGGAAGCCGATGACCGGATCGTTCAGCTTTCGGGCTGTGACGGCGTCCAGGTATTCCCGGGGATCCGGATAGGCGGACTTGCGCCGGCCGAGGCCCGGCATTCGCCCGCCGAAAACGATGCCGCGCAGGTTTTGCGCCTCGCAAAGGTCGCGCCGCGCGTCGTAGAGGCGTTGGCCGATCCGCAACCGGCGTCGCTCCGGATCGACGCAGACCTCCATGCCATAGAACCATTCACCCAGCGGATCGTGCCGGGCCGCATAGCCTCCGCCCGTGATCTGGGCCCAGGTGTGAGGCGACATCGCCGTCTTCTCGTCGATCCGGAAGCCCGCCGCGTAACCGACGATCTGGTCGCCATACTCGACGACGAACTGCCCGTCCGGGAAGGCTGCGATCTGTCCGCGAAGCATACCGGGCGTGAGCGCGGGCATGTCCTTGTAGACCTTGGCGACCAGTCTCGACACGGCGTCGATGTCACTGAGCCTGGCGTTGCGAATGGTGAGGACGGCCGGCTTCTTGGGTTTTGTCATGGCCCCTGAACGCATGGCTTTGGCGGCGGATCAACCCGGCCACCCCAATTTCTAAAGCGACCAGCCTCGCCGGCTTTTCAGCCGCCAGCCGTCCTGGGTCTCGACTGTCTCGCTGGAACGAGCCAACCCGAGACAAGGGGCAGAGGCACGAAGCGGACCTTCAGTTTCGCACTCCGGCGACGCCGCATTGTCTCTTCCGAACAGGCGACAGGGATCCGTGCCTGGTCAATCGCGTGGGTCGCCCATCGGCTGGTGCGTGAATCCCTTGACGCCGCTGATCGGCCTGGCGTCGCGCTTGATCTCCACGTCGCTTTCAACATATGCGACCAGCAGGCGGGACAGGTCCTTCAGCGCGCTTTCGTGAATACGCTCATAGCCGTGGCTGGCATCAATGCCGAAGGTTATCAGGGCCGTGCGGATGTCCGCACCAGACTCCAGCGCCGATGCGGAATCCGACCGGTAGTAGCGGAACACGTCCTTCTGATGCGGAATAGCATGGTCGCGAGCGAGCTGGACCAGCTTGCGCGTCAGGTGCCAGTCGAACGGCCCCGTCTGATCGGCCATGGCGATCGTGACGCCGAACTCGGACGAGTTCTGTCCCTCGGCCGTCGTGCCATTGTCGACCGTGACCATCGCGGCGACGTCGGGAACCAGGACTGAAGAGGCACCGAGGCCGACCTCCTCGGCGATGGTGAACAGCCACCAGGTGTCGACGGTAGGCACCCGGGCCTCACGCACCATACATTCCACCGCGGCCAGCATGGTCGCCACACCCGCCTTATCGTCCAGATGCCGCGAGACGATGAAGCCGCTGTCGGTGAACTCGGGCTGCGGGTCGATTGCGACGATATCGCCGACGTCCACGCCCAGCGCCAGCGTGTCATCACGGCCATGGGTCACGGCATCAATCCGCAGCTCAACCTGGTGCCAGCTGACCGGCTGGGTGTCCACCTCCTCGTTGAAGGTATGGCCGGACGCCTTCAGCGGCAGGATCGTGCCACGATAGGTCCCGGTCTCGGAAAAGATGGTGGTCCGGGCTCCCTCTGCGAAGCGGGAGGACCAGTGGCCGATGGGGACCAGTTCCAGCCGACCGTTCTCCTTGACGGCCTTCACCTGCGCTCCAAGGGTGTCGACGTGGGCGACAATGGCGCGCGCGGGCCGGGCATCACGCCCCGGAAACCGGGCCCTGATGGCACCGCGCCGGGTCAGTTCGTAATCCAGCCCCAGCCGCTCAAGCTCCCGGCACAGCAGCCAGACGGCCTCATCGCTATAGCCGGTCGGACTGGGCGTGTTCAGCAGGTCGGCCAGGCGGGCCTTCAGATAGTCGAGATCTATGGCGGGACGAGCCAAACGGCCTCCTTCAGGCTTCGGATCTTGGAACAGCCCGCACCGATGTGGGCGCGGACAAAGGGAACAGCAGGTCGATGAAGCGCTCGGCCGTGGGCTGGGGTTCGTGATTGGCCAGGCCCGGACGCTCGTTGGCTTCGATGAAGGCGTAGTCCGGCTCCCGCGGCGACTTCACCATCAGATCGATCCCTGTGACGGGGATGTCGATGGCGCGGGCGGCGGCAATGGCGGCGCGGATCAAGGCGGGATGCACCTCCTCGGTCACGTCGTGGATCGTCCCGCCCAGATGCAGGTTGGCGGCCTTTCGGACGAGGACTTCTTCGTTCTCCGGGGCCACGTCATCCAGCCTGTAGCCCTTTTCCGCCAGCGTCCGCTCGGTCTCCGAATCAATTGGAATCGTCGATTCCCCACCTGTCGCGGCAGCACGACGGCGGCTTTGATGGTCGATGAGGACCCGCAGGGTCGAGCGTCCATCGCCGACGACGCGCGGTGGCCGTCTTAGGGCGCAGGCCACCACCTTGTAGTCGATGACGACCAGCCGCAGGTCCTCGCCCTGGACCTGCTCTTCAATCAGGACTTCGGAGCAGATGCGACGCGCACGGGTCAGGGCAGTCTGGACCTCGTTCATAGTGGTCAGACCAACGGCCACCCCCTGCCCCTGCTCGCCCCGTGCAGGTTTCACGACAAGGCTGCCATAGGCTTCCAGCCCCGCGTCAATCGCCGACGGGCTGTGCTCATCGAACCGCTCGGGTACCCGTACACCTGCGGCCTCAACGATCCGGCGGGTCATCCGCTTGTCGTCACAGATGCTGAGGGCCACCGCAGACGTCAGCTCGGACAGGCTCTCGCGGCACCGGACGGACCGACCGCCCCAGTTCAGTCGAAACAGACCGCCCTCGGCGTCGATGATCTCGGTATGAATGCCGCGCCGGCGCGCCTCTCCGACAATGATCCGGGCATAGGGATTGAGGTCGTGGTCATCCGTCGGACCGACGAACAGCGCCTCGTTGATCGGGTTCTTTCGCTTGACGCCGAAGAAGGAGACTCGCCGGAAGCCGAGCTTGTCGTAGAGGGCGATCGCCTGGTCGTTGTCGTGCATAACCGACAGGTCCGTGTGCGCCAGCCCCTGGGTCTTGAAGTGCTCGGCGAGCCGCCGGACCAGCGCCTCGCCGATGCCGGGCTGGATCGCCTGCGGATCGACCGCAAGACACCAGAGCGACGAGCCACACTCGGGATCCTCGAAGGCCCGGACGTGATTGACGCCCGTCACGGTGCCCACCACCACCCCGGTCGTCGAGTCCTCGGCCACGAAATAGGTGATGGTCCGGTCGTCGCGACGAGACCAGAAGAAGTCCGGCGGCACCGGCACCATCTTGCGCCTGGCGTAGATGTCGTTGACGGCCTGAGCGTCCATTTCCGAGGTCAGTCGACGCACGGTGAAACCGCGGGGCTGACGACGGCTGGCCCGATAGGTAGCCAGTTCAAGCCGGAACGTATGGGATGGATCCAGGAACAGTTCCTGCGGGGCCTGCGCCAGCAGGACGTGGGGATTGCGCACATAGAAGGCGATGTCGCGCCGGTCCGGTTCTTCGGCACGCAGGGCCTCGACCAATGGTTCGGCCGTTCGAAACGTCTGGGCGAACAGCAGCCGGCCCCATCCGCAATCCACCACGGCGTCCGGCGCGGGGCCTTCGCCGCTCTGGACCGGCGGCTTCAAGCCCTCGTGGCGGAGGCGTTTCAGCCGGTGCGCCTTGGGGCGTGTGGGACGAACCTCAGACGCCATGCTGCTGCATCCACATTTCGAGGACGGCAACCTGCCAAAGCTCCGAGCCACGCAGGGGCGTGATGTGGTCAGTCGGATTGTCGAACAGGGTATCCAGATAGCCCCTGTCGAACAGACCATGGTCGCGCGCCGCCTGGTTGGTCAGAACCTCTCGCACCATCTCCAGATAGGGGCCCTGGATGTACTTCAGGGCGGGAACCGGGAAATAGCCCTTCTTGCGGTCGATGACCTCGGACGGGACGACCAGCCGCGCGGCCTCCTTCAGCACGCCCTTGCCCCCTTGCGCCAGCTTGTGTTCGGGCGGGATGCGACCGGCAAGTTCGACCAGATCGTGGTCCAGGAAGGGCACGCGGGCCTCGAGTCCCCAGGCCATGGTCATGTTGTCCACGCGCTTCACCGGATCATCGACCAGCATCACCTGGCTGTCGAGGCGCAGGGCCTGATCCACCGGCGTCGCGGCGCGGCCCTGGGCAAAATGCGCCTCCACGAGGGCCCGGCTGACGTCGGTGTCGGCCATATAGTCGCCGTTCAGCTGGGTCTTCAGCGTCGCGTGACTGCGGTCGAAGAAGGCTTTGGCGTAGGTCTCGACCGGATCGATGGCGTCCGTCATCGGCGGGTACCAGTGATAGCCGGCGAACACCTCGTCAGCGCCCTGCCCGGACTGGACCACCTTGATGTGTTTCGAGACTTCCTGGCTCAGCAGATAGAAGCCGACGTTGTCGTAACTGACCATCGGCTCAGACATCGCCCCGATCGTGCCCGGCAGCGCCTCCATCAGCCGGGCGTGCGGCACAAAGATCTGGTGGTGTTGGGTGCCGTAGTGTCTCGCGATAAGGTCGGAATAGACGAACTCATCGCCCTTTTCGCCATTGGCTGCCTCGAAGCCGACAGAGAAGGTCATCAGGTCTTTCTGGCCCAGTTCGGCCAGCAGGCCGACGATCAGACTGGAATCCACCCCGCCTGACAGCAACACGCCGACCGGCACGTCGGCGACCATCCGGCGTTTGACCGCCTCGCGGAGGCTGTCCAGCACCCGGTCGCGCCAGTCTTCTGCGGTGAGCGCGGCGTCCCCGGCGTGGCGGGTCATGTCCGGCTGCCAATAGAGGCGGTCCTTGAAGGCCCCGTCCGCCTCGATCACGCGGATCGTCGCTGGCGGAAACTTCTTGACGCCTTTCAGTATGGTGTGCGGCGGCGGCACCACGCCGTGGAACGTCATATAGTGATGCAGGCCGACGGGATCGATCGACCGATCGACGTCGCCTCCCGCCAGCAGGGCTGGCAGGGTCGAGGCGAAACGCAGCCGCTGGCCCCTTTCCGCGAGATACAGCGGTTTGATGCCGAAGCGGTCCCGCGCCATCACGGTCCGCCCGGTGTCCCGCTCATGCAGGACGAAGGCAAACATGCCCTTGAACCGGTCGACGCACCGGTCGCCCCAGGCCTTCCAGGCCTTGATGATGACCTCGGTGTCGCCGTCCGAAAAGAACCGGAAACCCAGCCCCTCAAGTTCCTCGCGGAGTTCCGCGTAGTTGTAGATGCAGCCGTTGAACGCGAGCGTAATCCCCAGGTCCGCATCCACCATCGGCTGCTGGGCCTTTTCGCTCAGATCAATGATCTTTAGCCGCCGATGGCCCAGGCCGACCGCGCCGCGCATCACGATACCGGACCCATCCGGTCCCCTGGGCGAGAGCGTATCCGTCATGCGTTGAACAGCGCCGGCATCGGCCGGCCGTCGGTCAAAATTGATCTCGCCGCTGAGACCGCACATGAGCCCTCCTTGAATTATGGAACATGTGCCTTCAAATGTTTCGTGTACGAAGAGGTTCAACCTGATGGACGGAATTTCTACCGGGCCGGCCGCCGATCCCACGGGCTCCCTTGTCCGGTCGGTCCGGCGCATTGCCCAGGCAATCGACGTCCGTTCGCGCGAGATCGCCCGGCTGACTGGCCTGACCCTGCCCCAGCTCCTCGTCCTGCAGTCGATCCGGGCTCTGGGCGAAGTCAGCACCAGCGCCATCTCGCGAGACGTCTCGATGTCACCGTCCACGGTCGTGGCCGTACTGGACCGGCTTGAGCGACGCGGTATGATCCTGCGCTATCGCTCGACCGCCGATCGACGCATCGTCCATGCACGGCTGACGGCCCAGGGCCAGGCCGCGCTGACAACAGCACCAAACCTGCTGCGCGCTGACGCCCTTGAGCGATGGTCTGCCCTGCCGGTCGCGGAGCGCGTTGCTCTGGCCGAAGCCATCGCGCTGCTGTCGGAGCTGATGATTACCGCGCCCGACATAACCCGGTCCTGACAATCGCACCAGGCCTCGTCTCAATGCAGTTTCAGCTTGGGCCGAACGACCTGGTTGACGTGGCCATGGGCGATCAGGGCCAGCCCCCGGGGTTGGCGCTATCACGATCAGTGGTGGGTCTCGCACAATCCCAACGGGGCCATTTGGCACGCGGCGTCTTCGGTCAGGCCTGCTACGTCGATCCGAAGGCCGAGACGATCATCGTCCGCTTCGCTTCCGGCCCCAACGCTGGAAACACAGTGATCGATCCAACGTCCCCGCCCGCCTACCAGTCGATCGCCGATCACCTGATGATGACCGTCCCAGAGGCCTGAAACGCCAAGACCAAGGAGCCGGCAGACCAGCCTTTTCGGCGAGAATAGGCCCCGCTTTACCAGAACGGCCCTGTGGCGTAAGCGCTTGCGGGCTTTGGGCCGAGGCCAACCGTTGACGCTGGCCGGACGGACCCGGATTTCTCGACACGCTCTTTCTCGGGCTTGGCAGTGTTAGGATAGCCCTGCCCCGACCGGAATCGGGGCCAGGACAAAGACGACGCCGCGTGATGCCTCCGACCCCCCGCGACCTGATCATGGGCAATCCCGTGGCCCGAGCCTTCGCTGTGACCGGCGACGCCTGGACGCAGTTGATCCTGCGCGAGGCCTTCTATGGCGCGCGGCGATTCTCGGTGTGGCGCGAGCGTCTGGGCATGCCGCGCAGCGTCCTGACCGACCGACTCAACCGGCTGGTCGTGGCAGGCCTGCTGGAGCAGCGCGAAGCGAGGGGTTCGGCGAGCCGTCTTGAGTACCGTCTGACGGAGATGGGCCTCGACATGTTCGGGGTCGCGGTGATGCAGGGTCAGTGGGAGCGGAAATGGGCGCGTTCGCTGCTGCAGGAACGCTATGCCATGGCCTTCTTCAACCGGGAGACAGGCGCGCGCGTCGAACCGGCCGTCTTTGACCACGAGGGCGGACGGCCGATCGAGGCCGCCCATATCCGCTGGGAGGTCTGCGAGGGTCTGACCCCCATCGCCCCGCCGACCTCGCGCCGTCGTCGCACCGCGCCGATCGAGACCGACAGGGCCATCATTGACCGGTCAACCGACATCATGGGCGACTACTGGAGCTGGGCCGTCCTCGCCGCCGCCTATTTCCGCCTTCGAAGATTCGACGAGATTCATGAGGCGCTCGGCGTGGCAACCAACATCCTGGCAGACCGGTTGAAGACCCTAGTGCTCCATGGCGTACTGGAGAAACGCCTTTACCAGACGGCACCACCGCGGTTCGAGTACCGCTTGACCGAGGCAGGCCGTGACCTCTATCCGGTGATCATGGCCATGCACGGCTGGTCGGAGCGGTGGCTGTGTCCGGAGGGGTCCCCGCTCCGGCTGATCGACACAGGGACGGGCGAGCCGATTTCGGCGGTCGTCTGCGACCGGACAACAGGTCGGCGTATCGACCCCCGCGGCATTCGCTGGGAAGTCGAGGCGGCACCGTTCGAGACCAGCGCCGCCTGAGTTCCATCAGAAGCTGCGGCTGATCGCGATCCCGTAGGACCGCGGGGCCCCGAAGACGCTGAAGCCAACGCCCACGTTTTTGATGATGTGGGTCTGGTATTCCTCGTCGCCGAGGTTCTTGCCGTAGACGGCGATCTTGACCCCGTTGTAAGCCTCCCACGACGCATAGGCGCTGACCAGGCCGTGGGCCGGCGAGACGACCTCGGGATTGTTGGACGGATCGAAGAAGAAGTCATCGGTCCACTGGTAGTCGATCCGTGCGGCCAGTTGGCCGCCGAAGGCGTCCCACTCGCCGTCTGCGTAGAGGGTGTACTGGCTGTCTGGCGAGCGCGGCAGGCGTAGATTATTGTAGCGCAGGATCAGCGCACCCGACTGGGCATCGGACGTGTATTGAGCGTCCAGGTGGGTATAGGATCCGCCGATGGTGATGTTGTTGCTGACCGCGAACGCGCTCTCCAGCTCATAGCCGTTGACCTCGGCCTGGGCGTTGGAGGTGACCAGGGTCAGCCCCAGCAGTTCATAGACCTGCAGGTCGTCGTACTCGAGCCTGAACAGGGCCGCGTTGAAGCGTAACCGTCCATCCACCAGCGTCGACTTCAGCCCGATCTCATAGTTGTCGAGGATTTCCGAACGCAGCGGCGTGCGGGCCTGGATCGCGGTCTGGGCGGTCGAGGGGAAGGCACCCGCCTTGTAGCCCCGGTCATAGGAAGCATAGAGGCGCACGTCCTGGAACGGCTCGACCGACAGCGCGATCTTCCAGGTCGGTTCCTCGAACGTGGCGCTGCCGGTGGTGCTGTAGCCCGTCCCGGTCGGCCCCAGCGGGATGCCGGCGGGCGGGTTCAACCCGTTATCGTTGTCCCGGGCGATCTGGGTGACGTCGCGCTCGTCGCGGGTCCAGCGGGCGCCGACTGTCAGCTCCCAAAAGTCGCCGAACGGCACGGTGGCCTGGCCGAAGGCGGCGTAGCTTGTGTTGGACGCTGTCTGCAGAAAAGTGCTGTCCCCCCCGAACGAAGGCGGTGCAATCGGCAGGCCGGTGCGGACAATGAAGCGCTCCGAACGGTCCACATCCTCGCTGAAGTAGAACAGTCCGGCGACCCAGCTGATCGGAGAATCCGGCTTGGAGACCAGCCGGAACTCCTGGCTGAACTGGGAGGCATCCTCTGAGGCCTGGTCATCGACCTCCAGCGGGAAGTTGGGGAAGGGCAGACCGCCCAGATTGTCACGCCAGAGATAGCTGTTGTCGCGATAGGAGGTCAGGGAGACGACGTCGAAGGCTTCGGCCTCATACTCCACACGCAGCGTCGCGCCCCAGTTGTCGCGATCCTGGTAGTTGTCTGGCGATGAGAAGCTCTGGCGGCGGTTCAGCCCGGCACGAAGACCGTTGATCAGCGTAACGAAGGCCGGGGCTGTGGCGGACGCGGTGACCGGAATGCGGGCATTGCCGTCCATCCGGTCACGCGAAACGTCGACCGATCCCAGCACGGTCCAGGGGCCGGACTGATTCAGCACAGACAGTCGCGCGCCGTACTGGCTACCGCCTTGCAGGCCGCGACCGCTCGGCACGTTCTCGGCATAGCCGTCGTTGGAATTGACCCTCAGGGCCAGGCGCGCGGCGCTGTCTTCGCCCATCTGACGGTTGAGCACCGCCTCGGCCCCGAATTCATTGAAGCTGCCGGCGCGCAGCAGGGCCATCGTCGTGTCCTCGAATTGGGGCCGGCGCGTATAGACGTTCAGGGCCCCGCCCGAGGCGTTGCGACCGTAGAGCGTGCCCTGGGGACCGCGCAGGATCTCCACCCGCTCGATGTCGAGAAAGGCGAGTGAGCTCGCGCCCGCGCGACCGATCGACACCTCGTCGATGGAAATACCGATCGAGGGATCGCTGGCCGCCGAATCGCTCGTGGTGCCGACGCCGCGGATATAGAGCTGCGGCTCGCCGATGTTGAACTGGGTCAGGGTCACCCCCGGGGCCTTGGCGGCAATATCCTGAATGCCGGTCGCGGCCGTACGCTCCAGCGTCTCGGCGTTGAAGGCGGTGATGGCGATAGGCACGTCCTGCAGCGACTGCTCGCGACGCTGGGCCGTGACGATGATGTCGTCGAGCGAGGCAGCCTGCTGCTGCGTCGTGTCCTGCGCGAGCGCCGGAGTGCCGAGGCCGGCGGCGAGGATCAGCACGGCGACGGACGCGGTCTTGCTGATGATGGTCTTCATGTGGCGGTCCCTTCCCAAAGGTCGGCTTCCTGTTCACCGGAAGCTTTAGGCGACGCTTGCGCCAACAGACCAGTTTTGCAAGTCTTTTTACGCAAGGGTTGCGCAGGGAAAGCCATGACCGATCGATCGCTGGAAGACCGTGTCGTCATCGTCACGGGTGCGGGACGCGGCCTTGGCCTGGCCTATTCCCTCGACCTGGCCGCTCGGGGGGCGGCGGTTGTGGTCAACACCCGACCAAGATCGGCCGGCCAGCCGGCCTCGGCCGAGGCCGTGGTGGAGAGGATCGTCGCGAGCGGGGGGCGGGCCGTGGCCTGCGCCCTGGCGGTCGAGAATCCGGACTCGGGGGACCAGTTGCTGGCCACAGCTCTGGACGCGTTTGGACGGATCGACGGACTGGTGAGCAACGCGGGCGTGCCAGAGGCCATGAGTCTGCACAAACAGACGGCCGACCAGTTCCGCTCGGTGTACGAGATCAACTTCTTCGGCAGTCTGACCGCCACCCTGCCCGTCTACCGGCATATGCGCGAGCAGGGGGCGGGACGGATCGTCATGACCACATCGGCCGCCGGGCTGCACGGTGTCCACGGCATGGCCGCCTATTCGGCGTCCAAGGCGGCGGTGATCGGCCTGATGCGCGTCATCGCCCTTGAGGGGGCCGCCAGAGGGGTCCACGCCAATGCCGTCGCGCCCTATGCGCTGACAGACATGACGTCAGCCTATGTCGATGCGGCGACCGCCGCCTCCATGCCGCCCGAACTCGTCGCACCGGTGGTGAGCTGGCTGGTGAGCAAGGCCTGTACCCTGAACGGCGAATGCCTGGTGGCCGGGGCCGGACGCGTACGGCCTGCCTTGAGAATTGAGGGACCGGGACTGGATTTCGGGGCGAGCGCAGATATGGACATCTCGCGGTTCAACTACTCGGTGGAGGCCCTGATGGCCGCAGAGACCTGGGTTCGTCCGGCGGACGGTCAGGCGGCCTTCGAGCAGTTTTTCGGGGTTGGAACCCCGATGGCCCCGGCCCCATGACTTGCGTTAAGATACCACTCCGCCTAGACTGTTTCCAGTGATCGAGGAGACCGTCCCATGGCTGACGACGCCACAACCGCCCGCAGGATCTCGACCGGCAAACTGACCGGCGTAAACACCCTGAACCCCTATCTTCAGGGCCTCTATGAGCCCGTGGCCGTCGAGACCACAGCGCTTGAGCTGGCTGTCATCGGCGAGATTCCGAAGGACCTGCATGGAGCCTTCGTCCGCAACGGGCCGAACCCGCAAAACGCACCCGAGGGCATGCACCACTGGTTCGATGGCGACGGCATGATCCATGCGGTCTATTTCGAGAACGGCCGGGCCGAGTACCGGAACCGCTACGTCGGCACGGATGACTATCGCGCCGAAAAGGCGGGCAAGGCGATCGGGGCCGGCGGAGTGCTGATGCCCTCGTCGAAATCGCGGCCCGATTCGACGCGCGGCGATCTGGTCTACAAAGATACAGCCAACACCGACCTGGTATTCCACAACGGCTCGCTGATGGCGCTGTGGTACATTTCTGGCAAGCCGGTGCGGGTCGATGCGCGGTCGCTGGAGACACTGGGCAACGAGACCTTCGGCGGTGCCTTGCCCCGCCACGTCTCGGCGCACGGCAAGGTCGACCCCAGGACCGGCGAGTTCTGCTTTTTCGACTATTCCCTGACCGAGCCGTGGATGACCTATGGCGTGGTGTCGAAGGACAATGTCCTGACCAACTTCCAACGGGTCGACCTGCCCGGCCCGCGCCTGCCGCACGATATGGGCCTGACCGAAAACTACGTCATCCTGCACGACCTGCCGGTGGTCTTCACCGAGGGCGGGCTGCGCAATCATATGTGGCAGATCCAGGTGGCCGACCAGCCGGCACGGTTCGGTGTCGCGCCGCGCAACGGGCGCGGCGACCAGATCCGCTGGTTCGAGACCGACACCTGCTACATCTACCATGTCGTCAACGCCTGGGAGGATGGCGACGAGGTCGTCATGACCGCCTGCATGATGACGCCAAATGGCCTTGCGCCGAACCCGGCCTATGGCCCCTATGCCTCGATGGTGAACGTGCTGGCCCTGAACGCCGTCCCGGTCGAATGGCGCATGAACATGGTCACCGGCGAAGTGAAGAAGCGCCAGCTGGACGATCGCATCGGCGAGTTCCCGGTCGTCAACCTCGACTATACCGGCCGCAAATCAAAATGGTCGTATCACGTGTCGATGGCACCCGAGGAACTGCAGCGCTTCGACGGCCTTTTGAAGTACGATCTCGGCACGGGCACGGCCGAGGCCTACCGGTTCGCGGACGGCGTTGGCGGGTCTGAACCGGCGTTTGCGCCTCGGGTCGGTGCGACGGACGAGGACGACGGCTATGTCGTAGTGTTCGCAACGGCACCGGATGGAACATCCGAAGTCCAGGTGCTGGCCGCCAAGGCCTTTGACCAGGGACCGATCGCGCGCATCCCGCTGCCCGTCAGGGTGCCAGCGGGCTTCCACGGAACCTGGGCACCGGGCGACCAGATCGCGGCCTGATCCGCCCAGGGACCGCCGACTGAGACGGAGACACCATGACCGCCTATATCCTGGATGCCGTGCGCACACCGCGGGCCAAGGCCCGTCCCGACGGCGGCCTCGCCTCCATGAAACCGCACGAATTGATCGGCGGGCTGATCGACGCCCTCGACGCCCGCAACGACGGTACCGCGCGCCGGGTCGACGCCCTGATCCTGGGAGCGGTAGGCCAGGTCGGCGCACAGGGTGCCAATGTCGCCCTGGTATCCAAGATGTATGCGGGGCTCCCGGACGAGGCCTATGCCTACAGCCTGAACAACTACTGCGTCTCGGGTCTCACCGCGATAGGACAGGCCGCCCAGATGATCGAGACGCGCGGGGCGAAGACCGCGCTGGCCGGTGGCGTCGAGATGATGTCGCGCGTCCCATTCATGGGCGACAAGGCCGACTATTACGAGGATACGAGCTTCCCGCCCCGGACCCGCTACATCCCTGTGGTCGTGGCGGCCGATCGGCTGGCCGAGGACCTCGGCGTGACCCGCGAGGAGATGGACGCGGCGGCGCTGACATCGCAGCAGAAGACAGCGGCGGCCGAGGGGACGTCCCTGCTGAAATCCCGGATTCCGGTGAACGGCCTTGACCGCGAAGAACCCTCCCGCGCCTCCACAACGGCCGAGAGTCTGGCCGCAATGCCCGCCGCCTTCGGTGTTCTCGGAGAACAATATGCCGAGGCGCTGGAAGGGCGGGTTATCGACCACCGCCATACCGTCGCCCACGCGCCGCCGATGTGCGACGGCGCGGCCCTCGCGATTGTCACCGGCGAGGCGGCCGGCGCACGGGCGAAGATCGTCGCCTATGCCGAGGCCGGCGGAGACCCGGCCGCCTCCCTGACGGCCGGCTTCACCGCAATGGGCAAGGCGCTGGCGAAGGCGGGACTGACGCTGGCGGAGATGGACCGGATCGAGTTCATGGAGGCCTTCGCCGTTACGATCGTCAAGTTCATGCGCGAGCAAAAGGTCGACCCGGACAAGGTCAATGTCGGCGGCGGTCACCTGGCCAAGGGCCATCCGATGGGGGCCACCGGTGCGATCCTGCTCTCGTCGTTGCTGGACGCGCTGGACGCCTGCGAAGGTCGCTACGGCCTCGTCGTCGCCCATGGGGCCCAAGGGGTCGGGTCGGCCATGATCGTCGAGCGGATGGCCTGAGATGGACGGGTCCGCCGCCAGCCTCCCTGACCACCGCCGGGCCCTGATCGCCCGTCACGCACCGACGCTGGAGGCCGCCATCGCGGCGGTCCAGACACGCCGGAGTTGGAGCCCCTTCAGCGACAGTCCGTCGACGAAGATTCACGGGCCCGACAAACCGGGCGCGGGAAAGGCGGCGTTCGAGGCGCGGCTGGGGACGACCTTCGACCTGGGCCAACCCGGCGTCGTCGGCGAGTTCGGCGAGGAGGTTTCCCCTTTCACACAGCAGCCATTGAACATCGGCTATCTCCGGAGCGAACCGGAGGCTCTGGTCGCCGCCGCCACGATCGCCATGGCAGACTGGCGCGACACCGATTTCGAGCTGCGGCTTGCGCTCTGTCTCGAGATGGCCACGCGACTCTATGACCGCAATTTCGAGATGGCCCATGCGGTCATGCATGTGGCGGGTCAGAGCTACACCCAGGCCTTCAGCGGCTCTGGCCCCAATGCGCTGGACCGCGGCATCGAGGCCTTGGCCTATGCCGCCAAGGCGATGCGGGACGTGGCACCCTCGGCGACCTGGCATCGAAGTTTCGCCGGCGAGGCCGTGGCGCTGGAGAAGACCTATGTGCTGGCACCTCGCGGCGTCGGGCTGGTGATCTGCTGTGCCTCGTTCCCGACCTGGAACGCCTATCCGGCGATGTTCGCCAGCCTCGCCACCGGCAATCCAGTGATCGTCAAGCCGCACCCGATCGCCATCCTGCCCATGGCGATCGTGGTCGAGACCTGCCGCCAGGTGCTGGACGACTTCGGGTTTGACCCGAACCTGGTCACGCTGGCTGTCGACACCCTGGCCGAGCCGGTGGCCCAGCATCTGGTCGACCACGCCGGGGTCCAGATCGTCGATTTCACCGGAAGCCCTCGGTATGGCGGCCATCTGGAGCGGACGGTGACCGGCAAGCTGCTGTTCACCGAGACAGCGGGGGTGAACACCGTCGTGATAGAAAGCGTCGCCGACGCCGGTATGGACATGGCCGCCGTCGCCCGCGCCGTGGCCCGCGCGTCCAGCCTGTTCTCGGCCCAGATGTGCACCAGCCCGCAGGTGATCTACATCGCGCCGGACCTTTTCGCGCCAATGTCGGCCGCCATCGTGGAACAGATCGACGCCATCGCCGCCGACCCGGTCCAGGCCGCTGGCATCATGGGGGCGATCCAGGGTGACGTCTCGCTGAGGGTCGTGGCCGAGGCGCGCGATGCGGTCTCCGGCCTGTCGGGTGTGCGTATCCTGCGCGAGTCCGCGCCCTATGCCCACCCTCAGTTCCCGGAGGCCCGAACGCTGACGCCGCTGGTCATCGCGGTCGAGGGCGGCCAGCATTGGCAGCTGTATGCGGAGGAACGTTTCGGCCCTGTCCTGTTCCTCGTGTCAAAGGATTCGGGCGAGGCGGTGATTGAGGCGACCTGGCTGGCCCGGACCCGGGGCTCGATCTCGTCCTACCTCTATTCGACCGACGAGGATTTCATCGACCGCGCAACGCCGGCCTATGAGGCGGCAGGGGCCAATCTGTCGATCAATCTGACCGGCGCGATGTGGATCAATTTCGCCGCCGCCTATTCCGACTATCACGTCACCGGCCTGAACCCGGCGGGCAACGCCTGCCTCGCCGACCTGGCGTTCGTCGCGTCGCGCTTCCGCATCGTGCAGCGACGTCGGCCGGCGGCCGCGTGACGGACGACGTCTTCATCGTCGGCGTCGCCATGACCCGGTTCGGCAAGCGGCCAGCCGACAGCGTCAAGGCCCTGACCGCCGAGGCCGTGACAACGGCCCTGGCCGACGCGGGTGCCGCTGTCGCCGACATCGAGGCCGCCTGGTTCTCCAACACGCGCCAGCCGATGCTGGAGGGCCAGAACACGGTGCGCGGCCAGATCGCTTTGCGCCCGCTCGGCCTGACCGGAATCCCGGTCACCAATGTGGAGAACGCCTGCGCCTCCGGATCGACCGCCCTGCTGTCGGCCATCCACTGGATCCGGGCCGGGGCTGGCGACATCGCCCTGGTGATCGGCGTGGACAAGATGGTCTGGCCCGAGCGGCCCGAGCAGGTCGCAGCGGCCTTCGCCGGGGGAACAGACATTCACGACCGCGAGGGCGTCGTCGCCTATATCCGGTCGATGGGCGGAGAGGACCCCGGACCCGGCCGCAGCCTGTTCATGGACCTCTATGCCGCCCAGGCCCGCGCCCACATGGCCCGCCACGGCACATCGCAGGAAGACTTCGCCCGCGTCGCGTCTAAGAACCACACCGCCGGCGCCCTGAACGCGCTGGCCCAGTACCGGACGCCGATGACGTTCGATCAGGTGATGGCCGACAAGCCCGTTGTCTACCCATTCACCCGTGCCATGTGCGCGCCCGTCAGCGACGGGGCGGCGGCGATGGTGGTCTGTTCGGTCCGGGGTCTCGCCAGCTTGGGCGGGGCAAAACGCTCGGTCCGGGTGCGCGGCTGCGCCCTGGTCAGCGCCGGCGACCGGGCCGCCGACGACTTCACCCGGCACATCGGCCGTCGCGCGGCGACGAAGGCGTGGGAGCAGGCCGGTCTCGGGCCGGACGCCTGCGATGTCGTGGAAGTCCATGATGCGACCAGCTATGCCGAGGTGCAGCAGATCGAGAACCTGGGTCTCGCCGAGCCCGGGTCGGTCGGCGCGCGCCTTCGGATTGGCGACTTCGCCCTCGGCGGCCTGACGCCGATCAATCCGTCAGGCGGACTGGTGGCCAGGGGGCATCCGGTCGGGGCGACGGGCATCGCTCAACTCTACGAACTGACCACCCAGCTACGCGGCGAGGCCGGGCCGCGTCAGGTCGAGGGCGCGCGGATCGCCGTGGCCGAGAACGGGGGCGGCTTCCTCGGCGTCGAGGAGGCTGCAACCGTTGTTACCGTGCTGGAGCGGATGACAGCATGACCCATCCGATCCGCGCCCTCTATGAGAACCAGCCGGCCAAGGCCGAACGCCCCGCCCTGTTCGACGGTGCCATCACAGTAACGCATGGCGAACTGATTGGGAGGGTCGAGGCGGCGGCGGGCGATCTCGCCGCGCGCGGGATCGGTCCGGGCGACCGGGTCGGTCTGTGCGGCCGCAACAGCTGGAGACACGTCGTCGCCTACCTCGGCATCCTGCGCGCAGGGGCGGTGTGGACGCCACTGAACCCCCGCAACGGTGAGCAACTGAACGGCGACTTCCAGGCTCGGGCCGGCCTCGCCCTGACGCTGATCGACACGGCCGACGCCGCGATGGCGGGACCGTCAGCACAGCCACTGGCGCTGCAGGACTGGCTTGAAGGCCTGATCCCCGGCGCGGCGCGACCGGTTCAGGATGACCCTGATGCACCTTTCGCCCTGAAGTTCACCGGCGGCTCGACGGGTATCCCCAAGGGCGTTGTCCAGTCCCAGGCCAGCGGCGGGGCGGCGTTGCGCTCGATGTCGGCCTTCTACGGCTTCAACGCCGACGACGTGAACCTCACCGTCGCGCCCCTGACCCACGGGTCGTCACACTACCTCCTGCCGGTCCTTGCGGCGGGGGGTGCCCACGTGCTCCTGCGCGAGCCGGACCGGGCCGCCATCCTGACCGAGCTGAAGACGCGGGTCAGCGTGGTCTTCATGCCGCCGACGCTGATCAGCCTTCTGATGGGCGGGTCGGCGTTCGGGCCCGGCGACTTCCCGGTCCTGCGCCACCTGACCTATTCCGCTGCGCCGATGTCGCCGGACCGGATCGCGGCGGCCATAGCCCGCTTCGGTCCCGTGATCTCGACCCTGTACGGTCAGACCGAGGCCCCCATGACCATCGCCGGTCTGTCGCCGGCCGAAATGGCCGACCCGGCTGTCGCCGCCTCGGTGGGCCGCCCGTTCGCCGGGACGCCGGTGCGCCTGATGACGGCCAGCGGCGAGATTGTCGAATGCGGCGAGGGCGAGATCCTGGTGGGCGGGGACCTGACCCGGACGCAGTATCTGGACGCCCCCGAACTGACGGCGGCCTCGCGCCACGAAGGTTGGCTGAAGACCGGGGACATCGGGCGGATCGGCGAGGATGGCCTGCTGTTCCTGATCGGCCGATCCCGGGATCTGATCATCACCGGTGGCTACAATGTCTATCCGGGAGAGGTCGAGGCGGCCCTGAACCAGCATCCGATGGTACTCGAGGCCTGCGCCTTCGCCGAGCCCGACGACCTCTGGGGCGAACGTCTGGAGGCGGCGGTTTGCGTCGTGCCCGGTGTGGTCGACGAGGCGGCGATAACCGCTTTCGTCCGTGATCGGATCGGTCCTGTCCGTACACCCAAGCGCCTGCATCTGCTCGAGGCCCTGCCGCGCAATCCTGTCGGCAAGGTGGTGCGCGACGACGTCCGTACGCTATGCCGTAATCTCGTCCATCAAACTCCGTTCCGCCCCCAGGAGGCCGCCCGATGATCGTGATCCCAAAGGACAGAATCCGCGAGATGAAGTCGAAGGGCTGGTGGGGCGACCAGACCCTGGACGACCTGTTCCTGAAACACGTCGCGGCCAAACCGGACGCCGAGGCCATGATTGATCCGCTGAATGCCGCGGACGTGGTGGGCGGCCAGCCGGACCGGCTAACCTGGCGACAGATGGCCGATGCGGTCGATCGCCTGACCGCCGTCCTGGTCGCGCACGGCATCCGCAAGGACCAGGTCGTGGTGATCCAGCTGCCCAATATCGCCGAGCTGAGTATCGCCTATCTCGCCTGTTTGCGGCTGGGCGTTATCGCCAGCCCCGCGCCGGTCCAGTACCGTGAGAGTGAACTGGCCTATATCATTGAGCGAACCGATGCGGTCGCCGCGATCACGGCCGACCGTATCGGCAAACACGCCCACGGCGAGATGATCGTGGCGCTCAAGGCGCGCTGCCCGAGCCTGAAGTCCGTGTTCGTTCTGGGCGAGACCTGCCCGGCCGGCGCACTGGACCTCGAGCCTTTGATGGACGGGGTCACAGGCAAGGCGCACCGTGCGGCACAGAAGGCCGCGAAGAACGCGAAGATCACGCCCGACGACGTCTTCACCATCTGCTGGACATCTGGAACGGAGGCCCAGCCCAAGGGCGTGCCGCGCAGTCACAACGAATGGATCATAATGGGTGCCGGCGTCATCGACGCGGCGGATCTGCAGCCGGGTACCCGGCTGCTAAACCCGTTCCCGATGGTCAATATGGCCGGTATCTCAACCGCATTTATCGGTTGGCTGCTGCTGGGCGGAGTTCTGGTCCAGCACCAGCCGTTCGACCTTCAGATCCTGTTGCGCCAGATCCGCGAGGAGCGGATCGACTATACTGTGGCACCGCCTGCCATTCTGAACCTGCTGCTGCAGAACGAGGCGTTGCTGGAGGGCATCGACTTCAAGCGGCTGAAGTCCATCGGCTCGGGGTCGGCCCCCCTGTCGGAGTGGATGGTGCGGACCTTCCACGAGAAGCATGGCGTGCAGATCGTGAACTATTTCGGCTCCAACGAGGGGGCCTCCTTCCCGTCCAGCCTGAAGGACATTCCCGACCCGGCCGAGCGGGCGACCCTGTTCCCACGCCTGGCCGAGGGCTTCCGCTGGAATTTCCTGCTGCACGACCGCATCGACACCCGTCTGGTCGATCCGGACACGGAGCAGGAGATCACCGGCGGCGGCAGGCCGGGCGAACTGCGCATCAAGGGGGCGACGGTCTTCTCCGGCTACTGGCGGGCGCCCGAGATGAACGCCAAGGCGTTCGACGCAGACGGCTGGTTCCGCACCGGCGACCTGTTCGAACTTTCCGGCGACCGGCTGCAGTATCTGAAGTTCGTCGGGCGGCTGAAGGACATCGTCATCCGCGGCGGGATGAACATTTCGTCCGAGGAAATCGAGGCCCATCTGGTCGCCCATCCCGCCGTGGCCGAGGCCGCCGTGGTCGGGGCCGCCGATCCGAATCTGGGCGAGCGGCTGGCGGCCTTCATCGTCTTCCGGCCGGACCAGACCGCGACACTGGAAGAAATCAACTGCTTCCTGACCGCCGAGCGACAGGTCGCAGTCTACAAGCAGATCGAGCGGCTGGAGACGATCGGTGCCCTGCCCCGCAACCCCGTGGGCAAGGTGCTGAAGCGCGACCTGCGCGCCGCACTGAACCCGACCGAGGCCAAATGAAACCGCCCTTCGACACCCTGCGTCTGCCGGTCTTTGCGGCACCCATGTTCCTGGTCACGGGCCCGGACATGGTCATCGCCGCCTGCAAGGCCGGTATCGGCGGGGCCTTCCCCACGCCCAACTGCCGCACCGTCGAGGACCTTGATGCCTGGATGGACCGGATCACCGGCGCGTTGAAGCCCGGCGACGCGCCGTGGATCGCCAATATGATCACCCACTCCACCAACGCTCGACTGGCGGAGGACCTGCGGCTGGTGGCCCAGTATAAGCCGCCGGTGGTGATTACGGCGCTGGGGTCTCCCCGCCCGGTGATGGAGACGGTCAAGAGCTATGGCGGCCTGGTGTTCGCCGATGTGATCTCCATGAAACTGGCCAGGAAGGCGGCCGAGGCGGGCGTCGATGGTCTGGCGTGCGTCAGCGCGGGCGCAGGCGGGCATACGGGCCATCTTTCGCCTTTCGCCTTCATCCCTGCGGTCCGAGACTTCTTCGACGGCTATATTGCGGTCGGGGGAGGCGTAGGCGACGGGGCCGGGATCGCCGGTGCGATCGCGGCGGGCGCCGACTTCGTCTATATGGGCACCCACTTTCTGGCCACGACCGAGAGCATGGCCCAGCCGGCCTACAAGCAGATGGTGATTGACGCCGGGCCTGACGACCTGGTGGTTTCGGCGGCGGTGACCGGCACGCCCGCGTCGTGGCTGAAGCCGTCTCTCAGGGCTGCGGGTCAGGACCCGGACAACCTGGGCGACCCGGCCGAGCGCAACTATGCCGCCGGCGGCGACAACAAGCGCTGGCGCGACATCTGGGCGGCCGGCCAGGGCGTCGACTCGGTCAAGGCGGTGGAGCCGATCAGCGAGGTGGTGGACCAGCTGGAGCGGGAATACCTCGCCGCGGTGGACCGGTTCGCCCACAAGACCGCCCGTCGCCCGGCATTGCGCGGGGCCGCGTGAGCGAGCCCGTCCGGTTTCATCTGGACCCCGGCGTCGACGGGCTGGAACTGCTGCAGGTCTGGATGGCTGCCGGGGACGGGGTCGGCGGCTTCCTGAAGCGGCTAGGCGCTCACCCGGTCGAGGCCCGCGAGGGCTTCGTGCGGATGGCCTGCAACATCGACCCCGGCCACGCCAATCTGATCGGACTGGTGCACGGCGGGGTGAC
>JBBSCK010000033.1:0-23295 GCA_038250335.1 Caulobacterales bacterium
ATGCCCGAGCCCAAGACCGAACTGCGGTTCCAGGACCCCTTCACCCTGGTCGTCGCCGTCGCCCTGTCGGCCCAGGCCACGGACATCTCGGTCAACAAGGCCACCGACCGGCTGTTCGCCGTCGCCGACACCCCGGCGAAAATGCTGGCCCTGGGGGAGGCGGGGCTGGTCCCCTACATCGCCTCGATTGGCCTGTACCGGAACAAGGCCAAGAATGTCATCGCCCTCAGCCGCATGATCCTCGATCAGCACGGCGGGGTCACGCCCCTGAACCGCGCCGACCTGCAGGCCCTGCCGGGCGTCGGCCGAAAGACCGCCAGTGTCGTCCTGAACGAACTGGGGATCGAGCCGGCCATCGCCGTGGACACGCACGTGTTCCGCGTCTCGCACCGTCTGGGTCTGGCCAATGCCCCGACCGCCGACAGGGTCGAGGATCAACTGCACACGGTCGTGCCCGAGGCCTTCCTGCCCAAGGCCCACCACTGGCTGATCCTGCATGGCCGCTATGCCTGCACGGCCAGAAAGCCCGGCTGCGAGGCGTGTCTGATTTCCAACCTCTGTCCGTCGCGGGGGCTCATGGCCGGCCCTGGCGAGGCCGCCGCTCAGCCGTCCAGTCGCTCGCGCACCGCTGCGGCGAAAGCCAGGCCCCGGTCGGGGGCCTCGGACAGGTAGAAGTCCGGCTCAATCAGCTCGGCCTCCATCAGCAGCCAGCGCGCGCCGGCACCCCTCACCAGGTCGATTCGGCCATAGAGCAGGGGTTCCTTGATGGTCTCCAGCACCTGTTCGGCCAGGGCCACGGCCTCGACCGGCGGGGTGGGCACGGGTTCATAGTGACCGCCGTGCTGGACCTGGATACGGAAATCGCCCGGCTTTGCGCGCTTCAATACGGCATGGCTGAACCGGCGGCCGAAGAACAGCAACGACAGTTCGCCGTGCGCCACCAGTTCGGGCAGGAAGGGCTGGAGCATGGCGGCCCCGTCGGGGGCGTCGCTCAGGGTCTCGCCACGCGACAGACGGCTGGTCTTCCACGCCCCGCCTGACACGGTCGGCTTGACGATCAGGGTGTCGGTGCCGAACCGGTCGAAGGCGGCCTCGACCTGATGCTGCGTCACGCCGTCGCTCCACAGGGTCGGCGGAATGGCGACGCCGGCCGTCTCCAGTCGGCGCAGATAGGATTTGTCGGAGTTCCAGCCCAGCACCGTTGCCGGATTGGCGATCCTCACCCCGGCTTCGCCCCACCGGCGCGTGGCCCTCAGCCAGTCGTCGTGGCGCTCGTAATAGCCCCAGGTCAGCACGCCCAGAACCAGAGGAAAGCCGGTCAGGCCCGAGGCGTCCTCGATATGGTCGGTCCAGGCCGTCGGCACGGCGGTGACGCCTTTCAGGGCCAGGGCCGCAGACAGCCGCTCCAGCACCAGAGGCCAGTGGCTTTTGTAGGCCGGGTCGGCGGCGGCCGGGGTCAGGATAGCGATCTCGGTCATGGGGGCCTCGTATCGGGTTTCGGCCACGGGGCAAGGGGGGCTGGCGCTCGCCAGCCCTGCCCGCTAAGGGGCGCGACATGACCGAGAACGCCCCGACCTATGATGTTTGCGCCGTCGGCAATGCGATCGTCGACGTGCTGTCGCCTTGCGACGACGCCTTCCTGACCGCCCAGTCCCTGACGCCCGGCTCAATGTCGCTGGTCGACGAAGCCCAGAGCGCGGCCCTGTATGACGCGATGGCCGCCGGCGTGGAGGCCTCGGGCGGCTCGGCGGGCAATACGGTCGCGGGCATCGGCAGTTTCGGTGGCCGCGCGGCCTATGTTGGCAAGGTCGCGCCAGACACCCTGGGCGAGGTCTTCAGCCACGACATCCGCGCGGCGGGCGTGCATTTCGACACCCCGGTTCTGGATGGCGGAGCCGGAACGGGCCGCTGCCTGATCAACGTCACGCCGGACGGCCAGCGCACCATGAGCACCTTTCTGGGGGCCGCCAACCAACTGGGCGTCGCCGACATCGACGCGGCCCTGATTGGTGACAGCGCCATCGTCTATCTGGAAGGCTATCTGTTCGACCCGGCCCCGGCCCGCGCCGCCTTCGAGGCCGCCGCCGCCGCTGCCCACGCGGCGGGCCGCAAGGTCGCCATCACCCTGTCGGACACCTTCGTCGTGGCCCGCTGGCGCGCCGAACTGCTGGCCTTCATCGAGACTTCGGCCGACATCGTCCTGGCCAATGAGGGCGAACTGTCAGCCCTGTTCGAGACCGACGATTTCGACGCCGCCGCCGCGAAACTGGCCTCCATGGTCGAGATCGCCGCCATCACGCGCGGCGCGCACGGCTCTGTCATCCTGGCGGGCGACGACCGGGTCGTGGTCGCCGCTGACCCGGTCGCCAAGGTGGTCGACACCACCGGTGCCGGCGACCAGTACGCCGCCGGCTTCCTGCTGGGCGTCGCGCGCGGCCTGACGCTGGAACAGTCGGGCAAGCTTGGGTCGCTGGCCGCGTCCGAAGTCATCGCCCACTGGGGCCCGAGGCCGATGGTCCGGCTGGAGGCGCTGGCGGCCGAAAACGGACTGGCCCTGACCTAACGCTTTTTCAGCGTCACATAGATCGCGCCGTCGCCCCCGTGTCGGCGATGCGCCATGGCGAAGCCCGAGACCATGCCGCGCAGGGCATGGCCCTGAAGCCATTCGTGGATCGAGGCGCGGATCACGCCGCCGCCGCGCCGTCCCTGACCCGTGACCACCAGCACTGCCCTCAGGCCCCGCGCCTGCGATGTGGCCAGAAAGGCGCGCAGCTGGGCCTCGGCCTCGAAGCGACCAAAGCCGTGCAGGTCGATCGAGGCCTCGATCGGATCGCGCTCACGCGACAGCCGCCGCTGACGGCGGGGTTCCAGTTCCTCGGGCGCAGATCGAGCTTGGGCAGGCTTGGGCGCGCCGGCCGGGGGGGCCGCCGGGGCCTGAACTTTCTTGGCGGCCTTCGGTTTCAGCGGGGCGGGTGGCCGGGCCGCAGCTTTTAGCACCAGCGGTGGAATGGGGTCGTCCGGCAGGACGGCACCGGGCGTGATCCGCACCGCCTTGCGGGCTTTCGGCGGGGTCACAGAGCCCGACACCCGGGCCCAGATGCGGCGGTCCTCCCTGGTGAGGCCGGGCGGCGGGCGACGGCCGACGGTCATCTCAGGGCTCTTCGCCTTCGACGTCCGGCTCGGGCGGACCCGGCTCATAGACCAGCAGATCCCCGGGCTGGCAGTCCAGTTCGCGGCACAGGGCGTACAGTGTCGAGAAGCGCACCGCCCGCGCCTTGCCGGTCTTCAAGATCGACAGATTGGCCAGGGTGACGCCCACCCGGTCGGCCAGTTCGGTCAGCGACATGCGCCGCTCGACCAGAATTTTGTCCAGCTGCACACGAATGGCCATGGTCAGATCGTCAGCTCCGATTCCCGACGCAGGCGGGCACCTTCGCGGAACACCTCGGCCAGCACGAAGACCACCAGCACGGAAAAAATGGGGGTCAGCAGTTCGCCCAGACCCTGAGAATCCATCACCCCGGGTGCCAGCCGGGCGGCGACCAGCCCCTGGGCGACCCAGACGCCGCCGGTGACGGTGGCCAGGATCAGACCGATCTGGCGCAGGCGGCGCACGTTCTCAGGCCGGAACGGATCGCCCACCGTCAGGGTGCGAAAGATCATCCGAAGGTTTCGAAGAATGAGCAGGAAGCCGCCGAAATAAGCGGAGAAGGCCCCGAGGCCGAACAGGACCAGCGAACGCGTCAACGGTTGCTGGGTGCCGCCGTCGTCATTGGCGAAGGTGATGTCGTAGTTGCTGACCGGGATGAAGATGGCCGCCAGGAAGGCCAGCAGCAGAACCGCCGTGATGACCATCAGCAGCACATAGGCGACATCAAGGGCGATTTTCAGAAGACTGGACACCGAGCCGGGTCCGATGGTCCGGAACGGCGCACGGATGCCTTGAGGCATTTTCGGCAGGCGCAGTTCGGGCCGGTTGGCGGGCATCGACGGGCTCGTGCCGGAAGGGATCAGGCCGTGATGGCCGCGCGGGGTCCGGCGAACCCCGACACGGCTCTATACATCGCGATCTTCATCAAGGGCGAAAGGCTTTCTTTTCCGAAGGGCGTCGCTAACGCTCGGCTCGCGGAGCCTTGCTGCTTGAGCGACGACGGGTCGTTGCGTCGACTGCCCGGATTGTCGCTCAAGTCGTGAGCGAAAGCGTCGCGAACATAGCGACACTGGAATGCAACCCGCCTTAAAAGCCCTGCAGCAGGATGGTGACCAGGGCGGTCGGCAGGGCGGCCAGCAGGGCGGCGTTGATCAGCACCGTGCCGATCTTGTCCATCATCAGCGAGACGTTCATCGTGTCCATCGTTCTATCCTTCGATCCTGAGGTGGGTCATTTGTGCCCACATTTTTCTACCACGGGGTTAAGACTGCTCGTTTTCGACCAATCCCGGGAACGTTGTGGCCGCCGTTCTTGAGATCATAGATAGGACGTGCGGATGGGGTAGTCACGTTACATATCGTTTAACGATATTAAACTTAGGCAATCAAATGTTTCACAGGCGTGATCGCGGATGAAGTTGAGACTTATCAAGGGAATGCGGCTGCTGGCCGCCACGCACAACGCCGGAAAGGCACGCGAGATCGACGCGCTTCTGGACGGACATTACAGGGTGGTCACTGCAGGCGAGTTGAATCTGCCCGAGCCGGCCGAAACCGAGACTACTTTTGTTGGTAACGCCATGCTGAAGGCGCGCCATGCCGCCCGGTTCTCGGGCGAGGTGTCCCTCGCTGACGATTCCGGCCTGTCGGTCACGGCCCTGGACGGCGCGCCGGGCATCTTTTCCGCCCGCTGGGGTGGGCCGGAGCGCGACTTCAACGTCGCCATGGCCAAGATAGAGATGCGGCTCGAAGAACAGGGCGCGACGGACCGCTCGGCCTGGTTCACCTCGGCACTGGCCGTGGCCTGGCCCGACGGCCCCTGCGTTGTGGTGGAGGGCCGGGTCGATGGCGTGGTCACCTTCCCCCGGCGCGGCGCCCGCGGTTTCGGCTACGATCCCATCTTCATTCCCGAGGGGCACACTCAAACGTTCGGCGAGATGGACCCGGTGCTGAAAGACAGTCTCAGCCACCGGAGCCGGGCCTTCGAGATGTTGAAGGCCGCGCTCATTGACTGACCCCGGTGCTGCCGTCGCCGTCTATGTCCACTGGCCCTACTGCGCCCGCATCTGCCCCTATTGCGACTTCAACGTGGTCCGGGACCGCGGTTGGCACGAGGAGCAGGCGGTTCTGGTCGAGGCCATCCTGTGCGACCTGTCGGCCCAGGCGGCCGTGCTGGAACCACGGCCGCTCGCCTCGATCTTCTTCGGCGGGGGCACGCCGTCGCTGATGCGGCCTGAGGATGTCGCGGCGGTGATCGCCCGGGCCCGGGCCGTGTTCCCCGCCGCCGGACCGGTCGAGATCACGCTGGAGGCCAATCCCACCGACGCCGAGGCAGCGCATTTCGCCGCCCTGCGGGACGCGGGCGTCAACCGCCTGTCGCTGGGGGTCCAGTCGCTGGACGACGCCGAACTGGCGTTTCTGGGCCGCAATCATTCGGCGGCTGAGGCCCGGCGCGCCATCGCCTTGGCTGCCGGCGTGTTCGAGCGCCTGTCCATCGACCTGATCTATGCCCTGCCCGGCCAGACCGTGAAGGCGTGGCGCACCGCCATCGCAGAGGCCCTGGGCCTGGGGTTCGAGCATGTCTCGCCCTATCAGCTGACCATCGCGCCGGGCACAGCCTTCGAGCGGGCGGTTGAGCGCGGCACCCTCGTCCCGCCCGACGAGGACATGGCCGCTGACCTCTATGAGGCCACCCAGGCGGTGCTGGAGGGGGCCGGGTTCGAGGCCTATGAAATCTCCAACCACGCCCGGGACGTCGCGGCCCAGTCCGCCCACAATCTGCATGTCTGGCGCGGTGGTGACTATGTCGGTGTCGGCCCCGGGGCCCATGGGCGGGTGACGCTCGACGGTTTGCGAACCGCCACGGTCGCCCATCGCCGCATCGGCGACTATGTCGAAGGCGTCGCCGGGGGCGATCCCTGGTCCGGCCGCGAGCCGCTGGCACCGCGCGCCGCCGCCGAGGAAAACGTCCTGCTGGGCCTGCGCACAGTCGAGGGCGTGGCCCTGGAGACCCTGACCACCCTCGGCCTGTCGCGCGACGCCGATCCCTTGGCCGGTCTTGTCGCCGATGGGTTCCTGAGCGTCGCCGCTGGCCGGGTGGCCGCCACGCGGGCCGGGCGGCCGGTGCTGGACGCGGTTCTGAAAGCCCTGCTCACGTGACCTTGTCGTGCCTCGCTTCGCCGCGGCGGGCGAGTGTGGCACGGTAGCGCCATGACCGGACCCGGCCCTTTTCCCCCGACCGCCCCGCCGCCCCGGCCGGTGTCGGCCGGCCTCTATCTGGTGTCGACGCCGATCGGGAACCTGCGCGACATGACGCTGCGGGCGCTCGATGTACTCGCCGCCGCAGATCTGGTGCTGGCCGAGGACACACGCGTGTCGGCCAAGCTGCTCAGCGCGTATGGGCTGAAGGCCCGGCTGGAACGCTGCGACGACCACGCCTCTGCCCATGCCGCAGACCTCGCCATCGCCCGCATCGCCGAGGGCGGGGTGGTGGCCCTGGTGTCGGACGCCGGCACGCCGATGGTGTCCGACCCTGGCTTCGTCGTCGCCCGGGCAGTGATCGCTGCGGGACTGCCGGTGCATCCGATCCCCGGGGCGTCCAGTCTGCTGGCGGCGCTGGTGCTGTCGGGCCTGCCCGCCGACCGGGTGCTGTTCGCGGGCTTCCTGCCGCCCAAATCCGCCGCCCGCACCACGATGCTGACCGAGCTGAAGCCGGCGCGCCAGACCCTGGTCTTCTTCGAGAGCGGGCCGCGCCTGCGCGCGAGCCTGACCGATATGGCCGCCGTGCTGGGCCCCCGGCCAGCCGCCGTCTGCCGCGAACTGACCAAACTTTACGAGACCTGCATCCGGGGCGACCTGGCCGAGCTGGCCGCCGATCCCCGGCTGGATGGGCCCAAGGGTGAGATCGTCGTGGTGATCGGCCCGGGCGAGACCGAGACCGCCAGCGCCGCCGACGCCGACGCGGCCCTGGGCGAGGCCCTGCAACGCCTCGCCCCCGGGGAGGCGGCGTCCGAGGTCTCGCGTGCGCTCGACCTGCCGCGCAAGGCCCTCTACCGCCGCGCGCTGGAGCTTCAGGGCCGGGGATGAAACCGCCGCGTGTCCGTGCGCCGGCGCGTCCGGCCGGGGTCAAGGCCGGCTGGCGGCAGGCTCTCGGCGGGCAAGCGTTTCGCGAGGGTCACGGGGCCGAATGGATCGCCGCCGCCTGGTTGATGCTCAAGGGCTATCAGCTGCTCGGGTTCCGGCTGAAGACGCGCGGCGTGGAGATCGACATCCTCGCCCGCCGGGGTTCGACATTGATCGTGGTGGAGGTCAAGCGGCGCGCGACCATGGCCGCCGCACTGAGCGCCATCGACGCCGCACAGCGCGAACGACTGCGCACAGCCGGGGCGGCGCTGTTGCGCCAGAGACCCGCTTTTGCGGGGCTTCGGTTGCGGATCGATACGGTGGCGCTGGCCCCCGGACGCTTTCCGCGCCATCGTCGCGACCTGTAGGTCCCCGCAAGGGTCGGGGACGGGTCGTCGGGGGACGTCGTTGTGACGCGCGAGGAGGCCGAAGCCATCCTGGAACAGGCCGGACAGGCTGATGACGCCGCCTTTCCGCTGCTGGAAGCCGCGATCGCCTGCGCCATTCACGACGTACCCTTCCGTGACGTCGCTCCGGCGCTGCGGCTGGCGGACGTGGCCGCCGAGCGACTGGCCGAGCGGGTCCGGAACGAGAGCCCTGAGGACGCCTTGGCCGAGACCCTGTCGGCGGATCTGCGGCTCGACGGCGACCTCCTGACCCATGAGGCCGCCGCCAACACCGATGTGATCGAGGTGGCCGAGCGGCGACGCGGTCTCTCGGCGGCGCTGGCGGTGTTCTATCTTGACGCGGCCCGCCGGGCGGGCGTCACGGCCGGTGGGGTGGATTTTCCCAACCATTTCCTGCTGCGGGTCGAAACGCCGGCGGGACCGGTGGCGCTGGATCCCTTCAGCCAGGGCCGGCTGGTGATGCCGTCCGAGCTGACCCGCCGCGCCCTGTTGGCGGGCCTGACGCCGCATGTGGCCGACCGGCTGGATATCCTGATGGCCCCCGTGTCCGATCGCCATGCCCTGATCCGGCTCCAGAACGTCCTGTTCAGCCGCGCCATCAAGGCCGGGGACTATGCCTGCGCGGAACGCTCGGCGCTGCGCCGAGCCCTGCTGGATCCGGAGGATCACCGGCCGTGGCTGGACGTCGCGTCCGCGCGCGAAAAACAGGGCGGCCTGACCGGCGCTCTGGAGGCCCTGGCCCGGGCCCGGGCCGTCACCGGTCAGGACCATCCCTGCCATGATGCGAAGGCCGACCGGCTGCGGATGCGGCTGAATTAAACGCCCCGGCCCGGTCTTCGACCCGCCCGCCCTTGCGACACCGGCAGCACCCGCCCATTACCGGGTTCACCCCTCCCAGCCTGCGGACACCCTCCATGCTCAAGGTCGCCATCCAGATGGACCCCGTCGCGGGGGTCGACATCGCCTCGGACACAACCTTCTTTCTCGCCATGGAGGCTCAAGACAGGGGCCACGCGCTGTGGGTCCATGATTTCCGCACCTTGGCGCTGGAGGACGGCGTCCTGTCCTGCCGCGCCCGGCCGGTGACCCTGCGACAGGTCGTCGGCGACCATGTGACCTTCGGCGAGGAAGTCCGGCTGGATCTCGGCCGCGACGTCGACGTCATCCTGATGCGCCAGGATCCGCCGTTCGACATGGCCTATGTGACGGCCACCTACCTGCTGGAGACGGTCCACCCCCGCACCCTGGTCGTCAACGATCCGGCCGAGGTCCGCTCGGCCCCCGAGAAGCTGTTCGCCACCCGGTTCGAGGGCGTCCAGCCGCCGACCCTGATCAGTTCCGACCCGGTCGCCCTCGTCGATTTCCACGAACGGCACGGCGACGTGGTGCTCAAGCCCCTGCACGGGGCGGCCGGATCGGGCGTGGTGCGGCTGAAGGCCGGGGATCCGAATCTGGAGGCCCTGATCGAGATCCACATGACCGGTTCGCGCGACCCGCTGGTGATCCAGAAATTCATCCCCGCCGTGTCGAAGGGCGACAAGCGCATCATCCTGATCGACGGCGAGCCCGTGGGCGCTATCAACCGCGTCCCGGCCGAGGGTCAGGTCCGCTCGAACCTGCGCGTCGGCGGCACGGCCGCACCGGTCGGTCTGACGCCCCGCGATCTGGAAATCTGCGCCATCATCGGACCGGAGCTCAAACGCCGGGGTCTGCTGTTCGTCGGCATTGACGTGATCGGCGACTATCTGACCGAGATCAACGTCACCTCGCCCACCGGCGCGGTCCAGCTGAAGGCGTTCACCGGCGTCGACGCCGCTGCCCTGCTGTGGGACGTCATCGAGGCGAAGGCTGTCCCGCGCCCATAACGCGGGTCTTGCAATCGCGGGCGTGAAAGTTCATGGTTCGTTCCGGTTTGGAGCGGGGATGGACCCATGCTGGCCAGTATCGCCACGGTAGCGTTCGAGGGGGTTGAGGCGCGGCGCGTCAGCGTCGAGGTCCAGCTGGTCGGCAGTGATGGCCCGATGGTCTTCGCCATGGTCGGCCTGCCGGACAAGGCCGTGGCCGAGAGCCGCGAACGGGTGCGGGGGGCCTTTGCCGGCATCGGCCTGGCCCTGCCGGCCCGGCGGATCATCGCCAATCTGGCCCCCGCCGACCTGCCCAAGGAGGGCAGCCATTTCGACCTTCCGATCGCCCTGGCCCTGCTCGCCGCCCTGGGGGTAATCCAGCCAGATGCGCTTCAGGGCTGGGCCGCGCTGGGCGAACTGGGGCTGGACGGCCGCATCCAGCCTGTCGGCGGAACGCTTCCCGCCGCCGTCGCAGCCGCTTCCATGGGGCTGGGCCTGATTTGCCCCGAGGCGAACGGACCCGAGGCCGCCTGGGCCGGGGACGTCTCGATCCTGGCGCCCCGGTCGCTGATCGGGTTGATCAACCATTTCAAAGGGACCACCATCCTGCGCGCACCCGAGCCGGGTCCCGTGCGGTCGGGCGTCACGGTTCCGGACCTGCGCGAGGTCAAGGGTCAGGAGAGCGCCAAGCGTGCGCTGGAAGTCGCTGCCGCCGGTGGCCACAACCTGCTGTTCGTCGGCCCGCCCGGCTCGGGCAAGTCGATGATGGCCCAACGCCTGCCGGGGTTGCTGCCGCCCTTGACCCCGCAGGAGTTGCTGGAGACCTCGATGGTCTGGTCCGTCGCCGGCCTGATTGAGCGGGGGGCCCTGACCCGCGACCGGCCGTTCCGCAGTCCCCACCATTCCGCCTCCATGGCCGCCCTGACCGGCGGTGGGCTCCGCGCCAAACCGGGCGAGGCGTCGCTGGCGCACAACGGCGTGCTGTTCCTTGACGAACTGCCCGAGTATTCCGCCCAGGCGCTGGACAGCCTGCGCGCGCCGCTCGAGACCGGCGAGATCGTGGTGGCGCGCGCCAACGCCCATGTTCGCTATCCCGCCCGGTTCCAGCTGATTGCGGCCATGAACCCCTGCCGCTGCGGCCTCGGCGGGGCCGGCAAGGGGGCCTGCGGCAAGGCCCCCCGGTGCCAGCGCGACTATCAGAACCGGATTTCCGGCCCGATGTTCGACCGCATTGACCTGACGGTGGAGACCCCGCCCGTCACAGCCGCTGACATGGCCCTGCCGCCGCCCGCAGAGGGCACGGCCGAGGCCTCGGCCCGCGTCGCCGTCGCCCGCGCCATGCAGGAGGACCGGGTGCGCAAGGCGGGCCTCGACCCGCTTCAGGCCCTGAACGCTCGCGCATCCGGCGAGGTGCTGGACCGGTTCGCGACCCCGGACGAGGCAGGCCGCGCCCTGCTGATGCGGGCAGGCGAAGCCGGCGGCCTGACCGCCCGGGGCTGGACCCGGACCCTGCGTCTGGCGCGCACTATCGCCGATCTGGAGGGCTCTACCGGGGTCCTGCGCCGACATATCGCCGAGGCCCTGATCTATCGCCGCTCCACCGTCGGGGCCCAGGGCGATTTCGAACGGCAGTCCGGCACCATGGGCAGCGGATCGGTTGGTCTGGCGGCGTTCTGACGCGCCAGACAAGGTCCCCATCGCCATCAACCCGTGGCGGTTGAAGCGTCCTTAACCGGCGCGGGCGCAGGATACCGTCATCGGAGATCCGCATGACACTGCGCAAGACGAACCCTGGCACGGCTTCCCGGCCGCCTCGCGGCGGCGGTGCCGATCCTTTCCTGCGCCTGATGAGCCATGAGATGCGCACGCCGTTGAACGGCGTCATCGGTATGCTGGGCCTGCTGACCCGCACCCGGCTGGACGGTGCCCAGCGCGCCTATGCCGAGGCGGCACGGGAATCGGCCGAACATCTGCTGGGGCTGGTCAACGACCTGCTCGACTACGCCCGTCTGGAGGCGGGCCGGCTCGAATTCGACCCGGCACCGGTCGACCTTGAGGGCCTCGTGCGCGGCGGTGCCGAACTGCTCAGCCCGCGCGCCCACGAAAAGGGCCTGGAGATCGTCTGGTCCGTCGCACCGGATGCGCCCGATATCCTGGCCGACGACGGCCGCCTGCGCCAGGTGCTGTTCAATCTGGCCGGCAATGCGGTCAAGTTCGCCGACCATGGCGGGGTCTCCATCGCGGTCGAGCGCACCGGTGGCCCGGACGGCCGGCCGACCCTGGCCTTCATCATCGACGACACCGGCCCCGGGGTCCCGGTCGAGGCGCGCGCCCGCATCTTCGAGGAATTCGGCCATGTCGATGCCTCCGACGCCACCCGACACGGCGGAGCCGGCCTCGGCTTGGCTGTGGTCCGGCGTCTGGCCACGGCCATGGGCGGTTCCGTCAAGGTTTCCGACCGACCCGATGACCCGGCGAGGGGCGGATCGCGCTTCGTGTTCGAGGCCGCCTTCGACGCCGCGCCTGCGGCCGCACGGCGCGCCGGATCGCTCAAAGGGGTCGCCATCGCCGTGCGCTCGCCCGAACCCATGGTCTGCGCCGCCGCCCAGGCCCAGATCGTCGCCTCCGGCGGTGCGGTCAGGGCCTCTGGCCGCCCTGCCAGTGTGGCCGTCACCCTGGTCGATCATGCCGGGGCCGTGGCCGCCGGAGAGGCGCTGGCGTCCCTGCCTGCAGCCGGTCGGGGGATCATCCTGCTGAAGCCGTGCGAGCGCGAGATGATCGCGCGCTACCGCGCCGTCGGCTTCCACGGCTATCTGATCAAGCCGCTGCGCCGCGCCTCCCTGGTCGAACGGGTCCGGGCCGCCGCCACCGCCGGCGAGGTGCCGACCGGAGCACCCCGCGGCCTGCCGCCCGAAGACGATCGGGTCCTGCCCGTCCGCTTTGCGGGAACCCGAATCCTGCTGGCCGAGGATAATCCGGTCGGCGCCCTGCTCGCCCGCACTCTGCTGCGCCGCGAGGGGTGTGTGGTCGAGACGGCCGCCACGGGCGAGGAGGCGATCGCCGCCATGAAGCGCGCCCGCTACGACCTGGTGTTCATGGACATGCGCATGCCCGGCATGGACGGCCCTGCGGCGACCCGGGTGATCCGCGCCGGCGGTGACCGCACCCCCATCGTCGCCCTGACCGCCAACGCCTTCCCCGAGGATCGCCGCGCCTGCCTCGAGGCGGGTATGGACGACCATCTGGTCAAGCCGCTGGAGACCGAGGCCCTCAGGGCGGCCCTCAGCCGCTGGACGAGCGGCGACATCCGCGCCAAGGTCGCCGCCGCATAGGGCGCCGGGGGCGTCACCCGCACGACGAGACGCCGACCTCCATGACGCACCAGACTCCCGCCCCGCCCGCCGGCGAGCCGCTCAAGCCCGCCGGTCGTTTCGGCGGTCTGGCCGTCTATGGCGAGCGGCGGGTGTTCATCATGCTGCTGCTCGGCTTTTCGGCGGGTCTGCCGAATCTGCTGATTTTCGACACCCTGTCAGCCTGGCTGCGCGAAAGCGGCACGACGCTGGAGGTGATCGGTTTCTTCGCCCTGGCGACGCTCAGCTACTCGCTGAAATTCGTTTGGGCCCCACTGATCGACCGGACGCAGGTGCCCGTTCTTTCGCGCTTCCTGGGCCATCGCCGTTCCTGGATGTTGGTTACCCAGGGCGTCATCGTGCTGGGCCTGTGGCTGATCTCGGGCCTCAATCCGTCCAATGCCCTGACGACCATGGCCCTGTTCGCCGTTATGGTGGGCTTTGCGGGTGCCACCCAGGACATCGTGATTGATGCGTGGCGGATCGAGGTTTCAGACGACAGCCGCCACGGCGCGATGGCCGCATCCTATCAGCTTGGCTACCGGGTCGCCGTGATCGTGGCGGGAGCCGTGCCCCTGGTGCTGGCCGACCTCTACAACTGGAACCTGTCCTACGCGGTGATGGCCGCCCTGATGCTGATCGGCATCGGAGCCACCCTGTTCGCGCCGAGAGAGCAGGCGCACGCCATTCGGCCCATCCCTGTCGGCGACATTCCCTCGCGTCCGAGGACCGAGGTCCTCGAGTGGATCGTCCGGCTGGCTCTGCTGCTGGTCGCGGCGATGATCGCCGGGTCAGGCCTGACCGGAAAGCTGGACCTGGCGGGGGGTGCCTTGGGACTGGTCGGTGTCTCCAGCGCCAGTATTGACGGGTTGCAGACCGCTTGGGATGCCAAGCCGGGCGGCGTCTTCCTCCAGGTCAGTTCCGTGTTTATGGGCCTGGGGTTGATGGTTCTGGCTTGCTGGCCGATCCCGCGCGTGGCAACGCGGCCGGGGGCTTATCTGGCGGGATCCTTCGGGGACCCCCTGAAGGACTTCTATCGCCGGTTTGCCGGTGTCGCGACGCTGATCCTGGCGCTGATCTGCGTCTATCGGCTGGCCGACTTCGTGCTGAATATCATGAACCCCTTCTACCTCGATCTCGGCTTTACCAAGACCGAACTGGCCGAGGTGCGGAAGGTCTTCGGGGTGCTCATGACGACCCTGGGTGTCTTCATCGGCGGCTGGTCGGTGGCGCGGCTGGGTCTGATCCGGACCATGGTGATCGGTGCCTTCATGAGCCCGCTGTCCAACCTGGTCTTCGCCTGGCTGGCGACCCAGGGGCCCAGCCTCCCGGCCCTGACCATTGCCATCGGGGTCGATAACATCGCCACCGGCTATGCCGGGACAGCTCTGATCGCCTATATGTCCAGCCTGACCTCGTTGGGCTTCACAGCGACGCAATACGCCCTGTTCAGCTCGCTCTACGCCTTGCCCGGCAAGCTGATCGCCTCCCAGTCGGGCCGCATCGTCGAGGGGTCGGCCAGGGCGGCGGAGGCGGGTGGCCTGTTCGCCCCGTTAAAGGGACTGTTCGTCAACCTGCCAGGTGGGTCTCTGGTCCAGGGCGCGGCCACCAGCGGGGTGACCCCGGCGGCGCTCGGCGCGGGCTATGTGGTGTTCTTTCTTTATTCCACGGCCATCGGCGTCTTCGCGATCATCCTCGCCTTTGTGGTGGCACGAAAGCAGACCGCCCTGCAGGATCGCCTGAAGGCCGGGCAGGATGAAGAGACTGCCCGGACACCGCCCGAAGTTCAGCCGACCTGACCGACGCTCACCCTGTCGTCATGGACTGCTCGGCGGCGGCGCTGGGGTGCGGGGCCTGGTCCTCGTCCTCGGCTTCGAAGGCGACGCTGGCCCCCTCTTCATAGGCGGCGAAGGTGGCGGCGGTGATGATCTCGGACACCGAGGCCCCCAGCGACACGATCTGCACCGACTTCTCCAGCCCCACCAGCAGCGGGCCGATCACCGTGGCTCCGCCCAGGGCCTGGACCAGTTGGGTCGAGATGGCGGCAGAATGCAGCGCCGGCATGACCAGG
Organism: Caulobacterales bacterium; assembly: GCA_038250335.1. Classification (GTDB taxonomy): domain Bacteria; phylum Pseudomonadota; class Alphaproteobacteria; order Caulobacterales; family Caulobacteraceae; genus Brevundimonas. The sequence goes on from JBBSCK010000033.1 coordinate 14,945, forward strand.
ATGTTAGCGTCCCGGCTCAGCCGCATGAACGGATAGTTGGCGCGCAGGCCTGGATCCAGCGCCAGCTCGGGCGGCATCTCCCCCTCATATTCGAAATCGACCCCGCGCTGGTCCAGCAGACGGATGGCCTCGCGCACACTGTCGCCGCGGTCGCCCGGCGGATTGCCGAAGGTGGAATAGGACAGGAAGGCCACGCGCGGCGTGCGGCCCAGCTTGCGCACCGCCGCCGCCGCCTGCACGGCGATGTCGGCCAAGTCGCGGGCATCGGGCAGTTCATGCACCGAGGTGTCGGCGACGAACAGGGTCCGGCCCCTGGCCAGAACGATCGACAGGCCGATCAGGCTTTCCTTGACGTCCAGCACACGCCGGACTTCCTTGAGCACCATGTTGAAGTTGCGGGTTGTGCCGGTGACGACGGCGTCGGCCTGGCCCCGCGCCACCATGGCGGCAGCGAAATAGTTGCGGTCCTGGTTGATCATGCGCTGCACGTCGCGCCGCAGATAGCCGCGCCGCTGCAGTTTCTCGTACAGGAAGTCGGTGTATTCGACGTTCCGGTCGGAGACCCGGGCGTTGACGATCTCGATGTCCATCTCGTCGAAATCCAGCCCCGCCTCGGCGGCGTTGGTGCGGATCAGGTCCTCGCGCCCCAGCAGGATCGGCGTGCCCAGCTCGGCCTGTTTAAAGGCCCAGGCGGCGCGGATGACGGTCGATTCCTCGCCCTCGGCGAACACTACCCGTTTGTTGGGCGCGGCGCGGACCGCGGAGCTGATCTTCTGCATCAGGGCGGCGGAGGGATCGACGCGTTCACGCAGGGCGGCGCGATAGGCGTCCATGTCGTCGATCCTCAGCCGGGCGACGCCGGTGTCCATGGCCGCCTGGGCCACGAACGGCGGGATGTACCAGATCAGACGCGGGTCGAAGGGCGTGGGAATGATATAGTCCGGGCCAAACTTCAGCTTGCGCCCGCGATAGGCCACGGCCACCTCGTCGGGCACGTCCTCGCGCGCCAGTTGGGCCAGGGCATGGGCGGCCGCGATCTTCATCTCGTGGTTGACGCGCCGCGCCCGCACATCCAGCGCCCCGCGGAAGATGTAGGGAAAGCCCAGGACGTTGTTGACCTGGTTCACATAGTCCGACCGGCCGGTGGCGACGATGGCGTCGGCGCGGACCGCCAACACTTCTTCCGGCGTGATCTCGGGATCGGGATTGGCCATGGCGAAAATGATCGGGCGGGGGGCCATGGAGGCCACCATCTCGGGCGTGATCGCCCCCTTGGCCGACAGGCCCAGCACCACGTCCGCGCCCTCCATGGCCTCGGCCAGGGTGCGTTTGTCGGTATCGGTGGCGTGGACCGATTTCCACTGGTCCATGCCCTCGGTGCGGCCGCGATAGATCACCCCGTGCAGGTCGACGACCGTGGTGTTCTCCGGCTTTACCCCCAGCGACTTCATCAGGCTGATGGAGCTCAGGCCCGCCGCACCGGCCCCGACCAGCACCAGTTTGACGTCCTCGAACCTGCGCCCGGTGATGTGACAGGCGTTGATCAGTCCGGCGGTCGAGATGATGGCCGTGCCGTGCTGGTCGTCGTGGAACACCGGAATGTCCAGCAGGTCCTGCAGCTCGCTTTCGATCACGAAACACTCCGGAGACTTGATGTCCTCCAGATTGATGCCGCCCCAGCTGTCGCCGATGTTCTTGACCACGGTGATGAACTCGTCGGGGTCGGTGGTCTTGACCTCAATGTCGAAGCTGTCGACGTCGGCGAACCGTTTGAAGAGCACGCATTTGCCCTCCATCACCGGCTTGGAGGCCATGTGACCGAGGTTGCCCAGGCCCAGGATCGCCGTGCCGTTCGAGATGACGGCGACCAGATTGCCCTTGGACGTATAGTCATAGGCCAGGTCAGGGTTGGCCGCGATGGCCCGCACAGGCACGGCAACGCCCGGCGAATAGGCCAGGCTCAGGTCGCGCTGGGTCGCCATGGGCTTGATCGGCGCCATGGAGATCTTGCCGGGCAGGGGCAGGCGGTGAAAATCCAGCGCCTCCTGGTCGGAAAAGGTCTGTTTGTTGGTCTGGTCGGGCATGGGGGTCTCGGGCGCTCCGGGGGCCCGCCCGGTCTAGCGGTGCCCTTGGCCTGCCACAACCGCCGACGACCTCCGGACCGGGATCAAAGGTCCAGCGTTCCCGTGCGTTCGACCTCGACCGGACCGGTCATGAAGACGTGATCCGAGGCCGAGTCCCAGTCGATCTCCAGTTCGCCGCCGTCCACGACCACCGTCGCCTTGCGGCCCGTCAGGCCGCGTCGGCTGGCGGCCACCAGGGCCGCGCAGGCCCCGGTGCCGCAGGCCTTGGTCAGCCCAGCCCCCCGCTCCCAGACCCTCAGCCGGATACGATCGGGGGCCAGAACATGGGCGAAACCGACGTTGACGCCTTCGGGAAACAGGGGGTGACGCTCAATCAGCGAGCCGGAACCGGTGACGACGCCGTCGTCCAGCCGGTCGGTGAAGAACACAACGTGGGGATTGCCCATCGATACCGCCCCCGGGGTGTGGATCAGCGGGGCGTCGATCGGCCCGACCTGAAGCTCGATGCCGCGGGTGTCCATCTCTTCGGCCAGCGGAATATCGCGCCAGTCCAGCCGGGGCGGGCCCATGTCGACCGTGATCCGGTCGGGCCCCGCGCCGCCGCTCGCCCGGCGCGCCGTCGCCGGGCCGCCCAGGGTGTCGATGACGACGCTGTCGGCTCCGCTGGCCTGCATCAGCATCCAGCCGACGCAGCGCAGGGCGTTGCCGCAGGTCTCGACACGGCCGCCGTCGGCGTTCCACACCCGAATGAAGGCGTCGGCGCGCGACGAGGGTTCGATGGCGATCAGCTGGTCAAACCCCTCGCCAGTCGCCCGGTCGGCGAGCGCGCGGACCTGCCCGGCCTCCGGCGCAAACGGCGTCTCCAGCGCATTGACCACGACGAAGTCATTGCCGGCGCCGTTCATCTTGACGAAAGGTCTGGGGGGGGCGCTCATGTCCGTCATATAGGCACGGTGCCGGTCCGGCCCCACGGCGCGGGGACGCAACGTCCCGCGCCGCGATCCGTTAGCCTGTCCCCCGCAATGATCGATGAGGCCTTCCCGATGAATCTTCCCAGTGGCGCTATGGTGGCCGTCGTGGACGGCGAGAAGCTGGTCCTGTTCAAAAATACCGGCCACGCAACGATCGCGCTGACGCCCGAGCCGACCCCGGCCATCGAGGATCGCGCCTCCGGCTCGCCGGGCCGCCACTCTAGCGAGGCCAATCCCGACAACGACACCCAGGCCGAGGATGGTTTCGCCATGGGTGTGGCCGAGGTGCTGAACAGATGGGCGCTGGCCGGAAAGTTCGACGATCTGCTGGTCATCGCCGCGCCCAAGACCCTCGGCGAACTTCGCAAGCACTGGCACAAGGAACTGTCGGCGAAACTGGTCGGTGAGATCGCCAAGGATCTGACCGGTCACGCCGCAGACCAGATCGCTTCGGCCATCCACAAGGCCTGATGTCCTGACCGGCGGTCCTGCGTTTTGCGCTCGGGACCGTCTGTCGCGCCCCCTTGGCCTTTCGGGCCCGGCCTGGCTACATCAGACACATGACCGCTTCCGACCGGCCCGCGAATGGCGGCCTTCGACTTCGGGCCCGATTGCGCGCCCTCTATCACGGCTCGTCGAGAACGGCGGTCCGCTTCCGACTGGCGGTGTTGACCGTCGACCTCGTCATCGTCGCCTTCTTTATTGCCGCGCCTCTGCTGCGTGAGGACCTGCTCGTTTTCTATGTGCTGGACTATGTCGTCGCCACGCTCCTCGCGGCGGACCTGGCCGCCCGGGCCTTGGCTTGGTCTGACATCCGCGACTGGCTCAAGAAGCCGATCGTCTGGGTCGATCTGTTCGTCCTGGCCACCCTGCTCTTCCCCTTCTTCTTCAACCTGGGCTTTCTGCGCGCGCTGCGGCTGTGGACCCTGATCCATTCGGACTTCTTCTGGCGCACGGTCGGGCGGCGCTATGACGACACCCGGGTGGAGGACGTGACCAAGGCGCTGGTGTCGCTGGTCACCTTCGTCTTTGTGGCTACGGGCTTTGTCTATACCAGCTTTATGGGCCGCCATGAGGGCATCACGGGCTATATCGACGCCCTGTATTTCACCGTCACCAGCCTGACTACGACGGGCTACGGCGACATTCTTCTGCCCGGCGACTGGGGTCGGATTGTCTCCATCCTGATCATGCTGGGCGGGGTCACCCTGTTCGTGCGCCTCGGCCAGACCCTGCTCCGGCCGCACAAGGTGCGCTTTCCCTGTGACCAGTGTGGCCTGCAAGTGCATGATCCGGATGCGGTCCACTGCAAGGCCTGCGGCAAACTGCTGTGCATTCCCGACGAGGGCCGTTCCTGACCGGACCCCGAGATGACAAATCTGTAAGGTGATGCGTCGCCGCCTTGCCCGCCGTCCGTCCGCCCCTAAAGTTCGCCGCGACCGTCAAAGGACCCGCCCATGATCCGCCGTACCGGCCTCGCTGCCCTTTTGGCCTCCACCCTGCTCGGAGCCCCCGCCATCGCCCAGACTCCGCCTGGCCAGACGCCGCCCAATCCGCCCCTGATGCAGCGGGGCTTCGCCACCAGCGACGCGACCGATCCCTATCTGTGGCTGGAAGAGGTCGAGGGCGAGCGCGCCATGGCCTGGGTCGAGGAACGCAATGCCCGCTCGCTGGGCGTCCTTCAGGGCGATCCGCGCTACGAAGGCCTGCACGAACAGGCACTGGCCCTCGTGCAGTCCCGCGACCGTATCCCCCAGCCGGGCTTTACCCACGCCGGCATGATCGACAACTTCTGGCAGGATGCCGACCATGTGCGGGGCATCTGGCGGCGAACGACACTGGACAGCTACCGGACCGACACGCCGGCGTGGCAGACCATCCTAGATGTCGACGCCCTCTCGGCGGCGGAGGGCAAGAACTGGGTCTACAAGGGCGCGTCCTGCCTGCCGCCGCAGGAGCGGCTGTGTCTCGTTTCCCTGTCCGACGGCGGCAAGGACGCGGTCGTGGTGCGCGAATACGATTCCGGGGCTCGGGCCTTCGTCGACGGCGGCTTCGACCTGCCCGAATCCAAGGGCGGTGTATCGTGGGTGGACAAGGACACCCTGCTGATCGCCCGCGACTTCGGCCCCGGCACAATGACGACCTCGGGCTATCCGATGATCGTCAAGCGCCTTGTGCGCGGCCAGGCCATGGACCAGGCCGAAACAGTCTTCACCGGCCAGCTCTCGGATGTCTCGGTCGGCGGCTCGACCCTGCGCGACGCCGACGGCGTGGTTCAGGCTGTCCTGATCAATCGGGGCATCAATTTCTACGAGGGCGAGACCTATCGCCTCAACGCCGACGGGTCGACCACCCGGCTGGAACTGCCGGCCAAGTCCGACATCAACGCCCTCGTTCGCGGCCAGCTGGTTATCACGACCAAACAGGACTGGACCGCGCCATCGGGCCAGGCCTTCACGACGGGCGATGTCATCGCCTGGGATCTCGCCGCCTGGCTGGCCGATCCGGCCGCGCGGGCCCAGCTGATCATCCGCCCCGGCCCGCGCGAATCCGTCGAGGGCATCACCGCCACCCGCAACAAGCTGGTCGTCGCCCTGTTCGAGAACGTGCGCGGGGCCGTCTATGTCTATCAGCCGGACCCGGCCGGGGCTTGGGCCCGCACCCGGCTGACCCTGCCGGAAAACGTCACCGTCGGCGTCGGCTCGGCCTCGGAGACCGACGACAGGGTGTTCGTCAGCGTCGCCGGTTACCTCAACCCCTCCAGCCTCTATCTGGCCGACGCCGCGACCGGCGATCTGGCGCAGGTCAAGGCCCTGCCGGCCAAGTTCGACGCCTCGGCCATGAGGGTCGACCAGTTCGAGGCCCGTTCGGCCGATGGCACGATGGTCCCCTATTTCGTCGTTCACCGGAACGCCATGGCGATGGACGGCTCAAACCCGACGCTGCTCTACGGCTACGGCGGGTTCCAGGTCTCGATGCTGCCCGGCTATTCCCCCACGGTCGGCAAGCTGTGGCTGGAGCGGGGCGGGGTCTATGTCGTCGCCAACACGCGCGGCGGCGGCGAGTTCGGTCCCAACTGGCACGACGCGGCGCTGCAGCAGAACCGCCAGCGCGCGCATGAGGATTTCCAGGCCGTGGCGCTGGACCTGATCGCCCGCAACATCACCAGTCAGCCGCACCTCGGCATCATGGGCGGGTCGCAGGGCGGTCTGTTCATGGGGGCGATGCTGACCCAGAGACCGGACTTGATCAACGCCGCCGTGATCCAGGTGCCCCTGTTCGACATGCTGCGTTTCCACCGGCTTCTGGCGGGGGCGTCGTGGATCGCGGAATATGGCAATCCGGACATCCCCGAACAGCGGGCCTGGATCGCCGAATATTCGCCCTACCAGAACCTGCGGGCGGATCGGCCCTATCCCGAGGTGTTCATCCACACCTCGACCAAGGACGACCGCGTCCATCCGGGCCATGCCCGCAAGGCGGCGGCGCGGCTGGAGGAACTGGGCTCTCCGGTGCTGTTCTACGAGAACACCGACGGCGGACACGCCGCCGGGGCCAACCTGCGCGAGACGGCGCGGCGCATCGCGCTGGAATACACCTATCTGACCCGCCGGCTGATGGACTGAGGCGGGGCGGGGACAGGCTAAAGCCATCCGATCACCCCTGCGAAGGCGGGACCCCAGTGCTTTCGTGAAGCACCGGCGGCTGGGATCGAGTTTTTGAACCCCTGGACGGCACCGCTCGCCCACAGGACTGGGTCCCCGCCTTCGCGGGGATGCACGGAAGTAAAGGTCGTTTCATGCTCCGCTATCTTCTGGCCGGCGTCGCCGTCCTCGCCATTTCAGCCCCGGCGTTCGCCCAGACCCCGCCGCCCCATTTTCCCGCCGACCTGTCGCCGGCCGGCGTGCGCGCCGCCGACGACCATCTGGCGCTTGAACAGGTCGAGGGGGTCGAGGCCATGGCCTTCGTTGCGGCCGCGAACGAACGGTCGCTGGCGGCCCTGACCGGCGACCCGCGCTACGAACCCTTCCGCCGGCAGGCCTTCGACATCCTGTCCTCGACCGCCCGCATCCCTGTCCCTGCCTTCCTCGGCGACGGCATCGGCAACTTCTGGCAGGACGCGACCAATCCCAAGGGCCTTTGGCGGCGCACGACGCTGGACCGCTACCGCACCGACGCGCCGGTGTGGGAGACGCTGATCGACCTCGACGCCCTGTCGGCCGCCGAAGGCCGGGACTGGGTCTGGAAGGGCGCGCGCTGCCTGGCCCCCGACGAGGTCCGCTGCCTGATCTCCCTGTCCGAGGGCGGCAAGGACGCCGTCGTGGTGCGCGAGTTCGACATCACGACCAAGGCTTTCGTCGCGGACGGCTTTGTCCTGCCGGAGGGCAAGCACCGGCTGGTATGGGTCGCCCTCGACACCCTGCTGGTTGCCACGGACTTTGGCCCCGGAACCCTGACCGAGAGCGGCTATCCCTTCATCGTCAAAAGGCTGATGCGCGGCCAGGGTCTGGCCGGGGCGACCGAGGTCTATCGCGGCGACATCGCCGACGGCGGCTATGGCGTCAGCCCCTCGGCCTATCGCGACGGCGCGGGCGCTGTTCAGGCCCTCATCGTCACCCGCCCTCTCGACACCTTCCGGTCCGAGAGCTGGCGGCTGGACGGCGGCACGGCGGTCAGGCTGGCCTTGCCGCAGCGCGTCAGTATTCACGGGGTGCAGGCCGGGCGGCTGATCTTCACCAGCGAGGAGGCCTGGGGTGCGAGCGACCGCCCCGATCCCGCCGGGACCCTGTGGGCTGTGCCGCTGGACGGGCTGTCTTCGTCCGAGGCGGGCCGCACGACGCCGGCAGACCAAGGCGAAAGGGTCTTCGCTCCGGGCCCGCGCCAGTCGGTGCAGGATGTGGCTGTTCTCGACGACAGCCTCGTCGTCGGCGTTTCTGACAATGTTGTCGGGACGCTGCGCCGGTTCGCGGCCGGGGCGGATGGCGACTGGACCTCATCCGCCTTGGAGATGCCTTCCAACAGCGCCGTTGGTATCGGCGATGTCTCGCGCGGCTCTGGCCGGATGTTCGTCTCGACTCAGGGCTTCCTGACTCCACCGACCCTCAGCCTGCTGGCCGCCGGAGCCGATGACCTGACCGCCCTGAAATCCGGCCCGGCCCTGTTCGACGCCTCCACCCAGGTCGTCGAACAGTTCGAGACGACCTCGACCGACGGGACCCGGATCCCCTATTTCCTCGTCCGGCCCCGGTCCGCGCCGATGGACGGCTCGACCCCCACGATCCTGTTCGGCTACGGC
>JBBSCK010000034.1:0-22439 GCA_038250335.1 Caulobacterales bacterium
CTTGCCGGCAAAGGCCCGGCCCAGCAGTTCCTCATTGGTATGGGGCCCATACATCTCGGCCGTGTCGAACAGGGTCACACCGAGGTCCAGCGCGCGCGCCAGCACCGCCTGAGCCGTCGCCTCCTCCGAGGCCGGGCCATAGAAGGCGCTCATCCCCATACACCCCAGCCCGAGGGCCGAGACTTCGGGACCGTTCGGTCCAAGACGACGGGTCTTCATGGGCGGGTCTCCTGCGGCCTTGGTGTCGAGGCCCCCAATTCGGCACCGCACCGCCGATCTGCAAGGTCAGACGGCGCGCATCACATCGGTCTGGGCAAAGTCGTCGCCCTTGAACAGCAGGGGCTCGCCGGTTTCATTGGCCAGGGCATAGGCGAAACAGTCGCCGAAATTGAGCCCGGCGGGGTGAACGCCCTTTCCGAATCTGCTGTAGGCGGCCCGCGCACGCTGCGCCGTTTCAGCGTCGACGGGCACAATCTCGGCCTCGATCTGAACAAGCAGCCGGTCGGCGGCGGCTGACGCGGCTGGCCGCCGCCAGCGATCCACGACCATGCCGAACTCAAACGCAGTCACAGCCGACACCCTGACGTTTGACTCGCGATTCAGCCGGGAAAGAAAAGTGAAGCCTTCGGGCTCGGCGTTGATGATTGCGACGAGGGCCGACGTATCGACGATCAAGCGGGCAAGCCCGTGTCCGGATCGTAGAGGAATGCCGAAGGGTCCTCTTCCTCAAAGAATTCCGGAGGGAGATGACGCCGTATTTCCTCCACCGTCGCCATCAGCTCCTCCATGGTCGCCTTCTGCCTCACGGGCTTCGGGGTTCGCTCAAGTCGCTCTTCAAGCGCATGAATCACCGCGTCCGTCAGGCTTTCGCCCGTCCGGGAGGCCACCTCGACGGCCAGCTCATGGGCCTTGGGATTCTTGATGTTCAGCATGGTAGAAAGCGTTCTACCACAAACCTGTCCGGGGCTGAAGCGGCGCGCACTGGCCTTCCAGCCATGCGCGGACCTCGGCATCCAGTCGCGGCCCGATCCTGGCCAGCGTCTTCGTATGATAGGCGTCCACATAGGCCCGCTCGTCCGAGGTCAGCAGGTCGACGTCGATCAGCCGGCGGTCCAGCGGCGCGAAGGTCAGCTGCTCGAACCCGTGCATCGGCCGCTCGCCTCCCGGGATCGGCTCGGGGGCGGTGACCACCTGCAGCGTCTCGATGCGGATGCCCCAGTGGCCCTCGCGGTAATAGCCCGGCTCGTTCGACAGGATCATGCCGGTGAGCAGAGGCTGGCTGTTGACCGCCTTGGCGATCCGTTGCGGCCCCTCGTGCACGCCGAGATAGCTGCCCACGCCGTGACCGGTGCCGTGGTCATAGTCCAGCCCTGCCATCCACATCGGCAGCCGCGCCAGCGCATCCAGTTGATGCCCTGTCGTCCCGGCCGGAAAACGCACGGTGGCCATGGCGATATGGCCCTTCAGCACCAGGGTGAACATGCGCCGCTGGTCGGCCGAGGGTTCCCCGATGGCCATGGTGCGCGTCACGTCGGTGGTGCCGTCCAGATACTGTCCGCCGCCGTCCACCAGCAGCAGCGACCCCGGCTGCATCCGCCGGATCGTGCGCGTCACCGGCTTGTAGTGCGGCAGGGCGGCGTTGGGCCCGACCCCCGCTATGGTGTCAAAGCTCAGGTCCTGCAGCGCGCCCGTCTCTTCGCGGAACCGCTCCAGCGCCTCGACCACCTGACGTTCGTCGGGCAGCTCGACCTGGGCCACCGTATCCACCCAGTGCAGGAACCGCGCGAGCGCCACCCCGTCGCGGATATGGGCCTGGCGCGATCCCTCGATCTCCACCGCGTTCTTGGCCGCGCGCGGCAGGGCACAAGGGTCCATACCGCGCACCACGGTCGCACCGACCAGCGCCAGCCGGTCGAAATACCAGGCCGAAGACTGGGCCGGATCGATCAGCACCCGATGCCCCTTCATCCCCTCCAGCGCCTGCGCAAGTTCAGCGGGCGACATCAGGGTGACGTCATCACCCAGCCACCCCGGCAGGGCGTTGGTGACCTTGGCCGGATCGAGGAACAGCAGTGCCGTCCCGTTGGCTGCGACGATGGCCTGGGCCAGCGGCAGGGGTGAGCGAATCACGTCCCCGCCCCGCACATTGAACAGCCACGCGATCGACGACGGCGCGGTCAGCACACAGGCATCCGCGCCGGCGGCGGTCACCGCCACGCCGATCCGGGCGCGCTTCGAGGCGCTGCTCTCGCCCGAGTATTGATCGTCGTGCGGCACCACCGGTGCCGCCGGCTGGGCGGGCCGATCCCCGCCCCAGGCGATGTCCACCGGATTGCTGTCGACCGGCTTCAGCGACGCGCCCGCCTTCTGCGCCGCCTTCTTCAGCGTCGCCAGCGCATCGGGGCTGTGCAGCCGGGGATCGTAGCCAATCACCGCCCCGCTTGATGCGCGCTCCAGATACGCCGGCACACCCCCCTCGACCAGGTCGAGGATCTCGAACTGGCCCGCATCGACCTGGGCCCGGACCTGCACCGTGTAGCGCCCGTCGGCGAACACCGCCGCCCGGTCGGTCATCACCACCGCCGCGCCCGCCGAGCCGGTAAAGCCTGTCAGCCAGGCCAGCCGGTCGTTGGCGGCCGGCAGATACTCGTTCTGGTGCTCGTCCTCGTGCGGCACGAGAAAGCCGTCCAGCCCCTGCTTTGCCATGGCGGCACGAACGCGGGGCAGATGCTTCGCCCCGAAGGACGGATCGGTGGTTTCGTCGAAGGTCTGGCGCATGAAGTCGCCATAGCACCTCCCTCCCCGTCATGGGGAGGGAGGGCGGTCGCTCAAGGCTGGGGCGACGTCGTGGTGACGGTAGCCGGGGCGTAGGGATCGCTCGACGGCACCGGGGCCGGGGGGGGCAGGCACGGTGATGATGACTGGCTGCTGAGCGGCCGCGCGGGCGGTCTCGGCGCGCGCCTCGCCGGTGGCGCGGATCGCCTCGGCCTGGGCGCGGGCCGCGTCCATCCGGGCCATGTCCACGCTCTGCTGCGCCCCGGCCATCTGGCTCCGCATCACCGTCTGGTCGGCCTGGGCCTGGGCCGCGATCGCATCGGCCTGGGCCTGGGCCAGCAAAGCCTCGGTGTCGTCCTCGCGCCCGCCGCTCGCCAGGATCCACAGGACGGCGATCAGCACCGCAGCGCCCAGTCCCCCCGCGATCCACCATCCGGTGCTGGACTCCCGTCGCACGATCACGGTCTCGGAATAGACCGGCTCACGGGGCTGGATCGGCGGCACGCTGTTGGGGTCGTAAGTCACTGGAAATCCCTCCACTTGAGCGGGAGGAACGGCATCGCTTCACTGTTGTTCCGCTCAGGCTGTCCGGCGCAGGACCAGCGCGCTCCAGGCGTCCCTGTGGATGCGCCGCTCCAGCCGGAACCCGCGCGACAGATAGGCCGCGCTGACGCGCCGCTCCTGGGTCCGCAATAGTCCTGAAAGGATCGCCACCCCGCCGAGCCTCAGGGACATCTTGATGTCCTGCGACAGGGCGACCAGCGGCGGAGCCAGGATGTTGGCGAACACCAGATCATAGGGCGCGCCGGCCCGAACCTTGACGTCGTTCAGACCCGAGGCATGGACGAACCGCGCATGGGCCTGGTTCAGTTTCGCGTTTTCGTTGGCGATCCGCACCGAGGGCGCATCGATATCGGTGCCGACGGCCAGGGCCGCACCCGTCCGCGCCGCCGCAATGGCCAGAACCCCGGTGCCGCAGCCGACATCCAGCACCCGATCAAACCGCTCGCGCTTCAGCAGGTCGTCATAGGCCACCAGACAGCCGACGGTCGTGCCGTGATGGCCGGTCCCGAAGGCGGCACCGGCGTCGATCTTCAGGTTCACGGCATTGGGCGGCACGCGCCCCTGATCATGCGCGCCATAGACGAAGAACCGCCCCGCTCGCACCGGCGGCAGGCCCGACAGCGACATGGCCAGCCAGTCGGCGTCGGCCAGGGCCTCGACCTTCACCGTCACGCCGGGGTGCTCGGCCAGCCGCGCGGTCAGGGCCTCGACCTCCTCGTCCGACGTCGGGAAGGCGTCGATCCGCCAGATGTCGCGATCCTCGTCCTCCTCAAGGATGGAATAGGTCGCCCCCTCCAGCAGCACATCGGAATCGATCGATTCAGCGGCGGCCTCGGCGGCGGCCCGCGAGCCTCGGGCGATTATCTGCACGGCGGTATGGGACATTTAACAAACGCCAGTATTATTGCGAATCGATACAACCGAATTTACGTCCGTGCGCTCCCGCAACGAACGTGATCTTTTCAACCGAGGGGTCGGGGAATACATGGCCAAGTCACCGTCTACTGCGTCGCCCAGAGCGTCCGCTGCTTCCAAGCCCAAACCGGCGGCGAAGTCGACCGCGAAATCCGCTCCGGCGGCGAAGGCCAAGTCGGCTGCCAAGGCCGCTGCCCCGGCCGTGAAGCCCGCGCCCGTCGCCAGGCCTGCGGTCGCGAAGACCGTGAAGCCCAAGGTCGCCGCCAAGCCCACTGCAAAGCCTGCCGCCGCCAAGGCTCCGGCCAGGGCCGCTGCGAAGCCGGCTGCGAAGCCGGCTGCGAAGGCCGCTGCAAAGCCCGCTGCAAAGGCTGCGCCGAAGCCCGCGACCGCCTCCAGGTCACCCGCCAAAGTCTCGGCCCCCCGGCCCGCCGCACCGGCCGCTCCCGCGCCGAAGCCCGCCGTGGCTCCGGTCGCCGCAGCTCCGAAACCCGCAGTGGCCGCCCCGGCCCCGGCCCCGAAGCCTGCCGCGCCGGTTGAGAAGAAGGGGTTCTTCGACAAACTGGCCGACGCGATCTTCGGCAAGCGCTGATCACGGTCTGAAACGAAAGACGCCGGGCGGTTCGCACCGCCCGGCGTCTTGATGTCTGGTCTCCGGAGGCCCGGTCAGTCGGCCGGCAGGTCCTCGGCAAGGATCGCCATCTCGAACATGAAGCTGCCGTCCTCGTCCTCGTCATCGAACACGACGCCGATGAACTCGTCACCGACATAGACCTCGGCCGAGTCGGTCACCTTGGGGCGCGGCCTTACGCTGATGCCGCCCGTATTGAAGGTGCGCTTCAGATGGGTCTCGATGCGCTTCATGTCTGCTGCGTTCACGGCGGGCCTCGGTGGTCTGGATTGAGGCGCGGACCCTAGAGAAGCCGGGTCGCCGTGTCACCTCTCCTCCCTGTTCGCGGAGTGAATGGGAGCAACCCAGTCTCACCTCTCCCGCTGCCTCGCCCCCTCCGTCCCGGGGCTGGACTGCGCCGGGCCACCTCTCCGTTCGTCAGGAGGCGAACGGAGAGGAGACGATCGCGTCAGTTCGACGGAGATGGACCCGGCTGCGGCAGGGTCGGCGGTTCGACCTGCGGCATTTGAGGGGCCTCCATCTTCGGCAGATTGACGTCGACACTAACGTCCCTCGTATCCGGCGTCATAGCGCCGCCGCCGGCAAATACGAACCAGGCGACGATCGCCAGCACGACGACGATGCCCCCGACGATGAACGCAAGGCCTGCGTTGCCACCGCCGCTGCTGTTTGAATTCTCGGCCATTCTATCGGTCCCTCTCAGAGTTGCGTCCCTGTGCCGACCAAACGACGGTGCCGCTTGGCGGTTCCTGTCACAACCGATCAGGGCCTGACTTTGCGGCCTGTGCTCATTATGTTCTCTCATCGTCCTTCGCAGCCGAGCCGATGATTCCTTGACCCACCCCCTGCCCATCCTGCCTCCATCCGGGCCCCGGATTTCCGACCTGGCCCGCTCGCGCGGACCGGGCGGTGTGGCTCACGAGACGCCCGACTACCTGTCCGGGCTGAACCCGGAACAGCGCGCGGCGGTCGAGGCCACCGAGGGGCCGGTGCTGGTGCTGGCGGGAGCCGGAACCGGCAAGACCCGCGTCCTGACCACCCGGCTGGCGCACATCCTGGCCACCGGCCGGGCCCGCCCGTGGGAGCTTCTGGTCGTCACCTTCACCAACAAGGCGGCCCGGGAAATGCGCGAACGCATCACCCATCTGATCGGACCCTCGGCCGAGGGTCTGCGCTGGCTGGGGACTTTCCACTCGGTCGCCGCCTCGATCCTGCGTCGCCACGCGGAGCTGGTGGGCCTGAAATCAAGCTTCACCATCCTCGACACCGACGATCAGGAGCGGCTGCTGAAACAGCTGCTGGAAGCCGCCAATATCGACACCAAACGCTGGACGCCCCGGTCGCTGGCCGGGCTGGTCGACCACTGGAAGAACCGGGGCTGGACGCCGGACAAACTGCCCCCCGGCGAGGATTTCGCCAACGGCAAGGGTCAGGCCCTGTATGCCGCCTATCAGTCGCGCCTGGCCACGCTGAACGCCTGCGACTTTGGTGATCTGCTGCTTCACAACCTGACGATCCTGTCAAAACATACTGATATCGCTGCTGAATATCGCAAACGCTTTCGCTACATCCTGGTTGACGAATATCAGGACACCAATGTCGCCCAGTATCTGTGGCTGCGGCTGCTGACGTCCTCGACCGGCAATGTCTGCTGCGTCGGCGACGACGACCAGTCGATCTATGGCTGGCGCGGGGCCGAGGTGGACAACATCCTGCGCTTCGAACGGGACTTCCCGGGAGCCAAGATCGTCAAGCTGGAGCGGAACTATCGCTCGACCCGGCATATCCTCGGGGCTGCGTCCGGCCTGATCGCGGCCAACCGCGACCGGCTGGGCAAGACCCTGTGGACCGAGGACCAGACCGGCGACAAGGTCCGGGTGCGCGGCGTCTGGGACGGCGAGGCCGAGAGCCGCCTGGTCGCCGACGAGATCGAGACGGCTGGGCGCGACGGCATGAATTACAAGGATATGGCCGTCCTTGTTCGCGCCTCGTTTCAGATGCGTGCCTTCGAGGAGCGGTTCGTCCTTCTGGCCATCCCCTATGTGGTCATCGGCGGGCCGCGCTTTTTCGAGCGCGCTGAGATCCGCGACGCCCACGCCTATCTGCGCCTGATCCAGTCCGAGGACGACGATCTGGCGTTCGAGCGCATCGTCAACACCCCCAAGCGCGGCATCGGCGAGACCAGCGTCCAGAAGATCCTGCAGATCGCGCGGCACCGCGACGTCTCGGCCATGAGCGCGGTGCGCGAACTGATCACGTCGGACGAGCTTCAGGCCCGGACCCGGACGGCGCTGTCGCTGTTCGTGCGCGATCTGGACCGCTGGCGGGCGCTGGCGGGCGACACCCGCCACTGGCTGCTGACCGAAACCGTGCTGGAGGAAAGCGGCTATGTCGACATGCACAAGGCCGACCGCGCCACCGGTCCGGCCCGCCTCGACAACCTGAAAGAGCTGACCCAGGCGATGCAGTCGTTCGAGACCCTGGGGGCCTATCTGGAGCATGTCTCGCTGGTGATGGACCTGGATCGGGGGCCGGCGTCGGATGCGGTGCAGATCATGACCCTGCACGGGGCCAAGGGGCTGGAGTTCCCGCTGGTGTTCCTGCCGGGCTGGGAAGAAGGCGTGTTCCCGTCCCAGCGCAGCATCGACGAGAAGGGCGAAAAGGGCCTCGAGGAGGAACGCCGCCTCGCCTATGTCGGCGTCACGCGGGCCAAACAGGACGCGCGGATTTCCTTCGCGGCCAACCGCCTCGTCTACGGTCGCTGGACCAGCCAGCTCCCCAGCCGCTTCGTCGACGAACTGCCCATCGACCATGTCGAGGCCGAAAGCGACACCGGCTACTACGGGGCCTCGGCCGGGATGAAAGAGGCCAGGTCACGCTGGGACGACGCCCCGTCATTCGGGGCCGGCTACACCTCTCCGGGCTGGCAGCGCGCGAAAGCCTTTACCGCCACGCAAACGCCGGGCGCCCGCCCAGCCCGCAACACCGTCATCGAAAGCGAAGGCCGCCTGATCGCCACCGCCGACCCGAAATCAGGCTCGGGCTGGGTCAAGGGTCAGCGCGTGTTTCACCAGAAATTCGGCTACGGCAGCGTACGGGTCATCGAGGGCAACAAGCTGACGGTGGAGTTCGAGAAGGCGGGCGAGAAAAAGGTGATCGACACCTTCGTGGAGAAGGCGGGCGACTAGATCTTCGCAGCGGGCCACTCCTCAGGACAACCACCGCGTCCAGGGCGACAGGCCGGGCGAACCAGCCTGCCGGGGCGAACGCTTTCCAAGGCTCCGCATTCTGATATTGCCGGTTTCCGAGTAGTCTGCGGTGCGTTGGCCCTCGCCCGCCTCAGCGCCTTCATTTCCCGCCACGACGGACACTGGATCCATGACCCGCAATCTCGCCCTCAGTCTGACGGCCCTCTGTCTCACGGCTTGCAAGCCCGTCGCCGAACCGGTGCCCCCGGCCGGGACGGCGGCGTCCGTCGCGCCGGCCCCGGTGGCGCTGACCGCCGCCGAAGCGGGCTGGGCAACCGAGCAGGACCGCCTGCTGGCGGTGAATGTTGAGCCTTCTGATCCGGTCGAGGCCATGATGTGGCGCGGGGTGCGCTGCGACTACCTTGGCAGCGAGTTTGGCGGGGACAATTCGGCACAGGATCGGGCGTTGAACGCCCGCATGGATGAGCTCCGCTGCGGCGACGCGCTCCTCGCCGAGGCGCGCGCGCTCCGCGAGACGCAGGCGGGCAACCCTGCCGCTGTCGCGCGCCTCGACACCCTGCTGGCGCGCTGGTGAGGCTAACGGTTCGTTAGCGGCGATGGCCGACCCTGCGGGTCGTGCGACCGCCTGGCGAATCCCCTGACCTGACCGACCCCGCCCCGCCCCTGTGGGAACAGGTGGCGGCGATCGGCGTGATCGTCATGCTGACCCAGGCGTTTGTCGGCCCGGTGTTCGCGCCGACGCAGGAGGAGACGCCAATTCTTCGGCTGGTCTGGCTGCCCGTCTATGCCGTTATCGCCGCACTGATCGCGTTGCGGCCGGGGGCCATGGCGCGGGCCTGGCCGGCGTGGCTGATCCTGGGTCTGCTGGTCCTGCACGCCTTCGCCTCGAAATGGTGGTCGATCGATCCGGAGGTGACCCAGAGGCGGGTCATCGCCATGGCCATTTCCAGCGCCTTCGCCATCTATCTGGGGGCGGTCTTCACCGGGCGTCACCTGCCGCGGATGCTGATGCTGGCGGGCCTGATCATGGGGATCGGCAGTCTGGTCATGGTGTTCGGCAATCCGGTCGTCGGCGTGCACCAGGCCGACAACGCCGGGCTGTGGCGGGGACTGTGGTACGAGAAGAACCAGATGGGGCTGGTGATGTCGGCCGGAGCCGTGGCGGCGGCCGCGTGTCTGGCGTCCGGCGATCCGCGCCGCCTGCTGCCGACGATCACCCTTGTGGTCACCACCCTGCTGGTGCTGGCGACCCAGTCCAAGACCTCGCTGCTGTGCCTGATCATCGGCATCGGGGCGATCGGTGGTCTGTGGGCAATGCAGCGCGGAGGCGCGGCCTTCGCCGTTGTCGCCCTGTGGTTCGGCGTCGTCCTGACCGCCGTGGGCGGCTACGTCTTCATCACCGACCCGGCCCTGGTGCTGACGGCCCTGGGCAAGGACCCGTCCCTGACCGGGCGCACCGACATCTGGGCCGCCCTGATGCGGGAGGTTTCGGAACGCCCCTGGACCGGATTCGGCTACAGCGCCTTCTGGGGCAAGGATTCGATCCCCGCCGCCTTTATCCGGGCCGAGACCCAGTGGCCGGTGCCGTCGGCGCACAATGGCTGGATCGACCTGCTGATCCAGCTGGGCTGGCCGGGGGCGATCCTGACAGGCGCGACCGTCGCCCTGGCCACGGCCGTCACCCTGTTCCGCATCCCCGGAGCGGGGGGGCGGGAAGGCTACTGGGGGGTCGGCTATCTGGCGGTGTTTCTGCTGCTCAGCCTGTCGGAGAGCGTGCTGCTCAGCCACGCCAACCTGCCCTGGACCCTGCTGCTGGCCATCCTCGCCCGCGCCCTGGCCGCAGCGCCGGAGCCTGCCCGGAACCCGCTTGCCCCGGCCCGGCGAGGGGCCTACCAGACGGCTCCCCGAATCGCCGCACACTCTGTCCATGTCCGCGTCCGCCAATCCGTCCCTGTTCGATAACATCCCCGAGGCTCCCAAGCCGGCGGCACCCGCCCCTGCGCCCGAAGCAGCGCTGAAATCCCGGGCAGAGGCGACATCGACCACGCCCGCCCGGGCACCGGCCGCGCCGACCCTGCCCCCGGTTCCCGGCAGCTATTCGGCGTCCTCGATCGAGGTGCTGGAAGGGCTGGAGCCGGTCCGCAAACGCCCCGGAATGTACATCGGCGGCACCGACGAACGCGCCCTGCACCATCTGTTCGCCGAGGTCCTCGACAACGCCATGGACGAGGCCGTCGCTCGCCATGCCAAACTGATCACGGTCGAGCTCGACGCCGACGGCGTGCTGGCCGTCCGGGATGACGGGCGCGGCATTCCCGTGGATCCCCACCCCAAACACCCCGGCAAGTCGGCGCTGGAGGTGGTGATGACCGTGCTCCACTCAGGCGGCAAGTTTTCCGGGAAAGCCTATGAAACCTCTGGTGGTTTGCACGGCGTCGGCGTCTCGGTCGTCAATGCCCTGAGCGATCGGCTGGACGTGACCGTCTGGCGCGATGGCTTCGAATGGAAGCAGTCGTTCTCGCGCGGCCTGCCGCTGGGCCCCATCGAACAGGTCCAGCCGTCGAAGAAGCGCGGCACCCTGATCCGCTTCCATCCGGACGCCGAGATCTTTGGCGTCGGCGCGGCGTTCAAGCCCGCCCGGCTGTTCCGCATGGCCCGCTCCAAGGCCTATCTGTTCCGCGGCGTCGAGATCAAATGGACCTGCGCCGCCGAGCGCATCACCGACGCGACGCCCGAGGCCGCGACCTTCCACTTTCCCAACGGCCTGGCCGACGCCCTGGCAGAGCGGATCGGCGCGCTGGAAACCGTCACGCCCGCCTTCTCGGGCCGGGTCGAACGCCGGGATAAACAGAGTGGGGGCGAGGCCGGGGCCGTCGAATGGGCTGTCGTCTGGTCCCCGATCGGCTTTGGCGAGGCTGACGGCTTCGTCCAGTCCTATTGCAACACGGTCTCGACCCCCGACGGCGGCACCCATGAGGCGGGCTTTCGCGCCGCGCTCGTCCGGGGCCTCAAGGCTTACGGTGACCTGACCCACGAGAAGCGCGCGGTCCAGATCACGGCCGAGGACGTGATCGCCAACGCCGGAGCCATGATCAGCGTCTTCGTGCGCAATCCCGAGTTCCAGGGCCAGACCAAGGACCGGCTGTCGTCGCCCGATGCCCAGCGACTGGTCGAGGCCCTGCTGCGTGATCCGCTCGACCACTGGCTGACCGAGAACCCCAAACAGGCCAATGTCCTGCTGGGCTTCATCATCGAACGGGCCGAGGACCGGCTGCGTCGCAGGAAGGACAAGGAGGTCCAGCGCGCCCAGGCGACGCGGAAGCTGCGTCTGCCCGGCAAGCTGTCGGACTGCAGCCGCCAGTCCGCCAATGGGACAGAACTGTTCATCGTCGAGGGCGATTCGGCCGGGGGCTCGGCCAAACAGGCGCGCGACCGCACCACCCAGGCCATTCTGCCCCTGCGTGGCAAGATCCTGAACGTCGCCAATGCCACGGCCGACAAGCTACGGGCCAATATCGAGCTGTCAGACCTGACGCTGGCGCTGGGCGTCACCCCCGGACCGCGCTTCGATATCGACCAGCTGCGCTATGAGCGGGTGGTGATCATGACCGACGCCGACGTCGACGGGGCCCATATTGCGGCGCTGCTGATCACCTTCTTCTATCGCTCCATGCCCGAAGTGATCCGCCAGGGACGGCTGTTCATGGCCCTGCCCCCGCTCTATCGCCTGTCGGCCGGGGCCCTGTCCGAATACGCCCGCGATGAGGCCCACCGGGAAGAACTGATGGCCACGGTGTTCAAGGGCCGGAAGGTCGAACTGGGCCGGTTCAAGGGCCTCGGCGAAATGATGGCCTCCCAGCTCAAGGAGACCACCATGGACCCGAAGAAGCGGACCCTGGCCCGGGTCACCCTGCCCGAGAGCGAGGACGAGATCGAGGATCTGGTCGAGCGGTTGATGGGCAAGAAGGCCGACGCCCGCTTCCGCTTCATCCAGGACAATGCGCGGTTCGCGGTGGCGGATCTGGACGTCTGATCCGCGACGCCCGACTGCGAGCGACTACCGCCCGGGCTGCAGCACGTTGTGGACCCGGCGGCCGAGCGGATCGCGTGAGGTCCAGCTTTCACCGAGACTGGCCTGGATCAGCGGCGAGCAGTACCGTGAGATCATCATCACGGAGGGGCGGATGCCGTTCAGGCAGACCCGCTGTCCCTCGACCTGCCAGCGCGCGGCCAGCCGACGTCCGTCGGAAAACTCCGCCGCATAGGAGCCGTCACGATTGAACCAGTGCTTGACCCAGCCGCCGTCGGGATAGCGGGAGACGACGGTGTTCTCGAACACCTCGGAGGTCTGGGCCTGGCTCGTCGTGGGCGAGACCAGGGGGGCCGCCAGCACCAGCGCGCAGATCCATGACCGCATATCCGAACCCCCCGGCATTCCTGACCCGGACAGACTATTAACGTTCGTTCATCATTTGCCAAGCGGGGCGTTCGATCGAATACTTGACTCTGGTGAGGGGGCTTCTATACCCCAAACTCGTTCGGGACAGGATTGGCGAAATCGCGCCGCCCGCTCGCCCAGAGACAGGGCGGTTCCGCGCTTTCCCGCCGCTCCATACAGGCGCGGCCCTCCCCTCCCGGTTCTTGCACGATCCGGGCTTACAGTCCCAAGGACGCATGACCGAATTCTCACAGCTGGGCCTCTCGCCCACGACCCTGCAGGCGGTCGCCGACACCGGCTACACCACCGCCACCCCGATCCAGGCCCAGGCCATTCCCGTGGCCCTCGCCGGCCGCGACGTGCTGGGGATCGCCCAGACCGGAACGGGCAAGACTGCCGCCTTCACCCTCCCCCTGGTCGAACTCCTGTCCAAGGGCCGGGCCCGGGCCCGGATGCCCCGCGCCCTGGTGCTGGCCCCGACGCGCGAACTGGCCGACCAGGTCGCCATGAGCTTCGAGAAATACGCCAAGGGCACCAAACTGACGTGGGTGCTGCTGATCGGCGGCGTCTCCATGGGCGACCAGGTGGCGGCCCTGAACAAGGGCGTCGACGTCCTGATCGCCACGCCCGGCCGTCTGCTGGATCTGTTCGAGCGCGGCAAGATGATGTTGAACGGCGTCGAGCTGATGGTCGTCGACGAGGCCGACCGCATGCTCGACATGGGATTCATTCCCGACATCGAGCGCATCTTCAAACTGACGCCGCCCAAGCGCCAGACGCTGTTCTTCTCGGCCACCATGCCGCCCGAGATCACCCGGCTGACGACCCAATTCCTGAAGGACCCGACCCGGATCGAGGCCTCGCGCCCCGCCATGACGGCCGAGACCATCACCCAGTATCTGGTCCGCATCCCGTCCAGCGATCCCAAGGCCAAGCGGGCGGCCCTGCGTGAACTGATCGGCCGGGCGGACGTGCGCAACGGCATCGTGTTCTGCAACCGCAAGACCGAAGTCGACGTGGTCGCCAAATCGCTGAAACAGCACGGCTTCGACGCCGCGCCGATTCACGGCGACCTCGACCAGTCGCTGCGCACCAAGACCCTGGCCTCGTTCCGCTCCGGCGAACTGAAGCTGTTGGTGGCGTCCGACGTCGCGGCGCGGGGCCTGGACATCCCCGATGTCAGCCATGTCTTCAACTATGACGTCTCGCATCATGCCGACGACTATGTGCACCGGATCGGCCGCACCGGCCGCGCTGGCAAGCTGGGCCAGACCTTCATGATCGTGACCCCCGGCGACGACAAGTCGTTGGATAAGGTGCTCAAGCTGATCAAGATGGCACCCGAGGAGCTGGTGCTGGACATCGACTGGTCGAACCTCGGCGGCGCTGCCCCGCGTCGGGGCGAAAGTCGTCCGGAGGCCCGTCCCGCGCGGGGGCGTGGTCGTGGCGACAAGCCGGCACCGGTGATCACTGAGGATACCGCCCGTGCGCCCGACGCCTCCGCTCCCGACGCCGCACCGGCCCCCACAGATCCGGCTCCGGCCCGCCGAACCCGCAGCCGCCGCTCGGCCCGGCCGGAGCCCGCAGCGGTTCCGGTCGCCGCCGAAGCGCCGAAAGACGTCGCAGCCATAGTGTCAGAACCCGTCTCCGCGCCGCGCGCTGCGGCGGAACCGCGTTTGCGTCAGGCCGATCGCAGACCCGGAGGTCGCACCGACCGGGACGATGCGCCGGCCCGGGAAGGCGTCGGTTTCGGGGGCGATGTTCCCGCCTTCCTGCGTCGGACGTCAACCCTCAAGGGCTGAGGCCGATATTGACCGACCACCCCGGTTGCGGTTCCGCTTAACCCGTCGTTACCGAACTGCGGTTAGGCTGCGCTGAGTTCAAGGCGTCTCCTGAAAAAATGCGCGTCGGGAAATAGGCATGTCGACACAGGTCCAGAACACGCTCCGCAGCCCCGAGGCCTTTGCCTTGGCGCGCCGGGCTGTCGAGGAGATGGAGCGGGCCGGGGTGTGGCCGACGCCGCTGAATTTCGAACTCTGGCTACACTGTCTTGGCGAACCGGACGGCGCGCTGGGCAAGGAGATGACCCGGCTTCTGGACACGGGCGACGCCTTCACCGAAGGCACCGCCGAGATGCTGGCGGCGGAATATCTGCCGCGCGGCCGTCTCTCGGAGCAGATCCGCGACGCCGGCATGGTGTTGAACCGCGAACTGTCCACCGTGTCCGAAGCCATCGCCCAGGCCCAGCTGTCCCAGGCGGCCTATGGCCAGACCCTGGCCGGGGCCTCGGCCCATCTGGTGGAGGGAAGCGCGCCCGGAGACCTGATGGGCGTCGTCGCCGAACTGTCCCAGGCAACCCAGCTGGTCCAGAAGGAAAATGCCACTCTCGAAAAGCGGCTTGAGACCTCGACCCTGGAAGTCGCCCGGCTTCGGGAACACCTCGAACTGGTCCGTCGCGATGCGATGACCGACGCCCTGACCAATCTGGCCAACCGCAAGGCTTTCGACGAGGAACTGCTTCGGGCCTGCGATGAGGCCGAGAAGAAGCGCCAGCCGATGACCCTGGCCGTCCTCGATATCGACCATTTCAAGCGGTTCAACGACACCTGGGGCCATCAGACCGGCGACCAGGTGCTGCGCTATGTCGCCAGCGTGATCGGACGCGTCTCCCGGACACCGCGGGTCGCCGCGCGTTACGGGGGTGAGGAGTTCGCGATCATCTTCCCCGGCGAATCAGCGGCGATCGTGGAGATCGCGCTGAACAATATTCGCGAGGAGGTCGGCACCCGCGCCCTGCGCCGTCGATCGACCAACGACGAGCTGGGAGCCGTAACCCTCTCTGCGGGCCTTGCACAACGCCGACCGGGCGAGAGCGGTTCGTCCCTGCTGGACCGCGCCGACGAGGCCCTCTACGTCTCCAAGCGCGGCGGCCGCAACCGGGTGACCAACTCCGAGACCCTCGAGGTCGCCGCCTGACCCAGGCGGTCAAGGCGGCGCGCCCAGCCCGCGTCTCTCTTTAATCCAGCGCGCGCCGGGTCCGGGACCGCGAGGGACTGCCGCCGTAGGGGCTTGTGATCAGCACCTGCGGCGGGTGAAGCGGGTTGCGTGGGATCAAGCCGTCTGGCCCCCACGGACGCAGGCAGCATTCGAAAACCACACGAAAAGTGCGCCAACCAAGGTGCCGACAAGGCCTCCCGACACAAGCGCGATGCCCCATTGGGACATCGTCCAGTCGGCCCCGTTGAGCAAGCCGGTGGACGCGAACAGCAGCGACACACCCATGCCCATCCCGAGCGCCCGGACAAGGATCGAGCGGTGTCTCGCGGGCCTGCGGCGCGGCAGAAACCGCGCCAGGACCATGTCGCCAAGGTAAAAGCCGATTGCGGAGCCCAGGGCTCTCAACGCCTGATCGGGAAACGGGTCCACCCCGGATCCGCTCTGGGCGCGCCACAATGCGACAAGGGCGGTCGCTAATGAGCCGACCATCATGGCCCGGACGATGCGGTTACCCGACAGAGTCATCACGCAGTCTCCGTATGAAACTCTACGCTATGACGGCCCTGACGGGACTTCAAGCCGCCGGAACGACGGCTCCGTCATACTTCTCCGCGATGAAATCCTTCACCGCCTGGCTGCGCAGCGCTGTCGCCAGGGCCTGGATGCGGGGGTCGTTCCGGTTGTCCGGGCGGGCCACCAGATAGTTGACATAGGGGCTGTCGCCACCTTCCAGCGTCAAGGCGTCCGCACGGGGATTCAGGCCCGCGTCCAGTGCATAGTTGGTGTTGATCACCGCCAGATCGACCTGGTCCAGAATGCGCGGCAGGGTGGCGGATTCCAGTTCGCGGAAGCGCAGGTTCTTCGGATTGGCGGCAATGTCGCGCAGGCTCTGGAGCGGATTGACCGGGTCCTTCAGCCGGATCAGCCCCGCCGTCTGCAGCAGGATCAACGACCGCCCGATCGAGGAGGCGTCATTGGGCAGGGCCACATCGGCCCCGTCTGGCAGTTCAGCCAGCGTCCTGAAGCGGCGCGAATAGGCCCCCAGCGGCTCGACATGCACGCCGGCGACGGTGATCAGGTCCGCACCCCGGGCGGCATTGAACTCGTCCAGATAGGGTCTGGTCTGGAAGTAATTGGCGTCAATCCGCGTCTCGGCCAGCTGGGTGTTCGGCTGAACATAGTCGTTGAACACCTTGATCTCGATCGGAAAGCCCTGCGCCGCAAGGGTGGGTTTCAGGAACTCGAGGATCTCGGCATGGGGCACGGCCGTCGCGCCCACGATCAGAGGAGCCGAGGCGTCGGCGGCCTTTTCCGTCCCTTGGCCGCAGGCAGCGAGGGCGAGGGTGGCGGCGGCGAGGATCAGGGTGCGTCGAAACATGGGCGCTCTTTCGGTCAGGGGCTGATTAACGGTGCGAGACCCGAGCCACCAGACGGTCGCCGATCATCTGCAGGATTTGTACGAGGATCAGCAGCAGCACGACAGTCACCACCATCACGTCGGTCTGAAACCGCTGATAGCCGAAGCGGATGGCCAGGTCGCCCAGTCCACCGGCCCCGACCACGCCCGCCATGGCGGTATAGCTGACCAGGGCGATCGCGGTGACCGTGGCCCCGGCGAGGATACCGGGCATCGCCTCGGGCAGCAGGGCCCGGGTGACGATCTGGAAGGTCGAGCCGCCCATGGCCTGGGTCGCCTCGACCACCCCCTTGTCGACCTCGCGCAGCGCCGTCTCGACGAGGCGGGCATAGAAGGGCGCGGCCCCGACGACGAGCGGCGGAATGGCCCCGGCGACGCCGAGCGACGTCCCGACCAGCAGCACCGTCACCGGCAGCATCACGATCAGCAGGATGATGAAGGGCACCGACCGCAGGATGTTGACCACCAGCGACAGCAGGCCGTTCACCACCGGATTGGCCGCCAGCCGACCCTTGCCCGACAGATACAGCAGCACCCCCAGCGGAATGCCGAACACGACCGTCAGGGCCATGGCTCCAAACAGCATCAGCAGGGTGTCGCGCGAGGCCCGGGCGATCTCGGGCCAGTCGACGTTGGCGAAGAACTCCATCTAGACGCCCTCCACCACGACGCCGCGCGCCGTCAGCTGCGTCACCGCCGCGTCGGCGTCGCCGCCCGTGAAGGCCACGACCATCTGGCCATAGGGCTCGCCCCGGATGCGGCTGATACGGCCCGACAGGATCGAATAGTCCACGCCGGTCGAGCGGGCGACGCGGCTCAGCTCGGGCTCATAGGTCGCCGGCCCCCGGAACGTCAGCCGGGCGACGCGTCCGCCCGCCGGAACCGCAGACGCGTCGAAGGTCTCGCCCCCCTCGCCTTCCGCCAGCATGGCGCGGGTGACGGGCGATTTCGGATGCAGGAAGACGTCGGCCGTGGCCCCCTCCTCCACCACCCGCCCGTCCTTCAGCACCGCCACCCGGTCGCAGACGCGGCGGACCACCTCCATCTGATGGGTGATCAGGACAATGGTCAGGCCCAGGTCGCGGTTCAGCCCGTCCAGCAGGCTGAGGATGTCGTCGGTCGTCTCGGGGTCCAGCGCGCTGGTCGCCTCGTCGCACAGCAGGACCTCGGGGCCGCAGGCCAGGGCCCGGGCAATGCCGACGCGCTGCTTTTGCCCCCCCGACAGCTGGGCAGGATGTTTTTTGGCGTGTTCCGCCAGACCCAGCTGGTCCAGCAGTTCGCCCGTGCGCCGGTCGACCTCGGCCGCCGGCCGACCCTCGAGCCGCAACGGGAAGGCCACATTGTCCTGGATGGTCTTGGCGTTCAGCAGGTTGAAATGCTGAAAGATCATGCCGATCCGGCGACGCGCAGCGCGCAGGGCCGCTGGTTTCAGCGCCGTGATCTCCTGATCGCCGACGAACACCTTGCCGGCGTCCGGCGTCTCCAGCCGGTTGATGGTGCGGATCAGCGTCGACTTGCCCGCCCCCGACCGCCCGACCACGCCGAACACCTGGCCCCTGCCCACGGTCAGGTCGACGCAATCCAGCGCCACGCGCTCGCCCGCAGCGCTGCGATAGCGCCGGGTCACCCCCTCCAACCGGATCATTCAGTCGGTCTCGAGGTCTTTCGCCGGGATGATCGTCACGCTCTCGCCGCAGCCGCAGGCGTCGGTCTGGTTCGGATTGCGGAACACGAACTTGGACGCCAGCTTCGTCGACTCATAGTCGACCTCGGACCCGATCAGGAACAGCACCGCCTTGGGGTCGATCAGGATGGTGACACCCTTGTCCTCGACCACCTCATCCATCGGCGCGATCTCCTCGGCATAGGCGAAGGTGTATTCCTGGCCGGCGCAGCCGCCGTTCTTCACCCCGACACGCAGGGCGACATAGGCCTTCTCAGCATTGGCCATGATCTCGCGCACGCGTTCGGCGGCAGCCTCGGTCAGGGTAACGACCTTGGGGCGCGGACGGCGGGGACGGGTGGTGGTCTGGAGGTCGGTCATCGGGTCACTCTCAGAACATGTTCAAGGCCAGCTTGGCCTCGTCGCTCATTTTCGAAGGGTCCCACGGCGGCTCGAACACGAGATTGGCCCGCGCCGACTTGATGCCGGGAACCGTCATCACCGCGTCCTCGATCCAGCCGGGCATTTCGCCCGCCACCGGACAGCCGGGGGCCGTCAGGGTCATGTCGATCAGCACGTCCCTGTCGTCCGAAAGATCGACCTTGTAGATCAGGCCCAGCTCATAGACGTCGACCGGGATTTCCGGATCAAACACCGTTTTCAGGGCGGTGATCAGGTCTTCGGTCAGTTTCTCGATCTCGCCCTGGCTCATGGCGGCCGCCTGGGGCTCCGCCCAGGTGTCGGCGAACGTTCCGCTCTCGCTGATCGCCGCGTTGTCCATCTGGCTCATAAAAAGAACTCCCGCGCCTTGATCAGCGCGTCCACAAAGGCATCCGCATCTTCCACGGTGTTATATAGGGCAAAGCTGGCGCGTGCGCTCGACGTGATGCCGAAACGACGCGACAGCGGTTCGGCACAGTGGACCCCGGCGCGCACGGCGACGCCGTAGCGGTCCAGGATCTGGGCCACGTCGTGGGCATGGGTCCCCTCGAGCGTGAAGGTCAGGATCGCACCCTTGCCGGGGGCCTCGCCGACGATGCGCAGCCCGTTGAGGCCGGACAGCCGTGCGACGACATGGTCGTAAAGGGCGCGCTCATGCGCGGCGACGGCATGGCGGTCGAAGGCCATGAACCACTCCAGCGCAGCGCCCAGCCCGATGACCTCGAGGATCGGTGGGGTCCCCGCCTCGAACCGGTGCGGGATACCGGCATATGTAACTTCCTCTTCGGTGACGGTGGCGATCATCTCGCCCCCGCCCTGATACGGCGGCAGGGCCTCCAGCGCGCCGCGTTTGCCATACAGGCCACCGATGCCGGTCGGGCCATACAGCTTGTGGCCGGTGAAGACGTAGAAGTCGCAGTCCAGCGCCTGGACGTCCGGGCTGCAGTGCACCGCACCCTGACAGCCGTCGACGATGACCTGCGCCCCCGCCGCATGGGCCAGATCGGCGATGGCCCGCACGTCGTTCACCGTGCCCAGCACGTTGGACATGTGGGTGACCGCGACCAGCTTCGTCCGCGGCCCGATCAGGTCCGCCAGCCCGGCCATATCCAGCGACCCGTCGTCAAGCACCGGGGCCCATTTCAGCACGATCCCGAGCCGGTCACGCAGCATGGCCCACGGCACGATGTTGGCGTGGTGCTCCATCTGGGTGGTGATGATCTCGTCGCCGGCTTTCAGGCTTTGGCCCAGCCCGGCCGCGACCAGGTTGAAGGCCTCGGTGCCGCCCTTGGTCCAGACGATCTGGTCGGGGCTTTCGGCGTTCAGGAACCGGGCGACGGTGTCGCGCGCCTGCTCGAAGGCCTCGGTCGTGTCATTGGCCAGGGTGTGCAGGCCGCGATGGACGTTGGCATAGGAGTGCTCCATCGACGCCGTCAGGGCATCGATCACCGCGCGCGGTTTCTGCGCCGAGGCGGCCGAGTCCAGATAGACCAGCGGCTTGCCGTTCACCGTCCGCGACAGGATCGGGAACTGGGCCCGGGCGGCGTAGGGATCAAAGCGGGTTAGAGGCCGGGTTTTCAAAGTCGTGCCGTCAGCCATGACCTCACCCCTTCTCTCGCGCCCTCATGGGCGATCCGATCAACGACCTCGAACAGGAAGGCCTGGGTCAGCAGGGCCCGGGCCTCGTCGGCCGGAATGCCCCGCGACTGCATGTAGAACAGGGCGCTTTCGTCCAGATTGCCGACCGTATTGCCGTGTGCGCACTGCACGTCATCGGCATAGATTTCCAGCTCTGGCTTGGCATCGACCTCGGCCCGTTCGCCGAGGATCAGCGCGTGATGGCCCATGCGGGCGTCGGTGCCGTCGGCACCCCGTTCCACGACGATCTTGCCCTGGAACACGCCGCGCGCGGTGTCACGGACGACGCCCTTGGTCAGTTGCGAGGTGACGCCGTTCAGGCCGTTGTGGCGAACGACGGTGGTCAGGTCCGTGTGCCGCTCGCCGGACAGGGCGTAGAGGCCGTCCAGGGTCACGGCCGTAGCCTCGCCGCCGTGGGCCAGATGCGTTTCCTGACGCTGCAGTTTGGCGCCGCTCGTGATCGTCGTCTGGCGGTAGACCGCGCCGGGGGCGGTCTTCACATGGGCCACTGCAACCGAGATGGCATCCGACGGCTCGTCGACCAGCACGACGCGGGTCACCTCCGCGCCGGCCGGAACGTCCAGTTCGATCTTATAGTTGGCGACATATCCCGAGCCGGACCCTTCATGGCTTTCCAGCAGGGTCAGGCGCGCACCCGGTTTGACCGCGATCCGCACCGCAGCCGAATGCCCCGTGCCGGTCGCGTCCGACACGAACCGCAGCCGCAGCCTCTGCTCGCCCGAGGCCACAAAGGCGTCGGCCCCGACCGCCCGGCCATTGGCAAAAGCCAGCTCCTCGCCGCCCAGCGCCGCGAATGGTCCGCCGGGCGCGATCTGGAGCGCCGGCGACGGCGCCGGGGCCTCACGCAGCACCCGGTTGAGATCGGTGTATTTCCACGCCTCCACCCGCCGCGACGGGAAGGTCGACGGATCGTGCAGGTCGAGGGCGGTCATGCGGCCTGCGGCAGGTATTTGTCATACCCTTCCGCCTCCAGCTGATGCGCCAGTTCCGGGCCGCCCGAGGCCACGATCCGGCCGGCGGCCAGCACATGGACCCGGTCGGGTTTGATATAGTCGAGCAGCCGCTGATAGTGGGTGATCACCAGCATGGCGCGGTCGGGACTGCGCAGGGCGTTGACCCCCTCGGACACGATGCGCAGGGCGTCGATGTCGAGGCCGGAATCGGTCTCGTCGAGGATCAGCAGCGACGGCTCCAGCAGCGCCATCTGCAGGATCTCCATCCGCTTCTTCTCGCCGCCCGAGAAACCGACGTTGAGCGGCCGCTTCAGCATGTCGAAATCCATCTTCAGCGCCGCCGACGCCGCCCTGACCTGTTTCAGGAAGGCGGGGGCCGAGACCTCCTCCTCGCCGCGCGCCCGCTTCTGGGCGTTCAGCGCCGTACGCACGAACGTCAGGGCCGGCACGCCAGGGATCTCGATCGGATACTGGAACGACAGGAACACGCCCTTCGCCGCGCGCGCCGCCGGGTCGAGGTCGAGCAGGTCCTCGCCCTTCCACGACACGGACCCTTGCGTCGCCTCATAGCCGGGCCGTCCGGACAGGGCATAACCCAGCGTCGACTTGCCGGCCCCGTTCGGCCCCATGATGGCGTGCACCTCGCCCGCCGGGACGTCGAGCGTCAGGCCGTTGAGGATCGGCGTGTCGCCGATGGTGACGTGGAGGTTCTGGATTGAGAGCATGGGGTTAATCGTTCAGGGTTGGGTCAACGACAGTGAGGTCTTGGCGAGCGTCGTA
>JBBSCK010000035.1:0-22251 GCA_038250335.1 Caulobacterales bacterium
CGCCGACATCATCCAGACCTACTCGCCTCAGGAGTGCGCCAACTACTTCGCCGCCGCCGGGTACGATGCAGACTGATCGGAAAATGCTCTAGACAGGATCGCGCACTGGATCTCAGGCGCGAGTAAGGCCTACGCGAACCACCTGTATTCCGCCAAGCGAGGCCGAAACGCACTTACGCAGATAGTGATGAAAACACCTGAAAGACGCCGGCCTTGATCAAACGTTTCGTCCCGTCATGCGCCGACGTTTACTTTTTCAACCCTTGTGCGATCCACCTCATGAACATTCTGTAGAGCAATCCGCCGCGATTTTTCTCGTCGGTGGTCTGCGCATTTCGACCATGACCCTTGTAAATTTTCAGTACCATTGAGATTTCCAGCAATTTTAATATATTGAATTGATGAGAGTTTGTGGTCCGCCACGAATTCTTCGTTTGACTAAATCAGGGCGAACCGTTGCTCGGCCTCAACGGCACGAAACGGCTTCGACGGCCCGGCCTCACCCGCTGCAAGACCGGACCCGGGCTTGTGCTCCATGGCCGCGTGGAGAAACCGGCCGAGGGCCTCGAACTCGGCCGCAGCAGGCCCGCATCCCTGCTCGGCAGCGGAGCGGCCCAAGGCGAGGGATTGCTGACAGGCCAGACGGGAACCGATTAGGCCCGCGACAGGCAGCCGGATCGCCGCGAGCGCCTCCAGCGCGCGCCTGACCGTCGGCGATGGCAGATCCGATCGCGACGGAGGGGTCTGGTTCAGGCAGATGGCCCCGCTGCGGCCGAGCTGGCGAAGCAGGGCCGAAGAATGCGCGACCGCGAGGATATCGAGATAGGTCGGGCGGCTCACAACCAGGCTGACGTCAGCGCAGTTGGCGGCCTGGGCAACGTCCACTTCGGGGGCGGCCGGCGTGTCAATGATGACCAGGTCAAACCCTTCGCGTTCTGCGGCGCGAACGATATTGAATATCTTGCCGGCCGCAGCCTCGATCAGCCGGGGCCCGTCCATCTGGCGGGCCTTCCGGCAGGTGGAAACGGATCGCTGCGGATCGCAGTCGACCAGCATGACGCTGCTGCCCGCGACATGGGCCTGGACGGCGAGATTGAACGCGACCGTCGTCTTTCCCGCCCCGCCCTTTCGGGACATGACACAGATCGTCTTCATCCTGGCCCCCGGCCCGCTTGCTGACGGGGGACCCTCAAGGAACAGCGGCCGCTTGGAAAGCGCAACTGATTGAAAATGCGTTCGATTTTACAACTGTTTACGATTCGTGGGTCAACCCGTTAGGGACGTGACCGGTCGAATGATAAGCAGCGGCAGAAGGGGGATACTGCTTTGAAGATCGCAATTCTCGATGACGACCAGACCCAGACCGACTTCATCGGCAATGTCGTCATGGCCGCCGGTTACCAGAGCCAACCCTTCCTGAGCGTCTCTGCCCTGCTCTCGGTGCTGCGTCGCGATACCTTCGATCTGATCATTGTCGACTGGAACATGCCGGAGCGATCAGGACTGGATGCGATCCGCTGGGTCCGGACCAACCTGGCCCCGCCGCCTCCCATGCTGCTGGTGACCAGCCGAACGGCCGAAGCGGACATCGTTGAAGGTCTTGCCGCTGGTGCCGACGACTATCTGGCCAAGCCCCTGTCGCCCGCGCTGCTGGCCGGCAAGATCGCGGCCCTGCTGCGCCGGGCCTATCCCCTGCCCTCGGGGGCTGGGACCGAGCACCATGGCGGCTTCGAGTTCGACGCCGCCGGCGCGACCGTTCGGCTCGACGGTGTCGTCATTCCGGTCACGGCCAAGGAGTTCGCGCTCGCGCTGGTGCTCTTTCGAAACCTGGAGCGGGCCCTGTCGCGGACCTATCTGACCGACGCGGTCTGGGGAACAGAGCCGGGCGTCACCAGCCGTTCGCTGGACATGCACATCTCCCGGGTCCGGACCAAGCTCGATCTGCGACCGGAGCATGGCTTTCGACTCACCCCGATCTACAGCTACGGATACCGCCTGGAACGTGTCAGGGTCGAGCCTGCGGCTTAGGATCAGGTGAGGATGACGATGACGCGCGGAGCTCTTATTCCGGTAATCCTGTTCGTGGCAAGCCTCGGTTGGGCCTCGCCCGGTCAAGCCCAAGGCGCTGCGGAAGCCTCCATCGATTATGTCGTGCAGAGGGGTGACACCCTGGTGTCTTTCGCCCGGCGCTACATGGTGCGGCCCCAGGACTATGTGGAACTCGGCCGCCTGAACCGGATACGCGAGCCGCGTCGGCTGGTCGTGGGCTCGGTTCTGTCCGTGCCGGCCCGACTGCTGCGGTCAGAGCCGGCACGGGCCCGGGTGACGAACTTCAGCGGCCCGGTCTCGGTCGAGGTCGATGGCCGCAGCATCGCCGCAGCCGTCGGGACGGAGATCGCGCAAGGGGCCACCGTCGTCACCGGCCCCAATGCCTTCGTGCGCCTGCGGCTGGAAGACGCCAGCGTGGTCAGCCTGCCGTCCAACAGCCGCGTCAGGGTCGAGCGCCTGCGGACCTTTGTTCTGGGGGCCGCCTCCGACCATGTGTTCGACCTGGAAACCGGACGGGCCGAGAGCCGCGCCGTACCGGTCCGTCGTCCGGGCCGGTTCGAGATCAGGACCCCCGTCTCGGTGTCAGCCGTGCGGGGCACCGAGTTCCGCTCCGCCTATGACCCTCAGACCGGCAGGGGGGCCACGGAGGTGCTCGAAGGCATGGTCGCGGTCAGCAATGACGCAGCGACCCTGGCGGTGGGGCCTGCCGAGGGCGTCACCGCAAGCGCAGACGGTCTAAAGATTGCCGACCTGCTGCCCGGGCCGGAAATGCGCGACGGGGACGACCTGCAGATCGCCCCCACCGTGGTCGTGCGACTGCTGCCCCTGCCCGGTGCCGTACGCTACCGGGTCCGTATCGCCACAGACGCGGGCATGACGGACGCCTTCGCCGAGGCTGACAGCGATCCGGGCTCGACCTCGGTATCGCTGGATGCCATCGCCGACGGGGCCTATTTTATCCGGGCCAGCGCGATTTCCGGTGGCGGCCTCGAAGGGCGCGCCACCACCTTCTCCATCCTCAGGGCCAGAAGCGGCGTCGGCGCACTCGGGGCCGGAGCGGTCGGCGCAGGCCGGGACAGGGCCTATCTGTTCAGATGGGAGGCCGAGGGTGCCGGAGAGGCGTCCTACCGGTTCCAGTTGACACAGGAGGACCATGAGGTTCCCGTCATCGACCTGCCGGGACTGAAAACGGCCGAGCTCAGCCTCACCGGGCTCACTCCCGGCGCCTATGGCTGGCGGGTGCAGAGTTCGCGCCTGGTGATGGGACGGCGAATCGAAACCTGGTCCGAAGTATCGTCGCTGCGTATCGGGCGTTAGCATGGCCTGGACCCGGTCCAGGGCGGGCCTGTTCTGGACCAGCGGCCGACGCGCACTGATCGAGGCGATGGTCGCCAGTCTTGTTCTCGCGCTGTTTGTGGGGTGGCTCGGCCTGAGCGACGTGCTCGATCGCCCGAATGCGATCGTCTACGATACCCTGTCAGGGCTGGACAGGGATGCGACCGACGACAGCATTGTCATCGTCGGAATCGACAACCGCAGTCTTCAGACCCTCGGGGCCTGGCCGTGGCCGCGTTCGATGCACGCCACATTGATTGACCAGCTGGCGCAGGCAGAGGTCTCGGCCGTGGCCTATGATGTGCTGTTCCTGGAACCGACGCCCGACGATGGCCGCCTGGCTGCGGCATTGCGCGGTGCCAGCAATGTCTATCTGCCCATGGCCGTGGATCCGCTCGGCGAGAACGGCAGGGGCGAACGCCTCCTCATGCCCCCGCCGATCCTGGGCGAGGCGGCAAGGGGGTTGGGCCATGTTGCGGTGACGGCCGATCGCGACGGCGTCGTGCGGCGTCTGCCGCTGACTCTTAAGGCCGGGGGCAGGCCCTGGGTTCAACTGGCCGCCAACCTGGCTCCGGCGGCGCTGCGCGAGGCGGCCGTCACGCCGTCCACACTGGTCCGGGAACAGCCCCCCATACTCCTGCGATGGGCCAGCCGCCCCGGAGAGGTGCGCACGCTCTCGTTCGTCGATGTGATGAACGGCGAAGTCCCCGCTTCCCTGCTGCGCAACAAGCGTGTGCTCGTCGGCATGACGGGTGATGGTCAGGGCGATCGCTTTCCCACCCCGTCCAGTCAGGGCGGCTATGTTACCGGCGTCGAGATGCAGGCTGCCCTGCTCGACACCCTGCTTCATGGAACGCCACGGCGGGTCGTGTCCGGCGCTCCGCTGGTTGCGGTCTCGCTGATCCCGCTCCTGCTCGCCCTGGTCGGGTTCGCCTGGATACGCCCGGTCTGGTCCGTTCCGCTCACCGCCGTCCTCGTCGTCGCGACCCTGGCGTCTTGCGCCATAGCCTTCGCCCTCGATCTCTGGGTCCCGCCGGTCGCCGCCCTCGTGGGGTTGGCGGTCGTCTATCCATTGTGGAGCTGGCGGCGCCTGGCGGCTGCCTCCGCCTATATGGCCTCCGAGCTGGAGGCTTTCCTGGACCGCGACGAGGGGCCGCCGCCCGATCTCGGCGGAGACGTCCTGTCCCGCCAGGTCCAGGCCATGAAGGCGGCGCTCGCCCGTCTGCGCGAGCTCAGGCGTTTCACCAGCGATACCGTCCAGAGCCTTCCGGACGCCACCGTCGTGGAGAATGCGCAGGGCCGGATCGTCCTTGCCAACCGGCGCGCAGCCGACCTGTTTCAATCGGATGTGGTCGGGGCCCGTACCGACGATCTGCTTTATGTCCTGGCCCCCGACGGCTCAGGGCCGGAACTCACGACGCCCGATGGGCGCGTGCTCCAGATCGACCGGGCGGCGCTCGACACCGCCTCTCCCTCGGGCACGCGGATCGTGCGGCTGGCGGACATTACCCTGGTCCGTCGAGCCCAGCGCCAAAGGGAAGAAGCCCTCCAGCTCCTCAGTCATGACATGAGGGCACCCCAGGTCGCCATCCTCGCGCTGCTCGCAGACTCAAGGGCCGAGGCGTGCGATCCGGGACTGAAGCTTCGCCTCGAGGACAACGCCCGCCTGACCCTGTCCATGGCGGAGAGCTATGTCGATCTGGCTCGCGCCGAGACCCAGCCGATGCGCCACGAGCCGTTTGATCTGGTTCAGGCTACGATCGATGCGGTCGACACGCTCTGGCCGACGGCCAGGCAGAAGTCGGTGTCGCTCACCGGCCCCGACCCGACCGATGAGGTCATTGTGGTAGGAGACCGCGTCCTGATTACGCGGGCGCTGCTCAACCTGGTCGACAACGCGATCAAGGCCGGTGCTCCCGGCACGCAGGTCGGGTGCCGCGTCTGGACCGAGGCTGGCGAGGCGCGGTGCCAGGTCATCGACCAGGGGACCGGTGTGGCGAAGGAGGCCCTGGAGCGGGTGATGAAGCCGTTCGAGCGAGGCACCGATGATCGCCAGGGCTTCGGCCTGGGCCTGGCGCTCGTCGGGGTCGCCGTGCAGCGCCATCACGGTCGCATCGCCTACGAATATCGCGAGGGATCCGTCTTCACGATCTCTCTGCCGACCGGCAACGCGGCCTAGGGTCGCTCCTTCTGTTGCAACGCCGCACGGGCGAGGTCTGCAAAGCTGACCGTGGCGGGCTCGGCGGTCGTGGTGGCCGTGGCGCGCGCCTCCTCCTGTCCCGTGGCTGCGTTCACGAGCCGGGCGGTAACCGTCCGGAGCTGGCGCTGAGGCCGCCACCAGCGGCGCGGGGCGGGGCGGATGATCCACACCCCGTCCGGTCCCGGCGCGGCGGCCCCCTCGAACACGCCCAGCTGTTCCGGCCCGGACGTGGTGCTCAGCTCCAGAAGCTGATCGGCACCGGTGTTGAGGACGCTCCAGTTCGTGGTCTGCAACTGCTCGACGATCAGATCACGTGGCAAGCCCGATGTTGGCTCCGATATGGAGACGGAGCGCCGGGACGCAAAAAGATCATCTCCGCTGACCTGAATCGCAGGCCGGCTGGCACAGGCGCTGGCGGCCAATGCGGCAAGCGCAATCAGTCCAGTCTGCCGAAAGGAAAATCTCATTGGAAACTCCGAGCTCCGATCACCAAACGCTGGAACGCGTGCGGGCTGTCAAGTCTGGGGTGTGACGTTATTTACGGACCCGGTAGTGGAACTCCGCCTGTCCAGCGATGACCTCATGGACCACGCCGGGATATTTACGCGCGACGCGGCTACCATGCTGGAAGGTTTGCAGCGCCGACTGCGATGTCGCTCTCAGTCGTCGGCCGTGAGGTCACCATGACCGTCGGCCTCAATCCGCCAGGCAATGAAATGCCGGAGAGTTCGCGCTGACCGCAGAACTGGCGGCGGCCCCCGGCGTCGTCGCCATTCTTCCCGAAGCGATGAGATTTACGTCGTTTCCAGGCTGGTTAAGAGCTCATCGTCACCCTCGCAGGCAGCCATGATCGCACCCTTCTGAGAAGCCAGAGGCGGCGACGCTCCGGCGGATAAAGCATCAGAAATGTCCAGTCGAAAAAGATCGTGTTTGCAGAGGCCCAGGGGAAAAGTCCGGACACTATTTACCGGATGACTGACAGTCACCGCTATTTGCCCCCATGAAGTCCAGAGACATGGTTGAGCTTTGAAGGCGTTCGAGGCGCGCCAGGACAAGCCTGGGGAGACTTTCCGCCCCGCAGCGTCGCGCCGAATTCGCCGTTCGCGAACCACCCGCAACCGGAATGGAAGGCACGCCGCGAGCCATGACCGGGGCGGTCTCAGGCCGGGAGCAGAACCAGAAGGTCCGCGCGGCCCACCGTAACACCGACCTCATCCCCGACCCCCGGGGCCGCATTCTTGACGTGGATCGAAAGGGTCTGCGGTCCGCTGGTGGTACGAACGACCCGATAGGCCCCGGCATAGCCGACCGATACGACCCGGGCCTTAAGCCCGCTTGAGGGCCCGGTCAGCCGCAGGTCCGTGGGACGCGCGGCCATCCATGCCGCGCCGTCGGGCAATGAGGTGGCGCTTTGGCCCAGAATGGACGTGGCCAGCCCCTGCCGAACCTCCGCCTCGATCAGATTGATGGGGCCCAGCAGGCGTGCGGCGGCGACAGAGGTCGGCCGGGTATAGAGTTCGTGGGGTGTCCCGGTCTGGATGACGCGGCCGGCGTCCATGAGGGCGAGGTCGTCGGCCATGATCATGGCATCCTCGGCGTCGTGGGTGACGACGATGGCCGAGGTGCCACTGTCGCGCAGGGCCTGGACCAGGTCGTCGCGCACCTCGGCCCGCAGGGACCCGTCGAGGCTGGAGAAGGGTTCATCCAGCAGGATGACCGCCGGATCGCGCGCCAGCGCCCTGGCCAGGGCCACGCGCTGTTGTTCTCCGCCGGACAGGGTGTGGGGGAAGGCCCCGCCGCGATCGGCCAGACGCATGCGGTCCAGCAGGGTCGCCACCGTCAGCTCGCGGTCGGGGTGGCCCTTGAGCCCGAAGCCGACGTTCTGGGCGACGGTCAGATGGGGGAACAGGGCGAAGTCCTGAAACACCATGCCGACACGGCGGTCCTCGGGCGGCACGCCGCGACCGGGCGTGGAGACGATCTGGCCGTCAATGGCGATACTGCCTGCATCAATGGCTTCCAGGCCGCTGACGGCGCGCAGCAGGGTGCTCTTGCCGGAGCCGGATGCGCCGAGCAGGCCGAGGATGCGACCGCGCGACAGGGTCAGGTCGGCCCGGTCCACAGCGATCTTGCGGCCATAGACGCGGCTCACGCCCGTGACCGAGACGATGGCATCAGTCGTGGCCATGGGGATCTCCGGGGCGCGAGACGGTGATCTTGCGCGTCAGCCAGATCACTGCGGGAAGGGTCAGGGCGATGATCATCAGGCTGGGCCAGCCGGCATTGGGCAGGCGTTCGTCGCGGGCAAAATTATCGGCGATCACGGCGAGGGTGTCGACATTGAACGGCCTCAGAATCAGGGTCGCAGGCAATTCCTTCACCACATCGATGAAGACCACCAGGGTCGCGGTGAGGAGCGCGCCAGACACCATGGGCAGGCGCACCGACAGGGCGGCCCCGATCTCGCTGCGGCCCAAGGTCCGGGCGGCGGCGACCATCGAAGGCGTCACGCGGGTGAGGCCGGCCTCCATCGGCTCCAACGCCGCCGCCATCAGCCGGGCGGCATAGGCGTAGATCAGGAGCATCAGCCCCACGCCCAGTCCCGAGACCGCGCCGGGGATGCCCTGCCAGAGGATCGACGCCGGAGCCAGCAGGCCGATGGCCATGACAGCGCCAGGAGTGGCATAGCCCAGGCTGCTGATCCGGGCGGTCACAGGCATGCGCTCGGCGGACAGGGCCAGACTGGTCGCCAGAACGACCGTGGCGACGGCCCCGCCGAGGCCGAGGCCCAGGCTGTGGGCGGCGGCGCGGGCGAGACGGTTCCAGTCAGGGCTGATGTCGAGGGCGTTGAACGCCAGCCAGCCGACGGGGAGAAACAGGCCGAGTGTCAGCAGGCCGAAACAGAAGCTGAAGGCCAGGATGGCGCGCCCGCCTTTGAGAGGCGTGGGTTCGATCGGCCGCCAGCGGGCGCGGGCGGCCTCGTCGGTCCGGCCCCGGCGGCTCAGGCGTTCGATCCAGAGCAGCACGGCGGCGGCGGCGAGCAGAGGCAGGGCGAGGCGGGCTGCGGCTTCCAGCGAGCCATAGACGAACCATGATCTCACGACCCCGGTGGTCAGGGTCTGGACGCTGAGGAACTGGACCGCCCCGAAATCAGCCAGCGTCTCCATGACCGTCAGGGCGACACCGGCGGCGAGGGCCGGGCGGAGCAGCGGCAGGCCGACGCGAACCAGCGCCTCGATCGGCGAGCAACCCAGACTGCGGGCCGCCTCGATGGCCTGGGCCGACTGGTTCACCAGAGCCGCGCGAAGGGTCAGATAGACGTAGGGGTAGAAGGCCAGCGACAGCACAAAGGCCGCGCCCGGCAGGCTACGCATCTGGGGGCCCCAGTCGATGCCGGGAACAGCGCGCAGCCACATCCGTAGATCACCTGCGACGTCGAACAGGTCGGCATAGGCATAGGCCAGGGCGAAGGCCGGCGCGGCCAGAGGCAGGGCCAGGGCCCAGGCGAAGACCGACCGGCCAGGAAAGCGGTGCATGACCACCAGCCAGGCGGAAACTGACCCCAGCAAGGCAGTCGCCAATGCGACCATGACGGCCAGGCCCACCGAGGTCAGGGCATAGCGGATCAGGTCGGAGGCCGCGATGTCGGCCTGGCCGTCGCCGAACGCTGCGGCCACCACTCCGATCAGGGGCGCGATCGCGACGGCCGCAGCCAGCCAGGCCAGCAGCTTCATAAGCGAAGGCGCGCCAACGCGCACCGCGCGCGGGGCCGGGGCGGTCGAGGCGATGTCGGAGGCTATCGCCAGCCCGCCGCGCTCATCAGGCTCTGGGCCTCGGCCTGACGCGGACCATAGGTCGCGACGGACATCGGATGGGCGGTGAAGTCAGCATAGGCGTCCGTCGGAGGCGGAGCCGGGACGTTGGGGCTGGCCGGGTATTCGTTGTTGCCCGCCGAGACCATGGTCTGGGCCTCGGGTGAGGCCATGAATTCCAGCAGCCGGACGGCGTTCGCCCGGTTCGGCGCATGGGCCGCGACACCACCGCCCGAGATATTGACGTGCGCGCCCTGGCCGTCCAGCGACGGGAAGGTCAGCTTGACCTTCGTGGTCACCTCGCGGTCGGCCGCGTCGTCGCCGCTGGCCATGCGGATATAGTAGTAGCTGTTGGTCAGGGCGATCTCGCAGACGCCGGCGTTGACGGCGCGGATCTGGTCGCGGTCGCCGCCCTCGGGCGGGCGGGCCATGTTGGCGACCACGCCGCGCGCCCACTGTGCGGTTTTCTCAGGGCCCCAGGCCTCGATCAGCGCTCCGACCAGCGACAGGTTGTAGACGTGGTCTGCCGAGCGCACGCACAGACGACCCCGGAAACGGGGCGCGGCAATCTCCTCATAGGTATCGATCTCGGCCGGCTGAACCTTCGTCGAGTCATAGGCGACGATCCGGGCGCGGCGGCTCAGGCCGAACCAGCGCCCCTCGGGATCGCGCAGATTGGCCGGGATGACGGCGTTCAGCGCCTCGGACGTCGTGGGCTGCAGCAGACTGGCGTTCTGGGCGCGCCACAAGGCACCGGCATCGGCGGTCACGAACAGGTCAGCGGGGCTGGCCGCACCTTCGCTGGTCATTCGGGCGATCAGCTGGTCGGCATTGCCCTCGATGGTGTTGACGCGAATTCCGGTCTCCTGGGTAAACCGCTCATACAGGGCCTTGTCGGCGTCGTAGTGGCGCGCGGTATAGAGATTGACCACGCCCGCGGCGGCCTGGTCGGCCGGCGAAGAAGACCCCCCCTGCCCGCAGGCAGCGAGTAGCATGGCGATAGCGGCGGACAAGATGACATTGGTTCGCATATGCATGTGGGTGTATTCCCTTTGATCCTCAGCAGAGTCAAGGGGCGGTGTCAGCATCAAGGTGACGCGGGCTGACATGATCGGGTACCGCGACCCGCAAGCGGCTCGGTCAGATGCCGGGGCGAACATCAGCGACGCTGAAACGGGTCAGGTGGTGGTCGTCAGCCGCAGGCCGACCGCGCCGACCAGAACCAGCGCAATGCACGCGAACTGGATAGCCGCCAACCGCTCCCCGAAGGCGAGATAGCCGATCGCGGAGGCTGCGACGATGCCGACACCGGCCCAGATGGCGTAGACGACACCGACAGGCAGCACCTTCATGGCTGGAGCGAGCACCCAGAAGCACGCCGCGTAGCAGAGGATGGACAGCATCCCCCAGTGCCACTTTTCGAAGCCGTTCGACAATTTGAGCAGGAAGGTTCCGGCTACTTCCAGTGCGATCGCCAATCCCAGGAACATCCAGGCGTTCATCGGTCTTTCCTCTCCCAAAGCTTCGTGTTCCCAATAGCTTGTCACGCTCAATGGGTGTTCGCCAGCCGGCCGCACCGCACCGCTTGGGTCGCCCAGCCCGGCAGCGGGCCGCCCAGGCCGGATGGAAGACGCTCTTCGGCCGTCGGGGAAGACGACGAGACAGCCTATGCGGCGGCCTGCGGCGAACCTTCAACCCGGCCATCGATCAGGGTGATCCGTCGCGAACACCGTGCCGCGACCTTTTCATCGTGCGTGCAGATCAGAAAGGTCGCCTTGTCCTCGCGGTTGACCTCCCGCATGAGGTCAAGCACCTGCTCGGCCGCGACCCGGTCAAGACTGCCTGTGGGTTCGTCGGCCAGGACGAGAGCGGGCCTGTTCATCAGGGCCCGGGCGATGGCCACCCGCTGCTTCTGACCGCCGGAGAGCCGCGTGGCGGGAAAGTCCATCCGGTCGGAAAGTCCCACCCGGTCCAGAAGTTCGCGCGCGCGTCGACGCAT
Source organism: Caulobacterales bacterium (assembly GCA_038250335.1). Classification (GTDB taxonomy): domain Bacteria; phylum Pseudomonadota; class Alphaproteobacteria; order Caulobacterales; family Caulobacteraceae; genus Brevundimonas. The sequence continues at coordinate 11,396 of JBBSCK010000035.1, forward strand.
GGGGGCCGTGATCCCGCCCGCGGGTGCGGCGGCGGGGAAGGCCACATTCTCTGTCGCGCTGAAGTCCGGCAGCAGGTGATGGAACTGGAAAATGAACCCGAGACGCTGGTTTCGGAAGTGCGTCCGCTCGACTTCCGATAGCCCCTCGACGCGTTCGCCCCCGATCGTGATGGTTCCGGAGGTTGGCTGAAGAAGGAGGCCTATGATCGACAGCAGGGTGGACTTTCCCGACCCTGAAACGCCGAGGAGCGCCGCCAGTTCGCCCTGGTCCAGGGATACATCGACGTACTTCAGGACTTCGGTCAGTTCGTCGCCATTCCGAAATGTCTTGCAGATTCCGCGAGCTTCCAGAACGCGCGTCATTGCTGGATGGCCTCCAGCGGATCAAGGCGCGCGGCCGATCGGGCAGGGATGACCGAGGCCGCTACGGCACCCAGGGTCGTGAGCACCAGCACGGTGAGATAGCCGCCCTGCCCCGGCGCAATCGGGAGTGCCATGGTTCCGTCCGGCTTGGTCAGTGTAGCGAGCCAGGAACACAGACCATAGCCGGTGAGACAGCCCACCGTGGCACCGACGAGACCGATGATCAGCCCCTGCAGAATGAAGACGGTCGCGATGAACCGACGTGAGGTGCCGAACGCCCGCATGATGCCGATCTCGCCGCTCCGCCGGTTCGCCGACAGACTCAAGGCGCTGGCGATGCCGATCAGGACGGAAACGAGAGAAAAGACCTGGATCAGCGTTCCGCTCTGGGCCTGAGCCGCCAATGCCCCTGAGAGATTGGCGTTTCTCTCCTGCCAGGGCGTCGCCCGCAGGCCCGTGGCGTCGCGAACAAACGCGGCGACGTCGCGCGCACCGGCAGGGTTCACAAGCTTGATCTCGATATTGGTGACCCCCTCCGGCAGGAGGAAGAGCGGTCGCGCGGTCTGGAGAGACAGATAGGCCACGCGTTCATCCACGCTTTGTACGCCAGAACGAAACACGCCGCGCACCGTCAGCAGACGATCCACGCCGCGATCGGTGCGAAACAACACCGGCTGGCCGGCGGACAACCCCAGATCCTGCGCCAGTCGCGCGCCGAGCAGGATGCCGTCGGCACCGAGACTGGCGTCGCCGTCGATGATCTGTGTGCTGACCGGGGAAATGGCGTCCAGCCCATCGGGGGCGACGGCGGTCACCGACACGGGTGCCACGGCCTCGCCCTTGACCAGGAATGCGCTGCCGGTGATTTGCGGGCTGATCGCCGACACCGACGCCTGATTGCGCAGCAGGGCCACCGTGCTGCTCCAGGTGCGGATCTGGCGGCGCTGGAAGGTGGAGACCAGCGCCACCGCTTCGGTGTCAGCGTCCGGGCTTTCCAGAACCCGCGCGACGCGGGTGACCGGCTCCAGTGAGACATGGGCGCTGCTGGCCGTGACGTCGTCGGTCAGGCGGATGGCGAGCCCCTGGATCAGGGCCGTGATGAACACGAAGGCAGTCACACCCAGCGCGACTCCGAAGATCAACAGCGCGGTCTGGGACGGATTCGAGAACAGGTAGCGACGCGCGACGGTGAAGGCGAACATCCTAGCGCCCGGAACCGGGAGGGCTCGCGGCGGCCCTCTCGATCGGGCGGACCCTGGCGGAGGGGCGCGTCTCTGCGGGCGTCAGCACCACCCGGTCGCCGGCAACGAGCCCGGCGTCGATGATCGCATTCAGCGAGGGCCACGCCGCGATGCGCACCGGGCGGCTCCGAACGACGCCGCCCTTATCGACGACATAGACTTTCGGCTCCGTCGTGGCGTCAAGGACCGCCTGTCGCGGGACCACGATGCCGGCTACGCGCTGACTGACCACAATGGTGACGTCGACCGAACGTCCGGAGGGGAAGTTCTGAAGAGCGTCGGGTGCCAGCTTCACCAGTCGCCCCCCGGTGAGCGGATCGACGCGCGGAGAAACTTCGATGACGCGTGCCGGGAACTGGACCTCTGACCCTGACAGCGCGGCCCGCGCGGGCAGGCCCACCCGCAGCGCATCGGCATAGGCCTCGTCGACCTCGGCCTGGATTTCGCCGCCGTCCAGGGAGCCGAGCTGAAACAGGGTGGTTTCCGGCGAGACGACCTGGCCGTTGTCGATGGGACGCACAAGGACCGCGCCCGCGATCGGTGCGCGGATGGTGAACTCTCCGGTGAGGGCGGCCGATGCCCGTCGGTCGGCGGCGGCAGCGGCCAGACCCGCCTGTGCCGACGAGAGCGCCGCACGCGCCTCGTCAAGCGCCGCCTGCGATGCGAAGCCTCGATCCGAAAGTGTCCGGGTTCTGTTAAAGGCCAATTGCGCGCGTGTGACTTCGGCACCGGCCGCGCGTTCACGGGCGGCACCCACATCGGTCTGGGCCTGCTCAACGAGGGCCCGCACGACTGCGAGCGGGGCCCCGGCGGCAACGATGTCTCCATCGTCATGCAGCAGCTGGATGACCTGGCCTGGATTGGGCGAGCGCACATCAATGAGATCGCCCGGCCGAACGCGGCCCACGACGGACAGCGCGAGCTCGACACGACCGGGGGCCAGGGTGACGACGGCGATCTGGGGTGGTCGAAGGAAAAGCCAGCCGGCCACGGCGACAGCGACGACCAGCCCCAGGGCCATGGACGCCAACAGGACAGGTCGTCGCCTGCGAGGCCGTACCGCCTTGCGGGCTTTGGCAGCCGCAGCGTCTGAGCGACCCTGGGAGGCAACCGGCGCGTCCAGCTTTCTCACCCGGTCATGCCGGGCAAGAACGTGGTCTCGCCCGAAGCGGTTTGTCGGGTGTGGTTGCGCGGCATGACGAGGGGCCCCCAGGAATCCTTGGCGATCAGCAACCGGAGCGCAACGTCGGCGGGCACAGACCCGGGACCGGCCGGCCCGGAACGGGGATACAGACCCTGTCCACCAAACGCTCCCGGAACAGGCGAGGTTGCTGCCATGATCCATGATTTGCAGCAGTTGGTGGAACTCGCAATCAGATAGAATTCTCGAGCCGTGATCCCGATCCGAATTTTCGATCCGGAGCGGACAAAAAAAGGCGGCCTGTCCGCTGGGAAAGGTGTCAATCGTTCATCATTCAGGCGCCGACCGCTCTGCCCCGGGTTCACGTCGCCCAGCCCCCCTGTCTTCCTCAGGCAACGGCGGACGCCGAGCCGCTGACCGCAACCGGTGTGCCGGTGACTCACGATTGTCATCGCCCTGACATCGGGGGGTGAAGTCCGAGCCTCAATAGGATTTTGTGAATGAAGCTTCAAATCCCGTCCGGCACGTACAATCCGGCATCGCGGAACGAGAGGACGGGGACAATTTCGGCGCGCTGGCGCGACGCCTTCGTTCCCCTTTGATGGGGTTTTTCATGCGCCGGGCCGCGTCGCGGACTGACGCCGAGGAAATGGTTCAGGACCTATTCGTGCGCCTGCTTGGCCGCGCCGACCTGCTCACACTGGACAATGTCGACGGCTATGTCTTCGAAGCTGCGGCCAATATCGCCTGTGACCGCGGCCGGTACGAACAGGCGCGGGGCAGCGGCCGCCATGTCGACATCGACAGGTTCGCCCACCAAAGCGACGAACCCGGTGCGGAGCGGATCGTCGCCGGCCGCCAAACGCTGAGCCGGACCCTCGCCGCACTCGACTCCCTGACGCCGCGCGCCCGGACCATCGTGATCCTTCGGCGCTTCGAAAATCTGACCTATGCCCAGATCGCCGAACGGCTGGGGATTTCCGTCAGCGCGGTGGAAAAGCATATGGTGCGCGCGATGTCGGTCCTGCGACACGACCTTGGAAAGACCGCAGACTGATGTTCCCGGCCAAGCCCAGCGCCGACAATGACGATCACGATGACCCGGCCGCCTTCTGGTTCGCACGGATGAACAGCGGTGACACGCCCGGCCTGGAAGACGAGGCCCGATTCCGGCAATGGCTCAATGCGGACCCGGACCATATTGAAGCCTACCGCCAGTGTCAGGTCGCATGGCGCGAGATGGGCACCGTCGCAGCGGTCCCGGACATTCTGGCCCAACGGGCAACGGCCTTGCAGCCCAGCCATCAGATCAGCCGGCGACGCACCCTGCTGGGCCTGACCGGCGGTGCCGTCGCCGCTGCGGGTGCGGGCCTGTGGGTGATGACAGCGTCCTCGCCGGCCAGGGCCCTGATCGTGACGGCACCGGGGCAGCGACTGACGGCTGCGCTGCCGGACGGGTCGGAGGTAACACTGGCACCGCTCACACGGCTGAGGCTCGACTACCGGACGGATCGCCGGGGGGGCACGCTGGAGGAGGGTCAGGCCTATTTCAACGTCCTGCCCGACGACATCAGGCCGTTCACACTTATCGCGGGCGAGCGGGCGATGGTCGCGGACATCAGCCGTTTTCAGGTCACTCTTGTCGACGACGCGGCCGATATTGTTGTCGAGGAGGGCAGTTTGATCGTAAGGCCGCGCCGCCGGCGCGACCAGGTTCTGGCCCATCTGTCTGCAGGCCAGCAGGCCAGCGCCGACGGCTCGGCATTGAGGATCAGTGCCGCCGACCTGGAGGCGGCCACGGCCTGGCGATCCGGACGGCTGGTCGTGCGCGATCGCCCGTTGCGCGAGGTGGTCGCCGCCTTCAATCTCTATTCGTCCGACCGGCTGGTTCTGGGCGACGGCAGGGCCGGCGATGTGCGGATCTCGGGATCGTTCCGCTATGACGGTTCGAGAGAGCTCGCCATGGCGCTCGCCAGCGGTTTCGACCTGTCGGTCGTGAAGAGCCCCGACGGCTCCTGGCGCATCGAGGCATCCGAAGGAACAGCCGGGCTTCCATGAAATTTCCAAGACAGTATGCGGATCGGCATGGGGTCTTTCGTTTCTGAAAGCGGGCCGACGACGTCGGTCATCAGCATTCAGGGGCTCCCAATGACGATCTCAACTTCGTTCGCCGGCACTTTCAGACGCGGCCTGTTCGCCAGCTGCGCGGTTCTGGCCATCGCCATGGCAACGCCTGCGTTCGCCCAGTCCACAGGCCGTCCGGTGGCTTTCGCCATCGAGAGCCAGTCTCTTGAGACGGCCCTGACGCGCTTCGCCAGCGTGGCCGACGTTCAGGTCGTGTTCGCACCGGAGCTGGTACGTGGCATGCGGGCCAATCCCGTCTCGGGTGTGATGGCACCCGCAGACGCCCTGCGCCTGATCCTGGACGGGTCCGGCCTGACGGCGACGCGGATCGGGGAGCGGACCTTTTCTGTTTCAACGGGATCGAGCCGGACAGCCGACGCCACCACCCTCGACGATGTAATCGTGACGGCCCAGAAGCGGGAAGAGCGGATCCAGGATGTGCCGCTGGCCGTGAGCGTGGTCGATGGCGACGACGCGTCGCGACGCGGCATCAACAATGTTGTCGGTCTGGTGGACGAGGTCCCCGGTGTCTCGATCAACTATGCTTTTGGAGGCACCAACTATGGGCTGATCAGCATCCGGGGCATCGGCGGCGCCGACGACTACAAGCCCAACGGCAACCCCTCGGTCGCCCTGCATGTGGACGGGGTCTATCAGACATCCAACGCCTATCTGGGCATGCCCCTGTTCGATCTTGACCGGGTCGAGATTCTGAAAGGCCCTCAGGGCACCCTGTATGGGCGCAACACCACCGCCGGCGTCATCAATGTCGTGACCCGGGGTCCATCGGAGCAGAGGGAGGGCAGCGCGCGGGTCGAGTACGGGAGCTATGACTACACCGCGTTCGAGACGGCCTTTGGCGGCCCTGTCACCGATAACGTCGGCGTGCGGCTTGCCGTTATGGGCGAGCAGGGTGGCGGTTTCATGGATGGTGCCGGCGCTGGAGATCTGGCCGGTTTCCGGCTGTCGGTCGGCGGCGTGGTGCAGAACCAGGTGCCGCCGATCCTTGATCCGGGCCGCCGAGAAGGTTTCGGCGACAAGAATCTGATCGCCGGCCGAGCCACGGTGGCGATGGACCTCGCACCCGCCACCAGCCTGACGGTCCGGCTGTTCGGCAGCCGCGACCGGGGGGAAACGCGTCAGTACGATCGCATCTCGGCGGCGCGGGACACCAACATCGCCAATGCCGGCGAGAACGCCGACCCGTTCGAGTTCTACTCCGCCGAATACCCGACCCATGACATCGACATCTACGGTGGGTCCGCCACGCTTGAGCACGCGCTCGCCGAGAACCTGAACCTGACCGTTGTGGCGGGCGCTCAGGGAACAACCCGCTCGGTCCAGGGCAACGGAGACGGCTCGCCGTTTTCCGCCTTCCGGTTCGATTTCGATGAGGAACTCAGCCAGACTTCGCTTGAAGTTCGCCTCGCCGACGACAATGGCGGTCTGCTGGATTGGATCGTCGGTGCCTTCTACATCACGGACGAGATTGACTTTGACTCGCGGTGGACGAGCTTTACCGCCCGCACGATTTACGACAATCTGCATGAACAGAGCCGTGAAAGCGCAGCGGTCTTCGGCCAAATCGACTTCAATGTTACCGATCGGCTGACGGTGTCCGGCGGGCTTCGCTACACCCGCGATGACGCCACCTTCAGCGGTCGCAACGACGATCTGAACCCCTGGCGCATCTCGACCTTCACAACGACGTTCGCGACCACCAACCCCTTCATCTGGGATCGGGCCTTCGAGGACGACAACGTCTCGGGTCGGGTGACGGCGAAATACGATTTCAGCGACAGCCTGAATGTCTTCGTCTCGGCCGGAACGGGTTACCGGGCCGGCGGCTTCGACGGCACCTCGATCTTCACCCAGGCCGAGACCCTGCCGTTCGAGTCCGAGACCGTCACGGCCTATGAGACCGGGCTGCGGTGGACCACCGGGCGCGTGCGCGTCTCGCTGGATGCCTTCGCCTACGCCTTTGAAGAGTTGCAGGCGACGACGCGGCTGGCCAATGACACCAACGGTCGCGCAAACGTCGGCGAGGCCGAGACCTCTGGGTTCGACTTCGCCATCAACGCGGTGTTGTTCGAGACGACGAACCAGACCCTCGACGTCGATCTGTCGGCAGCCTTCCTGGACTCCGAGATCATCTCCTTCAGTTCGGCCCGCGTCGCCGATGTCCTGGCCACGGTCGGCGACCCCCTGCCCGGTGCGCCAGACGTCACGGCCACGCTCGCGTTCAATCACGGCCTGGTATTCGGCAACGGCTGGCGGCTGGACTCACGCCTGGGCGTCTCGCACCACGGCGAGGAATCCAATCGTCTGAACGCGATCCCCGGCAATACGGCAGAAGCCTACACCCTGTTGAACGCCCGACTGGAGCTGACCTCGGTCGCCGACTGGTCGATCTATGCCTATGGTCGCAACATCACCGACGAGGTCTATTTCCCGGAACTCAACGGGGCCTCCCGCCTCGTCGGCGCGCCGGCGACCTATGGCGTCGGACTTCGCTCCAACTTCTGACCCCGATACGCGCCGCCTCCCCCGGGGCGGCGCGCATTTCCGAAAGCGCGGAGGACATCATGCCGTTAAGCCGTCGAACCCTGATCGGAACGGGACTGGCGGCCGCCACGCCGGGCCTGGCACAGGCCCAGTCCAACCGCGACTGGGTCGGCATTAAACGTGTGATGCAGGGCCCAGTGCTGGGGCCGTGCTCGACAGACGCCGCCGCGATCTGGACGCGCGTCAGCGGCCCATGGCCCGTGTACATCGAGTATGACACCGACCCGCTGTTCTCCAACTCGAGCCGTACGGCCGTGCGGCTCGCGGACGGGGCGGATGACTTCATCCAGGTCCACCAGATTTCGGGGCTTGAGCCAGCGCGGACCTATGCCTACCGGGTCATCGTCGACGGGCGGCTCAATCCGGACGACCAGGGCATGGAACCCTGGCGGCTGACGACCGCGCCCGACGGCGGGTCGCGATTCCGGCTGGCCTTTGGTTCCTGCGCCCGGCGGGTGCGATATCCGGTCCAGCCGATCTGGCGTGCGATCGAGACTGCCCGGCCGGACTTGTTCATCTGGGCGGGGGATGCGGTCTATGCGGGCAGTCTGGACCCCGCCATCCTCGCCGAGGAGTATCGCCGGCAACGCGATCTGCCCGAGATCCGGCGTTTCATGGCTACGACACCCCAGTTCTGCATATGGGACGACCACGACTACGGGCTGAACGACCAGGATCGCCGCCATCCAGGCAAGGTCGGCGCACTGGAGACCTTCAAGCGCTACTGGCCCAATCCGGCCGCCGGCCTGGCTGACGTCGAGGGTGCCTTTTTCCGGTGGTCCCACGGCGGGGTGGATTTCTTCTTCCTTGACGTCCGCTACCACCGCGATCCCAACGAGGATCCCGACGTCGCCGGCAAGACCATGCTGGGCACCGGCCAGCGCGACTGGCTGCTAGCCGGATTAAGGGCCAGCCGGGCCCCATTCAAGGTTCTGGTCTCCGGGTCCGGCTGGAACGACGGCAAGGTCGAGGGCGCCGATTCCTGGGCCTCCTTCACCCACGAGCGAGACGTCATCTTCGACACGATCATGGCGGAAGGGATCACCGGGGTCGTCCTGCTATCCGGGGACACACATTTCGGCGAGATGAACTGTCTGCCCTGGTCGGAACGCGGAGGATACGATCTCTATGAGTTCGTCAGCTCGCCGCTGGCCCAAGACACCGTCGATCTTTATCTGACCGGCCGGCCTGTGCTTCGGCTGCGCCAGGCCTTCTCGGCCGATGTCAATTTTGGCTTGGTCGAGTTCGATCTCACCCTGCCCGACCCGACGATCCGCTTTGAGCTGCGCGACGAGGGGGGACAGGCCGCCTGGCCTGCGGTGGTGATCCAGGCGTCGGACCTGCAGTCTGGAGTGTCCTCATGGCGTAACAAGATCGATCGCGTTTCGGCCGATCGATGGCAGGCAGTGCTGACGACGGGTCGCTATTACTGACGTTGGGCCGCAGGTCCTGATCACCACAAGCTCGAAGGCGGACAGCGGCCGACCGTACCAGCCTGTCTGCGGCAGGCTACTGCGGCAGACAGGCGTGGCGATGGGTCGTTTCAATCAGAAGATGTAGCGCAGCGAGGCGGAGATGGTGCGCCCGTTCAGTGTCTGCGCCGGGATGACGCCGCCGGCCGGGATGACGCTGGCGCTGAGACTGACGATGGCCACCTCATCGAACAGGTTGTAGGCGGTGAGACCCAGTTCGATGCGCGGCGTGGGCCGCACGAACACGAACGGATTGACGATGACATAGCCCGGCTGGGTCAGCACATTGTCATCCTGGGCATAGCTGCTGGTGGTGCCGTTAATGGTGGCACCGACCGTGAACATGCCCTGCTCGAACTGGGGCCGGGCGGTATAGAACACCGAAGGCTGGTGGCGTGGCCGATTGCCGTTCAGGGCCGCATTCGAGGTATCGCTGTCGATCGATGATTTGGCGTAGGTGGCACCGAGGGCGACGCTGAACGGCCCCCGGCGGACTTCGCTTTCCAGTTCCACACCGGTTGCGCTGTAGGTCCTGTCGAACGTGATCAGCCGGGCCTGGCCGGTCGAATCGGCGCTGATCTGGCTGTTGGACTCACCCGTGGATGCCCAGAAACCGGTCGCGTAGACGGTCATCCAGCTTCTGCGCAATTTCACGCCGGCCTCGGCCTGTTTGACGATGCCATAGGCCGTCGATGGATCCGTGAACTGGCCGCTGACGCGGTCCAGTTGCGTGGCGGTCAACTGACGATCCGCTGCCGCACGCGCGCCACGGCTGTAGCGGGCAAAGACCGAGACCGGTTCCGCGATCCGGTAGTTTGCCCCGATCGAGTAGGACAGGTAGTCGTAGTTGTAATCGACCTTGCCCGGGTTCGACAAAGGCAGGATCGCCACGTTGAGTTCCGGCCGGCTGATGGTGCCATTGCCGTTCACGTCTATTGTTACCGCGCTCGTGCCACCGGTGCCGAGATCGCCGAGCAGCGTTCCGCTGACACTGCCGCTGTCCAGGCGCAGACTGGCACCGACGGCAAGCTTGCCCACCTGGTAGTTGACCGAAGCGTAGGGGGCCAGAATACGGTAGTTCACATCGTAGCGGCGATGGAAGGTGGAGAGCGGCGCGGCTGCGGCCATGCCATAGGCGAGGATACCGCCATCGGTGATCGGAACGCCGGTGGCCGTGGTCAGGTCATAGCGGACGCCATTGCCGCCGCTGGCAAAACCTTCCAGCGCGTTCGCCAGGCTCCAGTACATGTCGATATTCTGTGACGAGGCATAGATCCCCGCTGTCGTCGTCAACTTGCCTTCACCCACGGACCAGACGCGGCTGGCGCGCAGGTCATTGGTCACATTGTTCAGGTTGTTGCTTTCGGCGTTGATACGAATGCCAACCGACAACAGTCCGTTGCCGTTAATCGTCGAGGGGTTGGTGATGATCTGGCCGGCATTCGGGCCGCCTGCAAAGCTCAACCGCGCACCCGGACCTCCGAAGGTTGCCGCCATCGTCGCGGCAGGCAACGAGAACAGCGAAACATGATCATTGGTTTCGCCCGAAATTTCGGCGTAGCGAAACCGTTCGGTGATCGACCAGCCGCCGACCTCGAACTGCCCTTCCACCCCGGCCGATTTCACAATTCCGCGAATGCCGTTCTGCGTGTCGAAGGTGGTTGGATTGTTGTCCTGATCCACGCCGGAATAGGTCGACGTGTACGGGGAGAGGTTTGTATCCTGCAGGCCGTCCGTGCCGGGAAGGTTCGCAAAGCTCGGCGCATCGTTGGTGCCGCTGGCCACAAGCGGGAAGAGCGCATAGTTCGGCTGGCGATCGTCGAGATACTTGCCGTAAAACCGCACATAGCCGTTGGAAAGCTGGCGTGTGACATTGAACTTGAGCTGTCCGCCCCGGAACCCGTCGTAGCCAATGTCACGGGGGCCTTCGCCTTCGCGGTAGAAGCCGCC
>JBBSCK010000036.1:0-22174 GCA_038250335.1 Caulobacterales bacterium
CGCAACAGCCAACCGCCGAGGTTTGACGCCGCTTCCAGCCCGATCAGCCGCATCAGGCCGATGAAGCCCGCGAACGCCACAGCCTCCAGCCGCCAGCTCAGGTCCTGGCGCAGGCCGGGGCCCTTGCTGTCGTCACCAGGCAATCGTCAGCCCGCCGTCCACCACCAGGGTCTGGCCGTTCACATAGGATCCGGCCTTCGAGCACAGATAGACGGCGGTCCCCGCGATCTCGTCCGGCTGACCGATCCGCTTCATCGGGTTGGGTTCGACCGTGACCTTCAGCACGTCCTCGTTCTCCCACAGATAGCGGGCAAAATCGGTCTGGATCAGGCCGGGCGCGATACAGTTGACCCGCACGTTGGACGGCCCCCACTCCACCGCCAGATTGCGCGCCAGCTGCATGTCGGCCGCCTTGGAGACGTTGTAGGCCCCGATCAGGGCGTTGCCGCGCAGGCCCCCGACCGACGAGATGATGACGATCGCCCCGTCCTTGCGCTCCAGCATCTGGGGCGCGACCATCTGGGTCAGCCAGTGATTGGCCAGCACATTGTTGTGGAAGATCTTCTGGAACTGGTCATCGGAGATACCCGCCATCGGCCCGGCATAGGGGTTGGACGCGGCGTTGCAGACCAGGATGTCGATCTGGCCAAAGGTGGCGGTGGTCTCGTCCACAAGTCGCTGCAGATCTTCCTTCGATCCGATATTGGCCGGGATCGCCAGGGCGCGGCCTGCGCCGTACCGGGCGTTGATCTCCGCCGCCACCTCGTCGCACGGCCCGGCCTTGCGCGACGAGATCACGACCTTGGCCCCGTGCTCGGCCATCCGCTCGGCGATGGCCTTGCCGATGCCCCTGGACGAGCCGGTGATGACAGCGACCTTGCCGGTCAGATCGAACAGTTCCATGCGTATCCCCTGATATTGGTGTGCTTTCTTTCCCGCACACCCTAGCTGTTTGCCCCTGATACCCCGATACTCGGACGATTCCATCCGGGAAGACGGACCAAGCCGTTCCCATGCGTGCACTGACCAACGGTTTCCTGTTCTTCGGCTACGTCTTCCTGGCGATGACGGTCGGTGCCTTCCTGTGGCGCGCCGGTCTGGGCATCGGCCCGGGCGTCGCCGCGAGCTTCGGTGTGCTCGGCGTGCTGGGGGCGGCCCATGCCCTCATCACTGGCCTGACCGAACGCAAGGCCCTGCGCGCCGAGATTGCCGGGGTGCGCCAGGCCCACCGCCTGCTGGCCGACGCCATGGAGCAGACCCAGACGGCACTGGGCGACCTGGCCACCGCCATCGAGAGCGGTGCCCTGAGCCGCACCGAGGAACTGACCGGCGAGGTCCGCATCCTGGAGGACCTGATCCAGCAGATGAGCGTCTCCATCGACCAGCGGCTGTCGGTCACCCCCATGGTCGCGCCCGACAGCGTCGAAGCCCGCCGCCACCATCAGTCCAACCTGCTGCTGAAGACTGTGCACGACGCCCTGAGCGAGAACCGGGTCGACCTGTATCTCCAGCCCGTCGTCACCCTGCCCCAGCGCCGCACCGTCTTCTACGAAAGCTTCACCAGGCTGCGCGACCAGACCGACCGGGTCATGATGCCGGCCGAATATCTGTCGATCGCGGAGGGCGAGGGTCTGGTCCCGGCCATCGACAACCTGCTGCTGTTCCGCTGCGCCCAGATCGTGCGCCGGCTGGCGCGTCAGGACCGCAAGGTCGGCGTCTTCTGCAACGTCGCCCTGTCGTCGCTGGGCGACGAGACCTTCTTCCCGCAGTTCCTGGCCTTCCTGTCTGAGAACCGCGACCTGAAGGAGGCGCTGATCTTCGAGCTGGGCCAGGCCACCTTCGACGCGCGCGGCGCGGTCGAGGCCCGCAACATGGCCAAGCTGGCCGACCTCGGATTCCGCTTCTCGATCGACAAGGTCCAGACGCTGGATCTGGATTTCAACGACCTGCAGCGCTCGGACGTCCGGTTCGTCAAGGTCGCCGCCGACCTGCTGATCGAACAGCTGCTGGATCTGGACGGTGGCTCGCCGATCCCGTCCCTGCGCGACATCCAGGCCGCCGATTTTGCCCAGCTGACCCGCCGCTACGGCATCGAGGTCATCGCCGAGAAATGCGAGAACGAGCGCCAGATCGTCGACATCCTCGAGCTCGACATCTCCATGGCCCAGGGCCATCTGTTCGGCGAACCCCGCGCCATCAAGGAAGCCGTCCTGGCCGAAACCGACCCCCCGGCCGACTTCGTCCGCTCGACGTTGATCTCGGCCGAGAAGCGCCGGCGGTTCGCGTAGGGGTCTTTTTTCGTCATTGTGGGCGATGCGCAGGGCAGAGCCGGAACACCAGGGAGGGGTCCACCCTACCCCAACTCCATCACCAGACAGGTCGACGTCGCTGTCGCATACAGTTTGCCGTCCGTGCCCTTCAGATCCGCCTCGGCGAAGCCGGCGCGTCGGCCGATCTGCACGATCCGGCCTTCGGCGCGCACCGGCACCCCCTCGGTCAGGGCCCGGTGGAAGACTGTCTTGATTTCCAGCGGTGTATAGGCCTGGCCCGGCTTCAGCATGGAATGCACGGCGCAGGCGCAGGCCGAGTCCAGCAGGGTCGCCATCCAGCCGCCGTGCACCGTGCCGATGGGGTTGTAGACCGCGCGTGTCGGCGTCCCCTCGAACACCACCCGCCCCGCAACGACCTCGGTCAGCCGATAGTCGAGCGTGCGCGCGATCGGGGCGACATTGTCCTCGCCCTGGAAGGCGAGTTTCAGCTGCTCGACACCCGACAAGTGGGTCAGCGACAGGATGTTGGTCATGGGCGCTGTTCCTCCCCCGGCGGGGAGGGGGACCGCGAAGCGGTGGAGGGGGCCAGCCGCGAACGCCGATGTCTGGTTCGGGCCCCCTCCGTCACGACGCGAAGACGCGCCGTGCCACCTCCCCGACGGGCGAGGATTATCGTTTCAAAGCCCCGGCAGCTTGAACCCGCCCGAGCGCCTCGGCTGGATCGTGATCGAGGATTGCGTACCCGTCAGCGCTTCCAGACGCGCCGCTTCCGAGGCTGCGTCGATGGTCACAGCCCCTTGCGCTGTCTGGGTCTCGATCGGCGTCTGGGTCGCGGCATCGCCGCGCCGCCAGAACAGGATGCGGTTGGCGAAGCTTTCTTCCTTGTGCGCCAGGTCGCCGAACTCGTCGTCGATGACATAGCGGGCCAGCGGATCGGCGCGGTCTGCACCGGCGGCGGTGACCAGGGCCTGTTCACCCGGCGTGCGGGTGATCGACTGGCGCTGACCCAGCAGGATCTGGCGGGCAGCGCTCTCGGGGGCCAGTTCCTGGGGCCGGGGCTGGCCGGGCGCAGGCGGGCGCAGGCCGTATTCCGGCGGCACCGTCAGCGGGGCGGTGGACACGGTGACGAACTCGTCCGGCACCACCTTGGTCAGGCCGATGGACTGGCGCAGCCCTCCGCAAGCACCCAGCGCGAGGGCGGAAACGGCGACGATTGAAACGGTCAGAAGACGCATGGTTCGGTTCGGCTCCGGCGCGATCGGGGCGCCCAGGGTCACACAGTTTGCGAAACAGGAAAGAGCGGCTGATTACGCCTTTTCGTTGGCCGCGCCAACGCCGGCTTTGCGTTCCGACACCAGGCTGTCCAGAATCAGCAGGATCACACCCACCGTGATGGCGCTGTCGGCGACGTTGAACACCCAGGGAAACAGACCCGTCCCCGAAAAATCGATGAAGTCCACGACATAGCCGTACTGGATGCGGTCGATGGCGTTGCCGATGGCCCCGCCGATCACCAGACCGATCGCCGCCACCAGCAGCCGCCGCTCCGCCTTCAGCGCCCACCAGGTCAGGACCCCCGCCACGACGAGGGAAAACACGCTCAGCACCCATCGCATCGTGCCGCCGCCGCCGAACAGGCCGAAACTGACGCCGGTGTTCTCCACATAGGTGAAGTTCAAGATCGGCGGCGCGATCAGAACCCGGCCAACCTCGCGCAGGCTGAGGCCCTCCAGCATCCAGGCCTTGGTCAGCTGATCCAGCACGATGATGACGAGGGCGAGGCCATAGGCGGCCCAGGTGATGCGACGGATTTTCATGCGCGTCCGGTTAGCAGGCCCGGCGACGCCCGCCAAACCCTCCCTTCACCCTTTCGCCCGGAACCGCTAGTCAGCGCCGCATGACCCTGCCCCATGCCCTCCCTCACCTGTCCGCCGTTGCCGCCGACTATGACGTTCTGCTCTGCGACGTCTGGGGCGTGATTCACAATGGCCGCGAGAGCTGGCCCCAGGCCTGCGAGGCCCTGACCCGGTTCAACCGGCAGGGGGGCCAGGTCGTCCTGATCTCCAACTCGCCGCGCCCGGCTTCGGACGTGATCGCCCAGCTGGATGCGCTGGGC
Source organism: Caulobacterales bacterium (assembly GCA_038250335.1). Taxonomy (GTDB): domain Bacteria; phylum Pseudomonadota; class Alphaproteobacteria; order Caulobacterales; family Caulobacteraceae; genus Brevundimonas. The sequence goes on from JBBSCK010000036.1 coordinate 4,387, forward strand.
GTGCCGCGGGACAGCTGGCAGGCCTTCGTCACCTCGGGCGACGCCACCCGTGCCGAACTGGCCAGGCGCGCGCCGGGCCCGGCCTGGGTCATCGGCCCCGACCGGGACTGGCCCCTGTACGACGGTCTGGGCCTTGATCGCGCCAAGGGCGCGGCCGACGCCGCCTTCTTGTCGGTCACCGGTCCCCGCGACGACGAGACCGAGACGCCCGAAGACTACCGCGAGGCCTTCGCCCCTGCCGTGGCCCGCGATCTGGAGCTGATCTGCGCCAACCCCGACCGGATCGTCCAGCGCGGCGACCGGATCATCTACTGCGGCGGTTCGCTGGCCGACCTGTATGAGGCCATGGGGGGCCGGGTCACCATGGCGGGCAAGCCCTTCGGCCCGATCTACGCCCTGGCGCTGGCCGAGACCGAGCGGTTGCTGGGTCGTCCCGCCGACCGCTCGCGCGTGTTGTGCATCGGCGACGGCGTCGTCACCGATGTGCTGGGGGCCAACCGTCAGGCGCTCGACTGTCTGTTCATAGCCCAGGGGATCCACGGCGACGCGGCCTGCGGCGACGACGGCCGGCTCGACCCCGCCCGCGCCGCAGCCCTGCTGAACGCCGAAACAGCCTGGGCGAGATACGCTGCGCTGGAGCTGCGCTGGTAGTCCTCGCCAAATCACACCTGCCCCGCTAACACCGGCCCATGATCACCGGACCACACCCCTCGGGCGGCTATATTCTTGAAGAACTCTCGGCGGGGATGATGGCGGTCAAGGACGTGACCATCACTGATGACCGGATTCAGGCGTTCGCCGAGGCCTCGGACGACTTCAACCCGGTGCATATGGACGAGGCCTTTGCCTCGAAGACCGCCTATCGCGGCCGCATCGCCCACGGCCTGCTCAGCGCCTCATTCGGTTCGGCCGTGGTCGGCACCATCCTGCCCGGGGCCGGGGCCATCTACCTGTCCCAGACCCTGGCCTTCCACAAGCCGGTGCGGATCGGCGACGTGGTCACCGCCCGAATCACCGTGGCCGCCGTCGATCCCGAATCGGCCCGCGTCACCCTGCGGACCGAGGGCTATGTCGGCGACGAGATGATCATGGAGGGCGAGGCCCTCGTGCGCGTGCCCCGCCGCCGCCGCCCCGTCCGGGACTGATCGGGCCGCCGTGTCCGTAGAGATCGTCACCGGCTGGCGCGACCTGGCTCCGGAACACCGCGGGTCCGCCGCTGCGATCGGGGCCTTTGACGGCGTCCACCGGGGCCATCAGGCGGTCATCGCCGCCGCCCACGCGGCTGCGGACCGGCTCCACACGCCCCTCGCCGTGGTCAGTTTCGAGCCCCACCCGCGCCGCTGGTTTCAGCCCGAGGCGGCCCCCTTCCGCCTGATGACGCCGGCGCAGATGGCCCGCGCCCTCGCGCCGCTGGACGTGGCCCGCCTGCACCTGTTGCCCTTCGACGCTGAAATGGCCGCCCTGTCGGACCAGACCTTTGCGCAGGCGGTGCTGGCCGACGGCCTCGGGCTGCGCCACGCCGCCGTCGGCTTCGACTTCACCTACGGCAAGGGTCGCACCGGATCGCCGGATGCGCTGGCCCGCGCCGGTCAGGCGCTTGGCTTCAGCGTCTCGGTCACCGACCGGGTCGACGATCCCGGCGGGCTGAAACTGTCGTCCAGCGCGGTGCGCGAGGCCCTGAACGCCGGTGACATGGCCCGCGCCGCGACCATCCTGGGGCACCCCTTCGCCATCGAAGGCGAGGTGATCCACGGCGACAAGCGCGGCCGCACCATCGGCGTCCCGACCGCCAATGTCCGTCTGAACGACTATATGCGGCCCGCCTACGGCGTCTATGCGACCCGCACCCGCCTGCCGAACGGGCGGGTCATGGACGGCGTCGCCAATCTGGGCGTCCGGCCCATGTTCGAGATCGCCGAGCCCCTGCTCGAGGTCTGGCTGTTCGACTTCTCGGGCGATCTCTACGGCCAGACGGTCGAGACCGAACTGGTCGCGCTGCTGCGCGGTGAAATGAATTTCGACGGGCTCGACGCCCTCAAGGTCCAGATCGAGGCGGATGCGGCGGCCGCCCGGATCGCGCTGGCCGCCGCCCGCTAGCCATTACCCTGCCGCCTCGGCCACCTTCATCAGGGCGTCATGCAACGACCCCTCGCCGTCGACATCGACGATGTCGTCGACCTTCCAGTTGCCGCCCTCGCGCACCAGCTTCAGCTGCACGCGCCGCGCCTGACCGGCATTGGCGAAGGCCACGGACGCCTGGGCAGTGCTGGCATCGGCCTGGGCCACCGCCAGCGCGGTCACCACGAACTTACCCTGATCCTGACAGCTGCAGAAGGGGTTGTAGTTCAGCGTCGGAACCTCGCCGTTCGCGGCCCTGAAGTCCGCCCCGATCAGGGCGTTCATCGTGCGCGAGAACATCGGGTCCTGCCCCGGTGCCGGCGGTTCCCCCTTCGGTCCACCGTTGACGAACTGGGCATAGATAGCCCGCACGAACGGCTCGGCCCCCTCGGCAGCGGCGGCATAGACCGCCTCGCGCGATCCAGGGTCGACCGTCGCTGTTGCTGTGGCCGATGCCTCAGCGGGGGCCTCGACCTGTCCCTGCGGAGAACAGGCCGCCAGAACCAGCAGGGCGCAGGCCCCGGCCATCAGTGTCGCTCGCATTCGCTGTCCCCCGCAAACCTGTCCGGCCGAGGTTAGCCCAACGCGCCGCTTTTCCCAGCCCCCGCGCCCTGATAGGACGCTTCCATGCACAGGCGGTCGATCCTTCCGGCGCGGATTATCGGCCCGGCGGCGTAGCCAGAGGCCAAGCCCCTCGCGCGCCGTCCGGGTTCCACGCAGCCGTCCGCCCTTCAAGATCTTCTCCGAGACGCACCATGTCCGACACCCCCACCGAGTCCGCCCATTCCGGCGAAAGCCGGGACTATCGCGAGACCGTCTTCCTGCCCGAGACGCCCTTCCCCATGCGCGGCGGCCTGCCCCAGAAGGAACCGCTGATCCTGGAGCAGTGGGGCGACCTCTATGCGACCCTGCGCGCGGCGCGTCAGGCCGACAACCGCCCCCTCTATGTGCTGCATGACGGCCCGCCCTACGCCAATGGCGACATCCACATCGGCCATGCGCTCAACAAGACGCTGAAGGATTTCGTCGTCCGGTCGCGCTTCCTGCTGGGCTACGACGTCGACTATGTGCCCGGCTGGGACTGCCACGGCCTGCCGATCGAGTGGAAGATCGAGGAACGCTACCGCGCGGAGGGCAAGCGCAAGGACGAGGTCTCCAAGGCCGAGTTCCGCGCCGCCTGCCGCACCTATGCCGCGGGCTGGATCGAGGTGCAGAAAGACCAGTTCAAACGCCTCGGCATCGTCGGCGACTGGGACCACCGCTACGCCACGATGGACTATTCCGCCGAGGCCGCGATCGTGAAGGAGTTCCACAAGTTCAAGAACTCCGGCCAGCTGTATCGCGGATCGAAACCCGTCATGTGGTCGCCGGTCGAACGCACCGCCCTGGCCGACGCCGAGATCGAATACCACGACCACGTCAGCCCCACGATCTGGGTCAAATTCCCGGTCATCGCCGCCACCGACGACCATCCCGACGACCTGCTGGCCTTCCGCCACCAGACGCCGGCCGTAGTGATCTGGACCACCACGCCCTGGACCATCCCGGCCAACCGTGCCATCAGCTATGGCCCCGAGATCGCCTATGGCCTGTATGAGGTCCAGTCGATGGAACAGGGGCTGGAGTTCCAGCCCTGGGCCAGACAGGGCGACCGGCTGATCCTCGCCGACAAGCTGGCCGAAGAGGTGTTCAGGGCCGCGAAGATCGCCACCTGGACCCGGCTGGATGACATCCATCCGTCCGGCCTCGTCTGCGCCCACCCCCTGGCCGAGCTCGACGACGGCTACCGCTTCAACGTGCCCCTGCTGGACGGCGACCACGTCACCGATGACGCGGGCACCGGCTTTGTCCACACCGCGCCGGGTCACGGCGCCGACGACTACGACGTGTGGAAGGCCCACGGTCATCATGAGGTCCCCGACACGGTCGATCCCGACGGGGCCTACTATCCCGGCGTGCCCCTGTTCGCCGGCCTCAAGGTGCTGGAGACCGAGGGCAAGAAGACCGGCAAGTTCGGTTCGGCCAACCCCGCCGTTATGGACAAGCTGATCGAGGCCGGGACCCTGCTGGCGCGCGGCCGGCTTGAGCATTCCTATCCCCACAGCTGGCGCTCCAAGGCCCCGGTGATCTTCAGAAACACGCCCCAGTGGTTCATCCGCATGGACCGGCCGCTGGATCACGCCGACGGAGCCACCCTGCGCGAGACGGCGCTCGCCTCGATCGACCGGACCGACTTCCACCCTGCGGCCGGCAAGAACCGCATCCGCTCGATGGTCGAGGGTCGCCCCGACTGGCTGGTCAGCCGCCAGCGCGCCTGGGGCACGCCTCTGGCCATGTTCGTGGACAAACACACCGGCCATCCGCTGCATGACCCCGAGGTCGACGCCCGCATCGTCGCCGCCATCGAGGCCGGAGGGGCCGACGCCTGGTACACCAAGCCGGACAGCGATTTCCTCGGCCTGCATGACCCGGCCAGCTACGAAAAGATCGAGGACATCCTCGACGTCTGGTTCGACAGTGGCTGCACCCATGCCTTCGCGCTGGAGCCGCGTGATCCGGCCCATGGCTATGTCGGCGATCGCCCGTCGCACTGGCCGGCCAACCTGTATCTCGAGGGCTCGGACCAGCATCGCGGCTGGTTCCAGTCCAACCTGCTCGAAGGCTCCGGCACCCGCGGCCGCGCCCCCTATGACGCCGTCCTGACCCACGGCTTCACCCAGGACGAGAACGGGGAAAAGATGTCCAAGTCGCGGGGCAACACCACCGACCCCGCTGTCGTCATCAAGGAATCCGGTGCCGACATCCTGCGCCTGTGGGTCGCCCTGGTGGACTATGCCGAGGACCAGCGGATCGGCAAACAGATCCTCCAGACCACGGTCGACGCCTATCGCAAGCTCAGGAACACGGTCCGCTACCTGCTGGGGGCCCTGGCCGATTTCGACGAGGCCGAGCGCGTCGCCTATGCCGACATGCCGCCGCTGGAGCGGTTCGTCCTGCACCGGCTATGGGAGCTGGATCTGCAGGTGCGCGGTGCCTACGACACCTACCGCTTCCAGGATGTGGTGCGTCCGGTACTCGAGTTCTGCGCCGGCGACCTGTCGGCCCTGTATTTCGACATCCGCAAGGACAGCCTCTACTGCGACCGCCCCGACGCGATCCGTCGCCGCGCCGCCCGCACGGTAATGCACGAGGTCTTTCTGCGCCTGACCGCCTGGCTGGCCCCGTTGACGCCGTTCACCATGGAGGAGGCCTGGGCGACGCGGTATCCGGACGGCGGATCCAACTGCGCCCGCGTGATCCCGGAAACGCCCGCCGAGTGGCGCAATCCGGACGAGGCGGCGCGGTGGGCGAAGGTGGTCAATGTCACTACAGCCGTCACTGGTGAGCTGGAACGCAAGCGTCGGGATAAGATGATTGGCGGTGCCCTCGATGCCGAGGTGAGGGTCCATCTCTCTCCCGAACAGGCGGCAGCGTTTGACGGTCTGGATGCTGCCGAAGTTTTCCGCACAAGCATCGCGACACTCATCCCGCTGACCTCGACGAGTTTGATTCCCGCTTCCGTCGTCGCCCTCGGCTCACCGGTCGGCATGATGGAAGGCCTTCAGACTGAAGTCATTGCTCTAACCGACCGACCCAAATGCGCCCGCTCATGGCGCCGCGTCCCCGACGTCGGCTTCGACCCCGCCTATCCTGACTTGAGCAGGCGCGATGCCGACGCCGTGCGCTGGTGGGACAGCCGGCACTGACCCTTCTCCCCTTGCGGGAGAAGGTAGCCCGGAGGGCCGGATGAGGGGTGACGCCCGGTATCTGGGGTCGGGGGATACAAGGACCCGGCCCGTCCGTATTCTCGTACCCCTCATCCGACCTCGCTCCGCTCGGCCACCTTCTCCCGCAAGGGGAGAAGGACGCTGGCGGCCAGGGAGGAGACAATCCTTCCGGCTCGCCCTATACGCCCCCCTCCCCTGCCGAGACCGCCCTTGCCCTTCCCCTTCGACATCTCCGCCACCGAGGGTCGCGCCCGCACCGGCGTGCTGAAGACCCCGCGCGGCGATATCCGCACCCCCGCCTTCATGCCCGTGGGCACCGCCGCCACGGTCAAGGCGATGACGGTGGATCAGGTCCGGGCCACCGGTGCGGACATCATCCTGGGCAACACCTACCATCTGATGCTGCGCCCCGGGCCGGAGCGGATGGAGCGGCTGGGCGGGCTGCACCGCTTCATGGGCTGGGACAAACCCATCCTGACCGACAGTGGCGGCTTTCAGGTCATGTCGCTGGCCGGAATTTCCAGGGTGAAAGAAGAAGCCGTCACCTTCGCCAGCCACATCGACGGCTCAAAACACGTCCTGTCGCCGGAACGCTCGATCGAGATCCAGGCCGACCGCATCGGGGCCGACATCTCGATGCAGCTGGACCAGTGCGTGGCCTGGCCGGCCGAGAAGGACGCCGCGAAAGCCGCGATGGAACTCAGCGTCCGCTGGGCCACCCGCTCGAAGGCCGCCTTCGGCCCGCGCGAGACCCAGGCCCTGTTCGGCATCCAGCAAGGCTCGACCTATGAGGACCTGCGCCACCAGTCGTCGGACCAGCTGCGCGAGATCGGCTTTGACGGTTACGCCATCGGTGGCCTTGCGGTCGGCGAGGGCCATGGTGCCATGTGCGAGGTGCTGGACTACGCCCCCGAGATGCTGCCCGCCGACCGGCCGCGCTATCTGATGGGGGTGGGCAAGCCGGTCGATCTGGTCGAGGCTGTCTGGCGCGGCGTCGACATGTTCGACTGTGTCCTGCCCACCCGCGCCGGGCGGCACGGCCAGGCCTGGACCTGGGACGGCCCGATGAACCTCAAGAACGCCCGCTTCGCCGAGGATCAGGACCCGCTGGATCCGGCGCTCGAATGCCCGGCGTCATCGCAGTATTCAAAGGCGTATCTGCACCACCTGATCCGCGCCGACGAGATTTTGGGCAAGACCCTGCTCAGCTGGCACAACATCGCCTTTTATCAGGCCCTGACGGCGGCCATGCGCGACGCGATCGCCCACGGCCGGTTCGAGGCCTTCCGCCGCGACTTCCATGCCCGGCATACCTCGAACTGAGCGTCAGTCGCCCCGGATCTGCTCGCGGATGGCCCGGTTCGTCTTGGCACCATGATGCTCGTCGTCGTGGCTGTGGGCCGCGATGTTGGTGCGTTCGCCGCCGGAATGGATCTCGCCCTCAAGGGCGTCGCCTTCCTCCATATAGTCGGCCACCTCGCCGGCGGCCGGCGGTGCCAGGGTCGAGTCCTTCACGTCCGGTGCCGCATAGGTGTGTGGCTCGGGATGGACCGAAACGTTCTGCTCTCGGGCCTGGTCGTTCGGCTGGATCGGGTCGGTGGCAGCGGTCTGGGCGGTGGCCTTGCCGGCCTCGACGTTCTGATGGGGCATGTCGCTCTCCTGTTCCTGTCGGAATCAAGCGAGCCGCGCGCCGTCCGGTTCCCGTATCACCGTTGCGACCGGCCCGTCGGCCGGAACCAGGCGGGCGAGGCCGGCGGCGAACAGTTGGCCCGCATGCCCAGCCCCTTCAGGAAGGCCCGCCTCAGCCGCCCCGCCTCGACCGCGTCCTGAACCACCTTCGACCGGGCCTGGGCTCCGCTCAGCTGGCGCACCCAGTTGCGGTAGGGAATGAAATCGATGGCGGCGTTCCGGATCGCGTCGAGCGCCGCCTCGGCCAGCGCGTCCTGGCCGCGCTCGTTCAGCGTCGGGCTGTCGGGGGCCGGCGGTTCATCCCGGTCGGGGCCCAGCGCCTCGTCCAGCCGCGCCACCTCGGCCCCGATGGTCGTGCACTGGTTCAGATTGCGCCGGTCATAGGGGTTGGCCTGGGCCTGCAGCAGGACGGTCGGAATCTGCTCGCGGCGGACGTTCAGGTCGGCCAGAGGCGACAGGGCCGCGTCTCCGATCCCTGTGCCCACCTGGCGCACCGCCGAACAGCCGCCGAGGGCAACGACCAGCACCAGAGCCGTCCCTGTCATACGCATGGCTTTAGCCGTCCCTCAATGCCACCCAGCCTACACGGGACCGGACCGAAGTCCACGTAAGCCGGAGGCGCTACAAGGACGCAACGCCTGTCGCAGCCAGCCGGGGAGGGAGTTGGTGGTACGTCCTCTCGGGCTCGAACCGAGGACCCTCTGATTAAAAGTCAGATGCTCTAACCAACTGAGCTAAGGACGCGCACCACGCCGCTGACGGACATGTCCGTTTCGCGGTTGCGCCTTCTGGTTCATCGCGCCTCCCGGGTCAAGGCCCCCGCCTCGACTGAGACGGATTCCGGGGCTAGTCAGTCGCCATGAAACCCCTGTCCGGCGTCCGCATCATCGAATTCGACGGGCTTGGCCCGGTCACCTTCGCCGGCATGGTCCTGGCCGATCTGGGGGCCGAGGTCGTCCGCCTGACCCGGGCCGACGGCGCGGGGGTGTTCGGTGACGTGGGCGGTGCGGTCCTGCATCGCGGCCGGGCGGCCGTGCCGGTCGACCTCAAGGACCCGACCGACCGCGACCGGGTTCTGGACCTCGTCGGCAGCGCCGATGCCGTGATCGAGGGATTCCGCCCGGGCGTCCTGGAGCGGCTGTGTCTGGGCCCCGACGCTTGCCACGCCCGCAATCCCCGGCTCGTGTTCGGACGGATCACCGGCTGGGGCCAGACCGGACCCCTGTCCCAGACGGTCGGCCACGACCTGAACTATATCGCCCTGACCGGGGCCCTGCACGCCATGGGCGAGCCTGGCCGGCCGCCCCGGCCGCCGTTGAACCTGGTCGGGGATTATGGCGGCGGAGCCATGCTGCTGGTGGTCGGCGTGCTCGCGGCGGTGATCGAGGCCCGCACCAGTGGCCGGGGCCGGGTTGTGGACGCCGCAATGACCGACGGGGCGGCCTTGCTGTCCAGCCTGTTCTTCGCCCTGTCCGCGAGCGGCCTGTGGTCAAGCGAGCGCGGCTCCAACCTGCTGGACGGGGGCGCGCCCTTCTATCGCTGCTATGCCTGCGCCGACGGGCGGTTCGTCGCCGTCGGCGCGCTGGAGCCGCGCTTCTACGCTGCCCTACTTCAGGGCCTCGGGGTCGAGCCTTCGACCGCGCGGCAGTTTCCGGCGGCAGACTGGCCGGGGCTGCATGCGCGATTCGAGGCGCTGTTCTCGGCCCGCGCCCGGGACGACTGGGCAGCTCATTTCGCCGGAAGCGAGGCCTGCGTCACGCCCGTCCTGACCTTTGCGGAGGCGGTAGGGCATCCGCACAACCAGGCGCGGGAGACCTTCGCCGGCTCGCCCGTACAGCCTGCGCCCGCGCCACGGTTCGATAGCGAGGTCGCGCCTGTGGATCCGGCGACCACCCTGTCGCTCGAGGCGGCGCTGTCGCGCTGGGATCAGGCCACGGCTGCGGTTTGATCCGCATCTGCTTCGGCGCAGGCTTCGGCCAGGGTTGCGGCCAGCAGCACCGGATCGATCGGCTTGGTCATAAAGGCATAGGCCCCGACGGCCTCCCAGGCCGCGCGGTGCCCGTCCATCGCGTTGGCCGTCAGTGCGATCATCGGTGTGCGCTTGTTCAGCCCGCCGGCGCGGATGCCGGCCGCCGCCTCCAGCCCGTCCATGACCGGCATCTGCATATCCATCAGGATGGCATCGAACCGTTGGGTCCGCGCGGCCCTGACCGCTTCGGCACCATTTTCGACCAGCACAAACTGGCATCCATACGGCTCCAGCAGCAGGGTCAGGATGCGCCGGTTCACAGCGTGATCATCAGCGGCCAGGATCACGCGACCGTCCAGTGCTCCCCCGGCTTCGACCGGGCGATGCGGTTGCACGGCAGCCCTGGCCACAGCTTCGGCCGGCAGGTTCAGGGTGAAGGTCGAGCCCTGGCCCTCGATGCTCTCGGCGGTCAGACGCCCGCCCATGATCTCCGCCAGACGTCGGCTGATGGCCAGGCCGAGGCCCGTACCGCCGTGTTTCCGCGTCGTGCCGGCATCAACCTGCTCGAAACTGGCGAAGACATGCGCCACCCGGTCGGCGGGGATTCCGCAGCCGGTATCGGCGACCGAGATGATCAGCCGGCGATCGGCGTCGCGCCAGTCGACGTGGACCGTGATCGAGCCGTCGGCTGTGAACTTGACCGCATTGGAAAGCAGGTTGAACAGAATTTGCTGAAAGCGCAGCGGGTCGGTCCGGATGCTGTCCGGCACCTGGGGCGCGATCTCGATCTTCAGCCGGACACCGTTGGCCGAGGCCTTCGGGTCCCAGAGCCGCCTCAGCGATCCCAGCTTTTCGCGGACGTCCATAACCGAAGATTCCAGCGTCATCTTGCCGGCCTCGATCTTGGAGAGGTCCAGCACGTCGTTCAGCAGCCCGACCAGCACGTCGCCCGCATCGAGCAGCATCGACACATGTTCGCGTTGCTCGCGGTCCAGCCGCGTCCGCCGCAACAGGTTGGCGGCGGAGATGACCGCATTCATCGGCGTGCGGATCTCGTGGCTGATGGTGGCGAGAAAATCCGACTTGGCGGCACTGGCGACCTCGGCTTTGCGGCGCTCGACGCTAGCCTCGTCAGTGGCGGTCTGCAGGGCCGCCGTCTTTGTCGACAACTGCCGTACGGCCACGGCCAGATAGATCATGTAGAGCACGCCGCCGACCGCAACCAGCATATGCTGCGACTGGCCATCGACGATCGCCCCGAAAATGGGCAAGCCGAGAAAATAGAGGCTGTACGGGACCGCAGCGGAAAACAGCAGTGGTCTCATATGGTGCATGTGAAGGCTGACGTGCAGCAGACCGCCGGCCAACCCGATTGTGGCGAACAGTCGACCGGCCTCGCCGCCTGCGATCCAGAGCCAGACTGCGATGCCCGAAAAGACGGTCGCATTGATCGCGGACGCGGCGCAGAGTCCGATCCTGTAGGCTCCAGACGGCTCGATCTCGGGGCTCAGTCTCAGCGGACTAAAGGCGAGCCAGTCGAGCGTTTGGGCCAGAACCACAGCACCGAACCAGGCCACGGGCCAGGGCGACTGGGTCAGAAAGCACGCCGTCAGGCCGATAACGGCGGACAGGCCGATTCGCTTCCAGAGTTCGCGAGACCGCACCTGGGCGACCATCGCATAGCCGTTCACCGTCATGGCGGGTTCCCTCACCTCCTTCCGTTCTGTCAGCAATAGACGAACGATTGGTTGCCGCCCGACGCTGGAACCGGCGTGACCGGAGCTGGTGGACCCGCTATGGAACAGCCCTGTTCGCGGTGCATTTCAGAGCCGTGCCTTGGGGAGACACAGGATGAAGCGTTTGATGTGGCTCGCGGCGCTGGGCACCGGACTGGCCCTCGCCGGTTGCGACGAGCCCGTCGGCCAGGACGCGGAGCTGGCCCCGGCTTCGCTGGAAGCCGAGCTGGCCCCGGCGGCTGCGGATCAGACCGCCCCGGCCGCCGACACCGGAGCTGCGATCGATCCGCGACCGGCGGATGGGACTGCCCTGCCCCCGGAACAGAGACCGTCCGGACAGACGGTTCAGCCCGAAAGCGAAACCCTGTTTTACTGACGGGGTCGCAAGGCGGTCCTGGTTTGCTGGTTGAGGGGGGCCTTTTCCGAGCGAGACCCATCCGGGTCCCGCCCCCCCCGGGGTTAACGTTTGACGTCAAGACCATGTCCGATCCGTCGCTTTCAGGCCGCTCTTGCTGCGGCGGCATTCGGCTTGGGCATGTTCGCTCTGACCGGCAGCGCCTCGGCGGATCCGCGCGCCGCGCTCCAGGGAGACCTTGACCCGGAGCTCCGGGCCCTGATCGCACGCGCCATCGGGGAAGCCGACAGGCCGCCAATGAACGGTTTCGATGCCCGAAGGCGCGCCCGCGCAGCGCGTGACACCGCAGAAGCCCTGTTGCGGTCGGAAGGATACTACCAGCCGACGCTGGAAGCGGATGTCGAGGGCGAGGACGCGCCGGTCGCCGTCGTGCATATCACCCCGGGCCCGCGCTTCGTACTGGCCGCTCCCGAGATCCAGTGGGTCGCGGCCGAACCCGAACCGGAAGTCATCCAGACCGCCCGGGCCGAGATCGCTCTTGCTCCCGGTGATCCAGGCCGGGCTGCGGACGTCATCGCCGGCGAAGGCCGGATCATCGCCAGCCTGACGCGTCAGGGCTATCCCGATGCGGCCACCCAGCCGCGCCGGGTGGTCGTCGACCACCGCCTCCTGACTGTCGCACCGACCTACAACATCAGTGCAGGGCCTCTCGTCCGGCTGGACGGCGTGCGGCTTGAGACGCGCGGTCCGACCAATCCGGACTGGGTCGTGGGTCTGGCACCCTGGCGCGAGGGCGAGCGCTATGATCCCGAGCAGGTGGCGGAACTGGAGCGGCGCCTGCTGGAGACGGGGGTCTATGACGGCGTGGCTGTCGCCCTGACGGCCGCAGACCAGACAACCGCGGACGGCAACCGCCCCGTCGTCGTCACCCTGACGGACCGTCCGCGCCGAATCCTGGAAGCCGGGGCGACCTTTTCGTCCGCAGACGGTTCGGGCCTGGAGGGGCTCTGGACCTCGTACAATCGCTTCGGCCGGGCCGATACCCTGCGATATCAGGCGCGCCTGACCAATATCGACAGCCGCATCGGAGCCGACCTTTCGCTGCCCCACTGGCGCCGGCCGGGTCAAACCCTGGCCCTTTCGGCTGCCGTGGTGAATGAAGATACCGATGCCTATCGCCGGACCGCCGCCGTGCTGTCGGCAGACCTGCGTCAGAGGATCAGCAAAATCTCCTACTACAGCTACGGTATCGGGCTGGATGCAGGCCGCTACGATGAGAACCGGTTTGACCCGCTCACGCGGCTTCCCCTCTCGAGCAGCCGCGACCTGGCGATCCTGACCGGTCGGGGCAGCGCGTTTCTTGACAACTCGAACGACCCGCTGAATCCCACGGCGGGCTGGCGGGTCATGCTGAACGTCCAGCCGACGGCGGTGACCGGAGAGGATACCATCGTCTTCCTGCGCGCCGAGGCGCAGCTGAGCGCTTATACGCCCCTCCAGGACAATGCCACGACCGTGGTTGCCGGGCGGGTCCGCCTCGGGTCCATCGTCGGAGGCGGTGAGCTCAGCATCCCGTCGGACCGGCTGTTTTATTCCGGAGGAGGCGGTTCAGTCAGGGGATATGCCTACCAGAGCGTCGGCCCGCGCCTGCCTGACAACACGCCGCGGGGGGGCCTGTCGCTGTTCGAGGCGTCCGCCGAGGTCCGCCGTGATCTCGGTCGCAACTTCGGTGCTGTGGCCTTCGTCGATGCCGGAGCGATCGGGTTCAACGAAGCACCGGACTTCAGCAACATGCGCTACTCCGTCGGCATCGGCGCGCGCTACAATCTGTCGTTCGGGCCGATCCGCGCAGACATCGCCTTCCCGCTGGACAAGCGCGAGGGCGACGCGGACTTCCAGGTTTATGTCAGCATCGGCCAGGCGTTTTGACCCGGGAGCCGATCAAACCGCCCCGGCCCAGGCGCGCGGGAACGCCCCGGCCGCATCGCGGACCCGAGGCCGTGGTCGAGGCGACGGGCGACACGCCGGCTAAGGCCGAGAAACGCCGTCGCACCCGGCTGCAGACCCTGGCCTTCTTCGGCGGCTTCAGCCTGATCGGCCTCGTCGCCCTTATGCTGATCCTGGCCTTCGGCAGCCGGATGTATCTGGTCACGGGACCCGGCCGGGAACTGGTGACCAGTTTTGTCACGGGCACGAAGATCGGTCGCTACGGCCGGATCAACGTCGAGGGCCTGTCCGGCGACCTGTTCGATGACTTCACCCTGGATCGCGTTACGGTCACGGATGAAAAGGGCGTCTGGCTGGAAGCGCGCCAGGTCCATGTCGATTGGGAGTACTGGCCCCTGCTGACCCGCCGTTTCCATGCCACGGAGATTACCGCCGGATCGATCAGACTGCTCCGCCGTCCGGAGATCGAGCCGCCGGATGGCAAGCCGCCGCAACCGATGCCGATCTCCATCAACATCGACCGGCTGTCAGCCGACGTCGAACTGATGGAAGACTTCTCGCAGGAATATGGCCGCTGGCGCCTGACCGGTGAGGCGCTGGTGCCCCGGCGTGGCGATAAAACGGCGACGCTGAACGCCTACAGTCTGAGCCGGCCCGGTGACTTCCTGCGCGTCGCCGCCACCGTCGGTGCCAAACCCGAAGATCTTCGACTGAACCTGAGAGCACGCGAGGCGCGTGGCGGTCCCCTGGCCGGCGCGCTCGGCTATTCGCCGGACCTGCCGTTCCTGGCCGGTGCCGTCGTCAACGGCGAGGTTGTCGACGCCGTGGTCAAAACCGGTGACTTCACACCGCTGACGATCAAGGGTCGCTACGGCAAGGACGGCGCGCGAATCTCGGGCTTTTTCGACTTCAGCGGTTCGGACCTGCTTGAGCCTTTCGTCGCAAGCCTTGGCCGCACCGCGCGCTTCGGCTTCGCCGCTGTGCCCCATCCGGAGCGCGAGGGGTTTCAGGGCGTCGGCTGGCGTCTGATCGCAGACAATCTTGAATCCAGAGCCAGTGGCCTGATCCGCCTGTCGGACCGCTCGGCACCGGACGGGGTGGCGCTGAGCGTCTCGACCGGGTCGTTGAGCCGCCTGGTCGGCTCAAACGTCGGGGGCTCGGCGACCTATCGCGGTGTCTTCAGGGGCGACGCGCAACGCTGGACCCTGGAGGGCGGGGTGCGGGCGACCGACGTCGTCGCGGCCAGTTACCGCGCACAGGCCCTCAGCGGTCCCCTCGACATCGCAGGCGACCGAGGTCGCATCGATCTTGACGGTGATCTGTCGGTCGCCGGCGGCCGCAGCGAGGGCGTGATCGGTGCCCTGCTCGGCGCAACGCCTCGCTTGCGGTTCGAGGCCGCCCGACTGGCGGACGGTGCCTTGCTTCTGGAACAGATCGACGCCCGGGGTCAGGCGCTCACCCTGACGGGCCAGGGCCGCCGGAGCCTTGCGGGGAGTCTGGGTTTCCGGGGCCGCGCCGACATCACCGACCTCGGCCGCCTTCGTGCCGGAGCTAGGGGTGCCTTCGGAGGACCGATCGCCGCGTCCTCGCCGGGCACCGGTACGTCCTGGCGGGTGAATTTCGACGGACGGGGAGCGGGACTGGCGACAGGCATGGAGGAACTGGATCGTCTGCTGGGCCAGACGGCGCGGTTGCAACTGACCGGGGCTCTCAGGGACGGCCAGATCGAGGTGGAACAGGGGCTGGTGACCGGTGCAGCCGGTACGGCCTCGGCCCGCGGCCTCATCGAGCAGGATGGCCGTCTACGACTGGCTTTGAACTGGAACGCACAGGGTCCCTTCGGGGTCGGCCCCGTCGCCATCGACGGAGCGATGACCGGCAACGGGGCCCTGACCGGAACCCTGGCCCAGCCGCGCGCCGACCTGACCGCCGCCTTCGGCAGCATCGCCGCCGGGCCTCTGGCCCTGACCGACGCCGATCTGGTATTGAGTTTCCGGCGGGGCCAGGACGCGTCAGATGGCCGGATCGTCCTGACGGCGGGCTCCAGCCATGGCCCGGCACGGGCGGCCGGAAATTTCTTCCTCGGCGGCGACCGGGTTCGGCTGACCGAGGTCGACCTGAACGCGGGCGGCGTAACCGCCCAGGGCTCGATCGCCCTGGCCAACAACACGCCCTCCAGCGCCGACCTGACCTTTACCGCTCGCCCCGGTGCCTTTCTCGCCTCGGGCACAGCCGACGGCCGCGTTCGCCTGACCGAGGGTGCGGGGGATGAGACCGCCCTCCTGGACGTCAACGGCCGCAACGTCCGGTTTGCCGGTTCCGGCTATGTCATACGCACCCTTGAGCTGAACGGCCGCGGCACGCTGGCCCGTCTGCCTTTCACCCTCAAGGCCGACGTCGGCGGCGACACTCCGGCCGCCTTCGACGGTTCCGGTGTCTATGCCCGCAGCGGCCCGGCGCAGAGTGTGACCCTCGAAGGCTCGGGCACCGTGCGTGACGTTGACTTCTCGACGCGCAATCCGGCCGTCGTCGCCCTGTCAGGAGACGGCCGGGTAGTCCGGGTCGACCTGTCGGTCGGCGGCGGGATGCTGATCGGCGAGCTACGGCAGGATTCGGACGCTGCCGTGATCCAGGCCGACCTGACCAGCGTGGAACTGGGTTCGATCGCGCCCGACCTGCGAGGACGGATGACTGGCCGAGTCTCCCTGCGTGGCGAGGGCGACGATCTGTCAGGATCGGCCAACATCACCCTGGCCCAGCTTCGCAGTATCGACGCGCCGCGCGGCCTCTCCGTCGACGGCGCGGTCAACGCCACCCTGGTGAACAACACCCTGCGCATCCAGGCCAACGCCTCCGGCACGGATGCCCTCAACGCCACCGCCGACGTCACCCTGCCGGTCGAAGCCTCAGCCATCCCGTTGCGGCTGGCCATCGTGCGCACCCGGCCGATGTCGGGCGAAATCGAGGTGCGGGGCCAGATCCAGCCCATCTGGGACGTGTTCTTCGGCGGCGAACGCACCCTGGCGGGACAGGTCGACGGCCAGGCCACCCTGAACGGAACCCTGGCGGCCCCCCTGCTCACCGGTCGTCTCAACCTGACCGAGGGCCGGTTCCAGGACACCGCCGTGGGCCTGGTGCTGGACGATGTGACCCTGGCCAGCCGCTTCGATGACACGACCGCGCTGATCCAGACCTTCACCGCCACAGACAGCGCGGGCGGCACGGTCTCGGGCCGCGGCCGCATCGGTCTGCAGGACGGATCCGGGTCCAACTTTCAGCTGGCCCTGTCGCGCTTCCGCATCATCGACAACGACATCGCCAAGGCCCGGGCCTCGGGTCCTCTGACGGTCATCCGCGGTGCCGATGGCACGATCCGGCTGGCGGGCGAGATCGACATCGACGAGGCGCGGATCGAGGCCAATCTGCCCGGCTCCAACGGTATCGTCGGCATGGACGTGGTCGAGATCAATCGACCGGGAGGCGACCCCGTTGAAACGGGCGAGGCCGGTCCCAGCCGGGGTCCGCAGATCGGGCTCGACATCCGCCTGCGCTCGCGGGGTGGGAATGTGCAGGTCGCCGGTCGGGGCCTGAACGTGCTGCTGAACGTTGACGCCCGCGTCTCGGGCACGGTGGCTCAGCCGATCCTGGACGGCAGCGCCAGTATCGTGAGGGGCGACTATGACTTTGCCGGCAAACGGTTCGTGTTCGATGATCGTGGCTCCATCGCCCTGTCCACCGACCCCGCCCTTATCCGGCTGAACCTGTCGGCCGTGCGCGAGGACCCAGCCCTGACGGCCACCATCCGGGTCACCGGGACGGCTGCGCGACCCGAGATCCTGCTGACCTCGACCCCGGCCCTGCCCCAGGACGAGATTCTGTCCCAGGTCCTGTTCGGCCGCTCGGCGTCGCAGTTGTCGCCGTTCGAGGCGGCGCAGCTGGCGGCGGGCGTGGCCTCGCTGGCCGGCGGGGGTGGCTTCGATGTCATCGGCAACCTGCGCGAACTGGCGGGGCTGGACCGGCTGTCGTTCGGTGGTGAGGCCTCGGCCCTGACCGTCGCCGGCGGTCGCTACATCACCGACGATGTCTATCTGGAGATCATCGGCGGGGGCGAAGGCGGCGCGGCCGTGAACGTCGAATGGCAGGTGCGACGCAATCTGGCGATCAGCTCCCGCTTCGGCGGACAGGGCGACGCGGTTCTGTCGATCCG
>JBBSCK010000037.1:0-21842 GCA_038250335.1 Caulobacterales bacterium
GGCTGGATCACGATCGGGCCTGTCGCATCGAAAGCCGGAGCATTGCGAGGGTCCAGCGGCGTGCCGGGCGAGACGTTCGACATGCGAATGTTTCTCAATAACCTGGGAGGGTCCGGCACGAAGCGGGATGGGTCATGGGTTTACGGACCGGGGCGGGGGAGTGTCAACGCGATGCTGCGCTGCAAACCGACGCATGGCGGGACGCCGGCCATGCGGCCGCCCGGGAACCGATCACGATTGCGCGTTTCAGGCGTTGTGGCTGGTGTTGTGCGGTTTCAGACTTCAGTCTGGATGCGATGGTGCTGTTTACCCTGATTTCGCTGGTTCTGTCGCCCGGCCAGGACGGAGCGGTCCCCTACGCCGCGCCGCTGTACGTGGCACCGTCGGTGCGGCCGTTCGAGCCTCCATCCAGCTTTGGCCGGGCCTCCGCCGAGGGCGATGGCGACGGAGGCAGGCTGCGCCGCCCCCTGGTCACGCCCGTCGTCGTCGAGGCCTATCGCGGCAGTTATGAATACGCGCCGTCAGGGGCCGAAACGGCCTATGACGCCGGGGTGGCCAATGCCGAGCGCGCCATGGACGCCCGGATGGGGCCGCTGGACGGGCTCTGGCGTTTGCAGGAGGTGGACGGCCACGTGCTGATGACCCTGTCACTGAGCGACCCGGGCGAGACGCGGCCGGTGGAAGGGGCCTTCCGGACGGCCGATGCTGCCGCCGAGATCGGGCCCCTGAGCAGCGCCGGGCGCACCGCGGAGGCCCTGATCCTCGAACTGGACGGCGGCCGGTTGTCGCTGGGCACCTCGGACGAGGGCTGGACCGGAGTGCTGTCCCGGGGCGGGCAGGAACGCGCGGTCACGCTGGTTCGATAGTCCTGTTCCGGTCAGCCACCATGGTGGGGAGGCCCCCAAAACCCTATCCTGCCGCGATCCCCTGCAGCGTCTCCACAAGCGCCTCCGCCTGATAGCGCATCGCGCCCGGCCGTCCCCAGACCGGAGCGGGCCACAGGCCGTCGTCGCGGCGGCGGCCGACGACATGGAGATGCAGCTGGGCGGTGACATTGCCGATCGCGGCGACGTTCAGCTTGTCGACCGGGCGGTCCCTGCTGTCGCCGATCAGGCGAACGAGCGCTCCGGCGCGCACGATTTCCTCAATCAACACCACGCGTTGTCCGGACGACAGATGCTCCAGCTCCGTCGCGCCCGCGACGCGGGGGATCAGGATCAGCCACGGGAACCGGGCGTCGTCCTGAAGCCGGACATGGCACAGGGGCCAGTCCGCAGCGAAGGCCGAGCCGGCGGCAAAGGCCGGATCGACGACGAACTCCGCCATCCTCAGTTCAGGCCATAGACCACGCAGGCCTGGTCGGTCAGCACCTGGAGCGGCGGCTGCAGGGCCAGCCGGGCGGCCTCGATCGCCGCCTCGGACGGGGCTCCCCCCGGGGCGGGCGGCGGCGGCGGCGGCGGCGCCATGGCCATTTCAGCGCGGTTACGGCTGCCAGTCACCACGATCTCGTCCACGGTCGTCGCCTGTGATGTTCCCGCGCCGTACGAGGGCCAGCCGGCGAGGACGTCGGTCTGGCAGGCCCGGCCGGTCGGGTCGATGACCCGGACAGAGCCGAGCGTGGCTCCGGCGTTCTCCGCCGCCGCAAGGGCGCGCGCACGGGCGTCGCGCATGGCCGCAGCCGCCAGATTGCTCCTGGCGGTATTGTCGGGCTCGAGGCTGAAATAGACCCGGGCGATCGAGGCGGGCTGGGCGGCGATCACGGTTGCGTAGACCCGCTCCAGCACCGCCACGTCCCGCACGGTGACACTGACGGTGGCCTGGGCCTCATAGCGTTCGATGCGGTCGGCCCGGGTGTTGTCGCGCAGCACGCCGTTTTCGTCGCGATACTGGTCATACAGGGGCTGGGTGGTCAGGCTGGTCTCAACACGGACCTTGTCCACGCCATAGGCGGCCAGGGTCTGGCTGAGCGCCCGAACCTGATCGGCGGCCTTGCGCGAGGCCTCGGCGACGCTGCGGTCCACGGTGCGGAAACTGGCCGAAAAGCCGGCCCGGTTGGCCTGAAGCTCGACCCGCACATGGCCGATGGAGGCGATCACCGGATCGCGCATCCACCAGGGGGCGGGGATATAGGGCTGGCCGATGCTGGCGGGCGGCGTCTGGGCCGAAGCCGGGGCAGGAAGGGCCGGAACGGTGAGCCCCGCGAGCGTCAGGGCGGCGAGCACGGTGCGCATGGTGGCGTCTCCTCGGAAGTGACGGACGGAGCGTCGCAGGACGCATCGCCCTGGTAAAGCCCCGGAACCCCGCTTGCGACCTAGCCCTCCCGGGTCTAGACCGCCGCCCGACGATTTCTGATATCGCACGCAAAAACCCTCACGGAGAACCCCATGGCTCGCGCGAAGATCGCCCTCATCGGCGCCGGAATGATCGGCGGCACCCTGGCCCACGTCGCGGCCCGCGAAGCCCTGGGCGACATCATCCTGTTCGACATCGCCGAGGGCACGCCCCAGGGCAAGGCGCTGGACATCGCAGAGGCCACCGCCGTGTTCGGCTCCGACGTCTCGCTCAAGGGTGCCAACGCCTATGAGGATATCGCCGGTGCCGACGTCTGCATCGTCACCGCAGGCGTGCCGAGGAAGCCCGGCATGAGCCGCGACGACCTGATCGGCATCAATCTGAAGGTCATGAAGGCCGTCGGCGAGGGCATCAAGGCCCATGCCCCGAACGCCTTTGTCATCTGCATCACCAACCCGCTCGACGCCATGGTCTGGGCCCTGCAGAAATTCTCGGGCCTGCCGAAAGAGAAGGTCGTCGGCATGGCCGGCGTGCTTGATTCGGCCCGGTTCGCCTATTTCCTCGCCGAGAAGACCGGCGTCTCGGTGCAGGACATCCACGCCTGGACCCTGGGGGGTCACGGCGACGACATGGTGCCGATGGTGCGCCACTCGACCATCGGCGGCCTGCCCCTGCCCGACGCCGTCGCAGCCGGCCTGCTGTCGCAGGCCGATCTGGACGCCATCGTCGACCGCACCAGAAAGGGCGGCGGCGAGATCGTGGCCCTGCTGAAGACCGGCTCGGCCTTCTACGCCCCGGCCGAAAGCGCCATCGCCATGGCCAAATCCTATCTGCTGGACCAGAAGCGCGTCCTGCCCTGCGCCGTCTGGCTGTCGGGCGAATACGGCCTGTCGGACCTGTATGTGGGCGTACCCGCCATGCTGGGGGCCGCAGGCGTCGAGAAGGTGATCGAATTCACCACCAATGACGACGAAAAGGCGATGTTCACAAAGTCGGTGTCGTCGGTGCAGGGCCTGATCCAGGCCTGCAAGGATATAGAACCCTCGCTGGCGTGACTGGCTGCCCTGTCTCCTCCCGGTCGCCGCAGGCGATGGGGAGGTGGCAGCGAGCCATTGCGAGCTGACGGAGGGGTTCTTGCCGCACGAAGAACCCCTCCGTCTCCTCCGCTACGCTCCGGATCCACCTCCCCATCGCTTCGCGGTGGGGAGGAGACCGTCAGTTCGGTGCCGGATTGACCGTGCGGCCGAGGTCGAGGGCGAGGCTGCGCCAGACCTGGACCGGGTCGTCCAGCTGGGCCGCGCCCCCGCCCTGTGACAGCAGCACATCGAACTGGGCCACAGCCTGGCCTTCGCCGCCCTCTTCTTCCGGCAGGGCGTGAAAGGCCTTCACGAAACGACGCTCCCCGTTCCAGCGGGCCACGATCTCCGGCGTGGCCAGGGGCCCCGAGAAGACGGCGGTGAACTGGACGTCGGGGCAGGCCCCGTCGGTGCAGGAAAACAGCGTCATGACCCAGCGTAGCGGACCGTCATCGACCCGCAGATAGACCCGGTCGCCGCTGGTCCGGGGCGGGGCCACGGTCAGGCCGGCGGCCATCAGCCTGCCGGTGATCTCCGCCACCGGCAGGCCGTCCCAGCGGGCCCCTGGAGCGGTGACCGGCGCGGTTGCAGGCTCCGGCAGCGGGGGCCCGTCCTGGGCGAGAGCAGCAGGCGCGAGGCCCGTGAACAGGGCGGCGACGAGGCCGGAAAGGGCGAGACGTTTCATGCACGGTCTTTCTTTTGACCGTGCCACCCTAGGCGGCTTTGCGGCCAACCCAAGGCGCGTTCGGATCAGTCGGCATGGGCCGCCTGATCCAGCCACGACTGGCTCGACATCTCGTTCAGGCGCGAGACCGTGCGTTCGAACTCGAAGGCCCCGTCCCCGGCCGGGTAGAGCTGTTCCGGCGACCCGGCGGCGAGGCCGACCAGCCGGGTCCGCGCTTCATACAGGGCGTCGATCAGGGTCACGAACCGGCGTGCCGCCTGGCGCCGGTCGGGCGTCAGCAGGGGCACGTCCTCGAGGAACAGGGTGTGGAACCGTTCGGCGATCGCCAGATAGTCCTGCGGCCCCAGCGGCGTCTCGCACAGCTCGTTGAAGGTCGCGCGCGCCAGGCCGCCGGCTGTGCGCTCCACCACCACATCGCGGCCCAGCACCGCCAGATGGGCCGGGCATTCGGGCATGCCACCGCGCAGGTCGGCCCAGAGCTGTTCAAAGCCGGTTCGCCGCGCCTCACCCTGGCCGTTGAACCAGACCCGGGAGGCCTTGATCCGGTCCAGCCGCCAGTCGCGGGCCCCCGACAGCGCCACCACCTCGCAGCGCTCAATGATGCGGTCGATGAAGGGTACGAACAGCGGCCGGTTGATCCCGTCCCGGTAGAGCTGTTCCGGGGCCCGGTTGGAGGTGACACAGACCACCACCTTCCTCTCGAACAGGGCGTCAAACAGCCGGCCCAGGATCATCGCGTCGGCGATGTCGGTGACCTGCAGTTCGTCGAAACACAGCAGCCGCGCCTCCGAGGCAATCAGGGCGGCGACGGGGTCGATCGGGTCATCGCCCCGGTGCATGCCGAACACGCGCTGGCGGGTCTTTCGGTCGCCCTCGCGCCACTGGCGGATCAGGTCGTGGACCCGGGCCATGAAGGCGTGAAAATGGACGCGGCGCTTTCGCGGCTCGGGCGCGCAGGCGAAGAACAGGTCCATCAGGATCGACTTGCCCCGCCCCGGCGGCCCCCACAGATAGACGCCACGCACCTCGGGCACGCCGCCGAACAGCCGGCGCTGGCCGAGGTCAAGCTCCAGCCGCGAGAGGGCCTCGACCGCCGCCCCCTGCGCCGGATCGTGGGTCAGCAGGCCCTGTTTCAGGCGGTTGTCATGGGCACGGGCAATGCGGGACGGCATGGAACCGGGGCATAGCCGTGCCCGCCGACGCTGAAAAGCGGTTGCTTCGCAGGCGCGAACGCCTAAATGCCAAGCCTTGAGGCCGACACCCTCGAAACCCCCCCACGCGCGCTGAAGCAGCGAGGCTCCGCGAGCCAAGCGTTAGCGCCACTGCAAAGATGCGCTCAAGCAGCGAGGCTCCGCGAGCCAAGCGTTGGCGCGTCCGAAGGACCACCAAGAATGGGCTATTCAGTCGCCATCGTGGGCGCCACCGGAAATGTCGGGCGCGAAATGCTGACCATCCTCGAGGAACTGGAGTTCCCCGTCTCCGAGATGCATGCCGTCGCCTCGCGCAAGTCAAAGGGGATGGACGTCGCCTGGGGCGACAAGACCCTCAAATGCCAGGACATCGACAGTTTCGACTTCTCGAAGGTCGACATCGTGCTGATGAGCGCAGGCGGGGACGTGTCGCGGGCCTGGTCCGAGAAGATCGGCAAGCTGGGCCCGATGGTGATCGACAACTCGTCGGCCTTCCGCAAGGACCCCGACGTGCCCCTGATCGTGCCCGAGGTGAACCCGGACGCGATCAAACTGGCGACCAGGAAGAACATCATCGCCAACCCCAACTGCTCGACCGCCCAGCTGGTCGTGGCGCTGAAGCCGCTGCACGACGCGGCGAAGGCAAAACGGGTGGTGGTCTCGACCTATCAGTCCGTGTCGGGCGCCGGCAAGGAAGGCATGGACGAGCTGTGGACCCAGACCAAGGCCATCTATGGCCTGGGCGACGCGCGGCCCAAGAAATTCCCCAAACAGATCGCCTTCAACGTCATCCCCTTCATCGGGTCGTTCAACGAGGACGGCTATACCGACGAAGAGCAGAAGATGTCGGACGAGACCCACAAGATGCTGGACCCGGCGATCAAGCTGACCGTCACCTGTGTGCGCGTGCCGGTGTTCGTCGGCCACTCCGAGGCCGTGACGGTCGAGTTCGAGCGGCCGATCAGCCCCGACGAGGCCCGCGCCATCCTGCGCGAGGCCCCGGGCATCCAGGTGATCGATAAACAGGAGCACGACGGCTACATCACCCCCGTCGACGCTGCGGGCGAGCACGCCGTCTATGTGTCGCGCATCCGCAAGGACCACACGGTCGAGAACGGCCTCGTGTTCTGGGTCGTGTCCGACAACCTGAGGAAAGGCGCGGCCCTGAACGCGGTCCAGATCGCCCAGCTGCTGGACGAGACCGGAACGATCAAGCCCAGGAGCGGGTACCGGACCCTGACGGTCTGACATGACGACGCCGGCGCCGACGCGGGCGGCCCTGCTGTCGGCGGTCGGGTGTTATCTCATCTGGGGCTTCATGCCCCTGCTGTTCATGGGTCAGGCGGCGGCTGGCTTCGATTCGCTGGAGATCCTGGCGCATCGGTGCGTCTGGTCCGTGCTGTTCGCCGCAGGGCTGGTGCTGCTGGCCCGGCAGTCGACCCAGGTCCGGGAGGCCCTGTC
This sequence comes from Caulobacterales bacterium, assembly GCA_038250335.1. Classification (GTDB taxonomy): domain Bacteria; phylum Pseudomonadota; class Alphaproteobacteria; order Caulobacterales; family Caulobacteraceae; genus Brevundimonas. The sequence continues at coordinate 6,705 of JBBSCK010000037.1, forward strand.
CCAGCCGCGCACCATGGCCTGGCTGGCGCTGGCGACCCTGCTGATCGGGATGAACTGGGGCGTCTATGTCTGGGCCGCGACCCATGGGGCGACGCTGGAAGCCAGCCTCGGCTACTATATCAATCCGCTGCTCAACATGGTCGTGGGGCTGTGGCTGTTTCGCGAGAGGATCGACCGCTGGGGCTGGATCGCCATCGGCCTGGCCGCCGTCGGCGTGGCCTTCCAGGCCCTCGCCCTGGGCCGTCCCCCCTGGATCAGCCTGTTCCTGGCCTTCAGCTTCGGGGCCTATGGCGTGATCAAGAAGCGGGTTCCGGTTCAGGCCCAGTCGGGGCTGTTCATCGAATGCCTGATGCTGCTGCCGTTCGGCCTCGCCTATGTGGCCTGGCTGCAGGCGACCGGGGCGGGGGCCGGTTTCGACAGCGCCGGCAACCTGGGCTGGGCGCTGTTGAGCGGGGTCTGGACCGTCGTCCCCCTGGCCCTGTTCGCCTTCGCCGCGCGGCGGATGCCCCTGTCGACCCTGGGCTTCATCCAGTTTCTGGCTCCGACGCTGCAGTTCTGCGTCGGGGTGGCCGCAGGCGAGGCCTTTACCCCGCTCAGGGCCGTCTCCTTCGCCTTCATCTGGCTGGGGGCGGGGGTGTTCGCCGCCGCCGCCCTGCTGCGGGCCCGCGCCGCGCGCCGGGCCATGGCCGGGGCGGTCGAGCCGATCTGAGCGAGCGGTCTCACAGCGCCTGATAGAGGGCCTGGATCAACCGTTGCGCCCTTGGATCGCCGATCAGATGGGGCGACTGGCGGGTCATCACATAGGCCGCCGAAAGCCGCGCCGCCGGATCGGCGAAGGCGCAGCTGCCGCCCCAGCCGCAGTGGCCGACCGCGTCAGGATTGGGGCCGAAGATGTCGAGGCCGCGGTTGCGGGTGAAGCCCGCGCCCCAGCCCATGACGAAGGGCAGCACCCTGTCCGGGCCAAAGACGCGCTCGCGGGTCGCCTCCTCGACGACGGCCGGCGACAGCACGGTCCGGCCGTCCAGCCGGCCCCCGTTGGCCACAACTCCCATGATCCGCGCCAGATCCAGCGCCGTGCCATGCAGGTTGGCCGAGGGGATCTCGATGGCGCGCCATTCGGCCGAGCCGCGCCCGCCGGGGGCCGAGCCCCGGTCAAGGAAGGCCGAGGTCTTGATGGCATCGACCGGTCCGAGGTCCGGAGCGGCAGAGGGTTTCCTCAGGGCCGCCACCCGGCCGTGCTCGGCGGCGGGCAGGCCGATCCAAAGGTCGAGGCCGAAGGGCCCGCCGAAATCCTGGCGCAGGGCCTCGCCCATGCTGCGGCCGTCCGCGAGCCGGTGCACCTCATTGGCCAGATAGCCGACCGTGACGGGATGATAGCCCGAGGCCGAGCCCGGCGGCCACATCGGGGCCTGGGCCGCCAGCCGGTCCAGCACGGCGCGGGCGTCGAACCAGAGGGCCGGATCGACCGCAGGATCGAACCCGGGCAGGCCGGCCTGATGAGACAGCAGCTGGGCGACCGTGACCTCGCCCTTGCCGTGCGCGGCGAAGGCGGGCCAGAGGTGGGCGACCTTCTCCTGATAGGCCAGCTTTCCGCGCTGGACGGCCGAGGCGATCAGCAGGGCCATGACCGCCTTGCCGGTCGAAAAGACCGGGACGAGGGTGCGCTCGGTGAAGGGTGTCTTCTCGCGCGGATCGGCCTGACCGGCCCAGAGGTCGATCACCGTCTCGCCCTCCAGCACCACCGAAAAGCGCACGGCCTGTTCGTTCAATCCCTCCGGCGCATCGGTGAAATTGCGCGAGAAGGCATCCTTCACAGCGGCGAAGCGCGGCGGGCAAGGGCCGGAGATGTCAGGCGAGGCGTCGGTCATGCGGCGCTCTTATCCGGCGAATGTGACGCCCGCCACTGCGCCGCACCCCGGGCGGCCACGACGCCGGACGCGAGGCTGGCCTGCAGCAGATAGCCGCCGGTCGGGGCTTCCCAGTCGATCATCTCCCCGGCCACGAAAACGCCGGGTCGGGCGCTCAGCATCAATGATGGATCGAGGCCGGCGAACTCGACCCCGCCGGCGGTCGAGATGGCCCGCGCCAGCCCCTGGATGCCGGTCAGCCGGAGCCGGACCGCCTTGATCCGTTTGGCCAGTTTCTCGAACCCGGCCGGAACCTCGCCGATCTCGCGCAGCAGGGCGATGGCGACCGGCGACAGGCCGCCGGCCTTCCTGAGATGGTTGGTCAGACTGTCCTTGCCGCGCGGACGGGCCAGACGTTCGGCCAGGGTAGCCTCGCTCAGGTCGGGGCGCAGGTCGACGACCAGGGTCGCCGAGCCGTCCGTGGCGATCGCTTCGCGCAGGGCCGCAGACAGGGCGTAGACCCCGCCGCCCTCGACGCCGTAGCGGGTGACGACCAGCTCGCCGCGCACGGTGGTGTCGCCAAACGTCAGGGTCGCGGGCTTCAGCACCTGACCCGCGAACCGCCCGGTCAGGACGTCCGACCAGGCCACGTCGAACCCGGCATTGGCAGGCGCAAGCGGGGCTACGGCGACCCCTTCGCCCGCCAGAACCGGCACCCAGGCCCCGTCGGAGCCGAGCCGGGGCCAGCTGGCACCGCCCAGCGCCAGGACCACAGCGGACGGATATTCCAGCACGTCCCCGCCGGGCGTGTCGAACACCAGGGCCTCGCCGCGCCAGCCGGTCCAGCGCGAGCGGGTGCGCACCTCGACACCGAGCCCCGCCAGCCGGGTCAGCCAGGCGCGCAGCAGGGGTGAGGCCTTCATGGCGCGGGGAAAGACGCGGCCGCTGGAGCCCACAAAGGTCGGCTGGTCCAGCCCCTGCGCCCAGGCGACCAGATCGTCCGGAGAAAAAACGTCCAGCCAGTCGCTGACCGGTCCTTCGGCCCCGGCATAGCGCGACAGGAAGGCCGACTGTGGCTCGGAATGGGTCAGGTTCAGCCCGCCCCGCCCGGCCATCAGCAGCTTGCGGCCGACCGACGGCATCCGGTCGTGGACCACGACCCGGGCCCCCGCCCGGGCGAGGGTCTCGGCCGCCATCAGCCCGGCGGGGCCCGCCCCGATGATGTGGACGGCGGTCTCTGCGGGATCGGTCATCGGGCTCCTCTACCGCGCCCGGGCTTGCGACGGAACGTCCGTTCACGCCATACGCTTGCGGGATCATGAGCGTCGCCTTCACGCGCGAGGAGGATCTGGAGGCCACGGCCGCCGATCTGCCCGACCGCCCCGTTTCTCCCCATCCCAATCTGGTGACGCTGCAGGGCCTCGCTGCGATTGAGGACGCCCTGGCCCGGGCGCGCGCGGCCTATGCCTCGGCCCAGGCCTCAGGCTCGATCGAGGCGGACCGCACCGCCATGGCGCGGGCCACGCGGGACCTGCGCTACTGGTCGGCGCGCCGGTCCAACGCCCAGCGGGTCGAGACCGAGGCCGACGGCCGGGTCCGCTTCGGCGGGTCGGTGACGATCGTCCGCGACGACGGCCGGACCCAGACCTGGCGCATCGTCGGCGAGGACGAGGCGGACCCCGCCAGGGGTTCCGTCAGCCACGTCTCGCCCCTGACCCGCGCCCTGATCGGCAAGGGCGTCGGGGACGAAGCCATGGTCGCCGGGCAGTCGGTCGAGATCATCGCAGTGGACTGATCGGCCGGACGGCCCCACATTGGGCCTCGACGGGTGCCTCCGGGCTCCATCCGCAAGCATCGTTCTCCCCGCCCCGGCGGGGACGTGTCGCGCGCGACAGCGCCAGCAACAAGGACCGACCTCTTCATGGCCAGAAAACCCAACTACGGTTTCGAACGGATGGAACGCGACAAGGCGGACGCCGAAAAGGCCGCCCGCAAGGCCGCCGCCAAACTGGCCAAGAAGGAAGCCAAGGCCCGGGGCGAGGACGTCGATCACCCCGACTGGCAACCGCCGCAGGAGTAGATCGTCCGACCCGGTCACTGAACCGGGCACGGCCACGGCGGCGCGCGGCGAACCCGGGACCTCCTCACGCGCGCAGCGCGCGCAGAGGAGAGGTCTGGATCAGGCGAACTCCGCTTCCAGATCGGCCAGCCGGGCCGCCTGGTCCTCGGCGATCAGGGCGTTGAGCAGGGCGTCGAGATCGCCTTCTAGAATCTGGGGCAGGCTGTGCAGGGTCAGGCCGATGCGGTGGTCGGTGACCCGCCCCTGCGGGAAATTGTAGGTGCGGATGCGCTCGGACCGGTCGCCCGATCCGACCTGGGACTTGCGCGCGTCGGAACGGGCCGTGTCCTTCATCTGGCGCTGCATGTCGTAGAGGCGGACTCGCAGGTTCTTCATCGCCTTGTCGCGGTTGACGTGCTGCGACTTCTCCGACGAGGTCACCACGATACCGGACGGGAAATGGGTGATTCGCACGGCGGAATCGGTCTTGTTGACGTGCTGGCCGCCCGAGCCTGAGGCGCGGTAGGTGTCAATGCGGATGTCCTTGTCCTGGATGTCGATCTCGACATCCTCGACCTCGGGCAGGACGGCGACGGTGGCGGCCGAGGTATGGATGCGGCCGCCGGCCTCGGTGGTCGGTACGCGCTGGACCCGATGGACGCCGCTCTCGAACTTGAGGCGTCCGAACACCCCGTCGCCCGTGACGGTGGCGATGATCTCCTTGTAGCCGCCGGCGTCGCCCTCGGTGGCCGAGTCCAGTTCGACCTTCCAGCCGCGGCTCGAGGCATATCGCGAATACATCCGGAACAGGTCACCCGCGAACAGGGCCGCCTCGTCTCCGCCGGTGCCGGCGCGGACCTCCAGCACGGCCGAGGCGTTTTCGTCGGCGTCGCGCGGGGCCAGCAGCAGGGCGACGTCGCGCTCCATGTCGGGCAGTCGGGCGTTCAGCGTGTCCAGCTCGTCGGCGACCATGCCCGCCATCTCAGGGTCGGCCGCCATGGATTCCAGGTCGCCGATTTCGGTCCGGGCCCGGGCCAGGGCCGAGACGGCGTCAGCGACCGGCTTCATCTCGGCGTGCTCCCTGGACAGGCGCACGATCTCCTGACCGTCCGAGGCCGCGCCCATGCGCGCTTCCACCTGGTGGAAACGGTCCAGGACCTGGTCGAGCTTGGACTGGGGCAGGCGCAAGGGGCGGTGTTCCGGCTGGGGAGAGGCGCGGTCTTACTCCGTCGGGCGGCGAAATGTCGATTCTTCGCCTCCGGCACGTGAGCGTCAGGCGGCAACGCCATGGACACGGAACAGTTATTGACGCTGCGGCCCCCGCTGACGTTACGCTAGGGGTCGCGCTTTCGGGGGCTTGATGGAAACCTTTCTGCTGTTCGTCCTGGTCGGCGTGCTGGCCCAATCGGTCGATGGGGCGCTGGGGATGGCCTACGGTGTGGTGTCGACCACGGTTCTTCTGGCCATCGGTGTTCCACCGGCGGCCGCGTCCGCCAGCGTCCATACCGCCGAGATCTTCACCACGGCGGCGTCCGGCGCCTCGCATGCCTACCACCGCAACATCACCTGGTCGCTGTGGCTGCCGCTGGTGAGCGCCGGCATGATCGGAGGGTCGATCGGGGCCTATGTCCTGTCGGGCGTGGATGGGGACATGATCAAGCCCTTCATCCTGGCCTATCTGGCGATCCTTGGACTCTGGATCGTCCTGCGGGGCCTCAAGGACATCAAACCGCGACATATCCGCAGCTTCTGGGGCGCGCCGCTGGGGCTGGTCGGCGGCTTCATGGACGCCATCGGTGGCGGCGGCTGGGGGCCCACGGCCACAACGGCCCTGGTCGGGGCGGGCAAGGACCCGCGCCAGGCCATCGGCACGGTCAACAGCGCCGAGTTCTTCGTCACCCTGGCCATCTCAGCGACCTTCTTCTGGGCCCTGGTCACGGGTCACTGGCAGGACGCCGGCGCGATCGGCGACTATGCCGTAGCGGTCGGCGGCCTGATCCTGGGTGGCCTGATCGCCGCACCCTTCGCCGGGTGGATCGCCAAGCGGGTGCCGACCCGCATCCTGACCTTCCTGGTGGGCGGACTGATCATTCTGCTGGCGACCTATCAGGCGCTGCAGATGGCTGGTGTCGTGCCCTAAACCGGATGGGTCTCGCGAAAACCTGGCCGGGCCTCCAGCGCCGCCTGCAGCGTGACCAGGCGCGGTCGGCCGGTCTTCCAGTCGAAATCGGGATGGCGAAAGCCGATCCAGGTCAGCGCGCACCCGGCCGTGATCACCCCCATGTCGAGCGGGTCCGGCGCGGGCGCGGTGGCCTCGAGCGCATCCAGGGCACGAGCCATGTTAATGGTCCAGCGGGCGATCCAGGTCGGGGAGCGCTCGGCCTCGGGGCGGCGCTTTTCCAGCAGCAGTTTGACGCCCATCTCCAGCGCCTGATTGCCCAGGGTCTCCAGCCGCCGAACCCGCAGCCGCTCAGGGCCGTCGGGCGGCAACAGGCGCGGGCCAGTCCCGAGCGCGTCGAGGTATTCGCAGATCACCGGGCTGTCGCTGATCGGCAGGCCGTCCTCGGCGATCAGGGTCGGGACCTGGACGATCGGATTGGAGGCCAGCAGTTCGGGGGCGTTGGCATAGGGATCGACCGCGATCTCCTCGATCCGGTCGATCAGGCCCTTCTCGCGGGCGACGATCCGGCATTTCCGCGCGAAGGGCGACGGGGCGGTAATGTAGAGTTTCATTCGGGGGGATACTATCGGCTGGCGTGCAGGACGCGGAGAATGCGGATCGAGTCGAGATCGACGCGATAGATCAGTATGCCGTTCGGAAGAACCACCATTTCGCGTGTGCCCGGCTCCCGGCACGCCCGATACTGGCGGGGATAGACGCCGGGACCGGCCGCGGCCTCGAAAATGCGATCGGCGACCCGATCGGCAGCGGCCGGATTGTCGCGTGAGATGAAGTCGGCGATGCCATCGACGTCACGGTGTGCGTTCGCACTCCAGACAACGGGAAACACCAGAACGACTTCGTCCGGTGGCGCTGAATGGTCGATTTCACTCGCCGTACGACTTCGTCGTGAGGAACGGGGGACGTTTTGTCATCCCTGGCTTCGCGCACCTTGGCCCGGAACCAGACGTCATAGGCTTCGGCCTCTTCGGTCGAGGCGAACCCGGATTCGATGGGGGACAGAGCGGGCATGGACGGATAATGCGCCCGGACCCCTTGGCCCGCAACCGATGGCTACTCCGCCGCTTCCCTTACGGCAGCTTCAACCGCCCGGGCGGCGTCCAGCTCGGCAGCCCTGGCCTCGACCAGTTCGACGATGTGTTCGACCATCTCGCCGTTGGCCAGCTTGTGGGCGATCTTGCCGTTCAGATAGACCATACCCGAGCCCGCCCCACCTCCGGTGAAGCCGACGTCCGTATAGAGGGCCTCGCCCGGGCCGTTGACGACGCAGCCGATGATCGACAGCGACATCGGCGTGGTCACATGGGCCAGCCGTTCCTCGAGGATGCCGACGGTCTCGATGACATTGAAGCCCTGACGGGCACAGGACGGGCAGGCGATGATATTGACGCCCCGGTGGCGCAGGCCCAGCGACTTGAGGATGTCGAAGCCGACCTTGATCTCCTCGACCGGATCGGCGGCCAGGCTGACCCGGATGGTGTCGCCGATCCCGGCCCACAGCATATTTCCCAGGCCGATGGCCGACTTGATCGTGCCGGAGCGAAGCGGCCCCGCTTCGGTGACGCCGAGGTGGAGCGGGCAGTCGATGGCGTCGGCCAGCAGCTGATAGGCCGCGACGGTCAGGAAGGGGTCGGAGGCCTTCACCGAAATCTTGAACTCGTGGAAGTCGTGGTCCTGCAGGATGCGGGCGTGGCTCAGGGCGCTCTCGACCATGGCCTCGGGGCAGGGCTCGCCGTATTTTTCCAGTAATTCCTTCTCGAGGCTGCCGGCATTGACGCCGATACGCATCGCGCAGCCGTGGTCCTTGGCCGCCTGGATGACGTCGCGGACACGGCCGGCATTGCCGATATTGCCCGGGTTGATGCGCAGGCAGGCGGCACCGGCCTCGGCCGCCTCGATGCCGCGCTTGTAGTGAAAATGGATGTCGGCGACCAACGGCACCTTCGCCTCGCGGGCAATGGTGCGGAAGGCGGCGGTGGACTCCTCGTCAGGGCAGGAGACGCGGACGATGTCGGCCCCGGCCTCCTCCAGTTCGCGGATCTGACCGATCGTTGCATTGGCGTCCGACGTCGGGGTGTTGGTCATGGACTGGACGCTGATCGGGGCGTCGCCGCCGACCGGAACGGAGCCGACCATGATCTGGCGGCATTTGCGGCGCTCAATGTGGCGCCAGGGACGGATATGGGAGTGGTCGCTCATGACGCGATCAATATAGGCACGTCACGACGACAAGGCCATGATGCCGGCTCACGCGGAGGTCAGCGCGGCGCAAGGGTCGGGGTCATCGCCTGCCGGGCACCGTCGACCGTGTCGCTCACGGCCGCCCGGCTCGCCGCCGCTGCGCGGGCCGCCGCCGCCTGGGCCGCAAGGGCCTCGGCCTGGATCTGCGCCGTGGTCTGACGGGCCAGGGCCTCGGCGCGGGCGTTGAGCTGGCCGAGCGGGGTCAGCACGGCGGTCAGCGGGCCCCCGTGTTCACCGTTGAGATAGACGTCGAAGGCGGCGGGATCGGACACGTCGATGGTGGCGGCGACCCCGGCGGGGGCCCGCCAGGCTTCGCCGGCAGCCAGCTGCCGGGCGAACAGGACCCGGCCATCGGCCATGCGGACGACAAGGGCACCGGCCTTCCTGGCCTGCAGCACGACCTGGGAGGCGGTCGCCGAGACGCCGTAGATCGCGCCGCGAGGATTGAAGGCGGCTTGCACCGGCCGGGCGGTGACCGCAGCCGCAGCCGCAGCCGCAGCCACGGCGTCGGGGTCGGCGGGATCGATGCCGGTCAGCTGGGCCTCGAGGCCGGGCGTGATGTACAGGGCAGGCGTGGTCTGGTCCGGCGGTGCCGGCAGGGGCGCACCGACGCGCAGAAGGGATTGTCCGTCCCCGGTCTGTCCGGGGATGGCGCCGAGGCTCCAGCTTTCGGGCACTTCAACGATGTCGGAGGGCTGGGGTGCACGAATCAGGCTGACGCGCTGGAACACGTTCCAGCCAATCACCGCCAGGGCCAGCAGCAGGACCACGCCGACGATGCGGGGCGAATAACGGCGGACCTCTTCGAAGGCCACGCCGGTCGGTGCCTGCAGGGGTACCGAGCCTTCCGGCGTCTCGCGCTTGTAGCGCTCCACGGCCAGCTGTTCGTCGAGGCCCAAGGCCCCGGCGTAGGCGCGCACATAGCCGATGGCGAAGACGCGGGACGGCAGGCCGGAAATGTTGTTTTCCTCAAGCGCCCGGAGATAGCGTTCATGCACCCGGGTGCCGGCTGCCAGTTCGGCCAGGGATTTTCCCGACAGCTCGCGGGCCTTGCGCAGGCCGTCTCCCAGAGTCGCCGCGTCGGTGATGGAGGGCACAGGGTCCTTCCAGTCAGGATGAGCCCGAAACTCGTCGGGGACGGTCCCCGTATCCAGCGCCATGACGCCTAACCCCACACTCGGCGCGCCCGCGAAATCGGCCCGAACCGTACTCGACCAGTTTCCGTCTACCACGTCGGTGTGACGGAACCCGCCTCCCCCCGGAGGCACACGCTTACCGTCTTGTGGATAACTCATTTCAGCCGCCGCATCAACGTCTTGTTAAGCTTGAATCCGTCCCGGGGCGGGACGGTTCACAGACCGACGTTCAACTTGCGGGCCAGGCTTTCGATTTCGGTGCGGATGGAGCCGGCCGAGGATCCGAGCAGATTGGCCATGCCGCGCCGGGCCGCTGTGAGGTCGGCCGACAGGATCATCCGCTTGACCGGACCGACGCCCCCCGCCGGCGCGGACAGGCAGGTAAAGCCCAGGGCGATCAGGGCGAAAGCCTCCAGCGGACGGCCCGCCAGCTCGCCGCAGACCGACACCGGGGTGCCCGTCTCGACGCAGGCCTTCTGGATCGCCTGCAGCGCGCGCAGCGCCGGGGGCGACAGGGGGTCGTAGCGATCCGAGACCAAGGGATTGGTCCGGTCGGCGGCATACATGTACTGGAACAGGTCGTTGGTCCCGATCGAGACGAAGTCGGTCAGGGGCAGAAGCGCGTCCAGATGCCACAGCAGGGACGGGCATTCGATCATCGCCCCGACCCGCAGCCGGGCCGGCAGCGGCCGTCCGCGCCGCCGGGCCCAGTCGCATTCGACCTCGACCAGTTCGCGCGCGGCGCGGAACTCGTCCACCGTGGCGATCATGGGGAACATGACGCGCAATTCGCGCCCCGCCCCCGCCGCCAGCAGGGCCCGCAGCTGCAGCCGAAGCAGCGACGGCCGGTCCAGCCCCAGCCGGATCGCGCGACGGCCCAGTGCGGGATTCTCCTCGCGCTCGGTGGTCTCCATATAGGGCAGGACCTTGTCGCCGCCGATGTCGAGGGTGCGGAAGGTGACCGGCCGGTCACCCGCCGCATCGAGCACCAGCCGGTAGAGCGCCGTCTGGGAGTTCAGGCGCGGCAGCTCCTCGGACACCATGAACTGGAACTCGGTGCGGAACAGGCCGATGCCCTCGGCCCCCGTCGCGTCCAGATTCTCCAGATCAACCGCCAGGCCGGCGTTGGTCAGCAGGGTGATCCGGGTGCCGTCGAGCGTGACGGCAGGAACATCGCGCAGCCGCGCAAACTCGGCCTGGCGCTGGTCGCGCAGGGCCATGCGCGACTGCACCGATTCCAGCATGTCGGGCCGGGGACGCAGATGGGCCTCACCCGCCTCACCGTCGACGATGACCAGGTCGCCCTCGCTGAGGCGGTCGCGCACGCCCTGCAGGCGCCCCACGCAGGGGATCTGCAGCGCCCGGGCCACAATGGCGGCATGGCTGGCGGCGGATCCTTCCTCCAGCAGCAGGCCCTTGAGCTTGTGGCGCGGATATTCCAGCAGATCGGCCGGGCCCAGGTTCCTGGCCACCAGGATGGCGTCGTCGGGCAGGTCGCGCTGGCCGGGGTTGTCGCCGGCCAGCACCCGCAGCAGCCGGTTGGCCAGGTCCTCGAAATCGTGCAGCCGTTCCTTGATATACGGATCGCGAGCCTGGGCGAAGCGGGCGCGGTGCTCGTTCCTGACCCGGTCCACGGCGGCCTCGGCGGTCAGCCCGCCCCGCACCGCCTCCTCCAGCGACCGGTTCCAGCCCCGGTCGTCGGCGAACATGCGATAGGTCTCCAGCACCTCATAGGACTGGCCCGCCAGCTTGCCCTGACCGCCGTCCAGCAACGTGTCGATCGAGGCCTTGAGCGTATGCAGCCCCTCGCGCAGACGGATCTCCTCGACCTGCTGGTTCTCGGCCAGCAGCCGTTCGGGCGGCAGGGGGGCCTCGTGAAAGATGACGTGGCCGAAGGCGAGCCCTTCAGCGAACCTCTGGCCCTTGATCCGCTCGGCGCGGTGCGGCGCCACCTCGATGTCGCGCAGCTCATCCTGGGCCAGCAGCTCGCCCGAGGCCACCGTCTCGGCCAGAACCATGGCGATGGTCTGGATGTCCTCGACCTCGTCGGGGTCATAGCGCCGCTCGGCCCGGTTCTGGACCACCAGCACCCCGATGGCCCGGCCCCCGCGCAGCAGGGGCGCGCCGAGGAAGGCGTGATAGGGATCCTCGCCCGTCTCCGGCCGGTAGGAGAAGCTGGGGTGGTTGGGCGCGTCCGACAGGCTGATCGGCTGGGCCATGCGGGCGACCTCGCCCACCAGCCCCTCGCCCGGCTTGAGCCGCGTGGCGTGGACGGCGTCCCGGTTCAGGCCGTGGGTGGCGAACAGCTCCAGCTCGCCCGAGGCGCGGCGCAGATAGATGGAGCAGACCTCGGCCACCATCGACTGGGCAATGGTGGTGACCACGACGTCGAGCCGGCCCTGGGCCGGGCCGCCGTCGGCCATGGCCTCGCGGATCTGGCGCAGGAGGACGCGCGGCCCTCTCGTCATCGATCCGCCCGTTACCGGCATAGCCTCTCCTGTCCGCGCCCGAGACAGGGCGGGGCCTCACCCGACCCTATACAGCGTCCAGCCCATATGCCGAATGCAGGGCGCGCACGGCCAGTTCGGCATAGGCGGCGTCGATCAGGACGCTGATCTTGATTTCCGAGGTCGAGATGGCCTGGAACTTGACCCCCTTGTCGGCCAGGGCGCGGAACATGGTCTGGGCCACGCCCGCGTGGCTGCGCATGCCGACGCCGACGACCGAGACCTTGGCCACATCCTCGTCGACGCGGATTTCCTCGAAACCGATGTCGGTCTGATGGGTCCGCATCAGGTCCGCCGCCCGGGCCGCATCGCGCCGACCGGTGGTGAAGGTCAGGTTGACCGCGCCTTCGGACCGCGCCTGGGACTGAACGATCATGTCGACATTGACGCTGGCCTCGGCCAGCCGGGTGAAGACGTCGGCGGGCGCGTCGACCCGGTCGGACAGGCCCAGCAGGGTGATGCGGGCCTCGTCACGGCTCATGGTGACGCCGGACACGATGCGTTTTTCCACGATTTCCTCCTCGTCGCAGATCAGGGTGCCGGACTTGGCGGGCAGCGCGCCGTTTTCGTCGGGTTCGATGAAGCTGGACAGCACCCGCACCGGCACCTGTTTGGCCATGGCCAGTTCGACCGAGCGGGTCTGCAGCACCTTGGCCCCGAGGGACGCCATCTCCAGCATCTCCTCATAGGAGACCCTTTCCAGCCGCCGGGCGCGGCTCTCGATGCGCGGGTCGGTGGTATAGACGCCGTCCACGTCGGTGTAGATGTCGCACGGACAGCCCAGCGCCGCCGCCACGGCCACGGCCGAGGTGTCCGAGCCACCGCGGCCCAGGGTGGTGATCCGGCCGCCCGGGGTCACGCCCTGAAAGCCCGGGACGATCGCGATCTCGCCGCCATCGATGGCCGCGCCCAGCACCGCGCCCGGCACATCCACGATCCGCGCCCGGGCGTGGGCGTCGTCGGTCAGGATGGGAATCTGCCACCCCATCCAGCTACGCGCATTCAGGCCCATGTTGCGCAGCGTCAGGGCCAGCAGGCCCGCGGTGACCTGTTCGCCCGAGGCCACGACGACGTCATATTCTTCGTCGGACAAAGCAAGGTCGGGGGCCGCGCCGCCCGCGCCGTCGGTCCAGGCCACCAGTTCGTTGGTCTTGCCGGCCATGGCCGAGACGACCACCGCGACCGAACGGCCGGCGCGGACCTCGGCGGCGACGATGCGCGCAGCGCGTCGGATCCGCTCAAGATCACCCATCGAGGTGCCGCCGAACTTCATCACCAGTCGTTTCGCTGCCCGTCCCGTCATCTCGTCCGCGTCATTGTGGCGGAAATCCCCGTCTTGCATGGTCGACGCAAAAGGGGTTCACCCTTGCGGCATGGCCGCTTCTAACGACCCCTCGCCACGGCGCAAACCCCAAACGGGGCAAGGCTTTGCCGATAGCGCAGAGGGGTCCAGCATCGACCCTGCTGACGTGGCGCGCTTCTCGGCCCAGGCCGCAGAATGGTGGGACGCCCGCGGCCCGTTCGCCCCGCTGCACCGGTTCAATCCCGCGCGGCTGGCCTTCATCCGGGACGAGGTGGCGGAGCGGTTCGGGCGCGATCCGAAGCGCATCCGCGCCTTTAGCGGCCTCAGCCTGATCGACATCGGCTGCGGCGGCGGCCTGATCGCCGAACCGATGCGGCGGCTCGGGTTCGACGTCACCGCCATCGACGCCTCGTCCGAGAATATCGGCACGGCCCGGGCCCACGCCTCCGAACAGGGCCTCGACATCGCCTATCGGGCCGCCACGGTCGAGCAGGTGGAGGCCGAGGCTGCAGGGCCGTTCGATGTCGTGCTGGTGCTCGAGATCATCGAACATGTGGCCGATCCGGAGGCTTTCCTTCGCGCCTGTTCGCGGCTGATCGCGCCGGGCGGCATCCTGATCGTGGCCAGTCTGAACCGGACGCTGAAGTCGCTGGCTCTCGGCAAGATCGCGGCCGAATACATCCTGCGCTGGGTTCCTGCCGGGACCCATGACTGGCGCCAGTTTCCCAAGCCCGACGAAATCCGCGCGATGCTGTCGGCCGAGCCCGTGGCCGTCAGCGGACCGTTCGGACTGGTCTATAGTCCGCTGACCGACCGCTGGAGCGAAAGCGCGGACGCGGACGTCAATTTCATGATGGTGGCGACGCGGGACTGACGTCGTACCTTACCGCGAATTCACCCAGATGACTGGATGGTAACGGGATTTGGTCGATCGGCGGTGGCATGGAAGGGGCTCATGCAACGGGAGCCCTCCATGAAACGCCTTTTGATCCTCGCCAGCCTGTCCGCCGCCCTGATGACCTCGGGCTGTATCACCGTAATCGACAACGGCGACGACGATGCAGCCTGGCACGGCAACAATGCCCAGCCCTTCGAGGCCGCCCGCGCCGACTGCGATGACCGCACCCAGGGACGCGATGCCTTCCGCGCCTGTATGGCGGAAAAGGGCTGGACGCGCAGCTAGACCGGCCGGGTCATGTAGCGGGCATCAGCACCGTAGCTGGCCAGTTTGGGGCCCATCTCCGGCATCTGGCGCACCTCAAAGCCGTGACCGCGCCAGAAATCGACGGCGTCGTTGACGGCGACCAGCGCCACGCTCGGCCAGCCGCCCGCCCGGGCCAGATCCAGCACGGCCTGCATCGCCGGCCGGGACCAGCCCTGACCCCTGACCGCCGGGCTCAGGGCGAGGTCGTGCAGATAGAGAACTGCGGCGTCCGCCGGGATCGCCTCGATGGGCGTATTCAGCGCCGGAGCGGCATCCACCCGCCACGGATAGGTGACCAGATAGCCCTCCAGCCGCTCCGGTCCGGTCAGGACGAGACATCCGGACGGATTCAGGGCCAGCCGGTTCTCGAAACAGTCTCGCCCCTCGAAATGGTCGGGAAAGCCGAGGACCGCGATCTCGGCGACCCGGTCCAGGTCGTCGGCCCGCATGAGCCTCCAGCCTGGCCGCATCAATTGATCTTGGCGGGGTCGGGCGGCACGGGCGGCAGGGCGGCGCAGGGCACGCCGTCTTCCTTGAGCGCGCGGACTTCAGCCGGGGTCGCCTCGCCATAGATTTCGCGCTTCTCGGTCGCCCCCTCGTGGATGGCGCGGGCTTCGCGGGCGAAGGTGTCGCCGACGTAGTCGAAGTTCGTCTCGACA
>JBBSCK010000038.1:0-21214 GCA_038250335.1 Caulobacterales bacterium
CGCAGGCGGCGTGTGCCCAGGCCGATGAAGACCGAGCACAGCCGGTCCAGCTCGGCGATCGACAGCAGTTCGGCCCGGGGCAGGAAGGTCTGGCGTTCCGCCATACAGTAGGTGCATCGCAGGTCGCAGCGATCGGTCACCGAAACGCGCACATAGTCAATGGTCCGGCCGAGGGGATCGACCATCGGGGACGCGGCGCGGCTGGACGCAGGGACGACCGTCATGCTCAGATGAGCATAACGAAGCGGGCGGCGGAGCAAAGCCATTTCTGGGTCGATCGCACGGCGGGCGGTTCTGGCGGCCGGGATCGGGGGCCTGATCGGCTGTGCCCCGCGGACGGCTGCGCCGTTGACGCTGTTCGCGGCGGCGTCGCTGACGGATGTTCTGAGCGAATTGGCGGGGCGGTTCCGCGAGCCGGTCCGCACCGTCTTCGCCGGCAGCGGCGAGGTCGTGCGGCAGGTCCTGGGGGGCGCGCCGGCCGATCTGGTGGCGCTGGCGGACCCGCTGTGGATGGACCGGCTGGCTGCGGCCGGTCGGATCCGGGTGCCATCCCGCGTCGTTCTGGCGACCAATGCGCTGGTGGTGATCGCCCCCGCCGACCGGGCCCCGATGGAGTTTGCCTGGAGGGGCCGCATCGCCATCGGCGAGCCCGACAGCGTGCCCGCCGGCCGCTACGCCCGGGACATGATGCGCTCCATGGGAGTCTGGGACGCCGCACAGCCCCGCATCGTCACGGCCGCCGATGTCCGCGCGGTCCGCAGCTTCGTCGCGCGGGGCGAGGTCGATCTGGGGGTGGTCTATGTCAGCGACACCCTCGGGTTCGGCGACGTCCGGGTGGTCGCCAGCCCTCCGCCGGCGGTCCAGCCGGACATCGTCTATCCGGCGGCGCTGACGACCGGCGGGCAGGCGGCTGCGGCCGACCTGATGACCTTCCTGCGGTCGGCTGAAGCGCAGGCGGTCTTCGCCCGCCATGGCTTCGGGGCGGGGCGATGAGCCCGGACGCGCCGCGCCTGTGGTTCCAGATCCGCATCGGTGAGGGCCGGTTCGGGCCGGGCAAGGCGGACCTGCTGACCCATATCCGCGAGTCCGGCTCGCTCAGCGAGGCGGCGCGACGGATGAACATGTCCTACCGCCGGGCCTGGACCCTGCTGGAGGCGATCAACGCCCTTGCGGGCGCGCCGGCGGTCGAGACCGAGCGCGGTGGGGCCCGGGGTGGCGGCTCGCGCCTGACCGCGCGCGGCGAGGCGCTGCTGGCCGCCTACGAGACCCTTCGGGCCACACTGACGGCAGCGGCGGTGCCCACGCTCGCCAGTCTTGCGGCCCCGGAGGACGCAGATGGTTGACTGGCTGGGGCCGCTTGCGCCAGCGGAGATGGAGGCGCTGATGCTGTCCCTCCGCGTCGCCCTTGTCGCCACGCTTGCGACCCTGCCGGTCGCCGTAGGTCTGGGGCTGCTGCTGGCGCGGGGGCGGTTCCCCGGAAAATGGGCGCTGGAGGCACTGGTCAATCTGCCATTGGTGCTGCCGCCGGTGGTGACCGGTCTGGCGCTGCTGTTGCTGTTCGGGGCGAGCGGGCCGCTGGGGCGGTTGCTGGCCGATGTCTTTGGCGTCAGTCTGCTGTTTCACTGGACCGGGGCAGCGCTGGCGGCGGCAGTCATGGCCCTGCCGCTGATGGTGCGGCCGATCCGTCTCGCGATCGAGGGGATCGACCGCGGGCTGGAGCAGGCGGCGGCGACCCTCGGTGCGCCGCCCCTGCAGGTGCTGATGAGCGTCATCCTGCCGCTGGCCGCACCCGGGTTGATCGCGGGCGCTCTGCTGGGCTTTGCGCGGGCGTTCGGCGAGTTCGGGGCCACCGTCACCTTCGTCGGTGCCATTCCGGGCGAGACCCGGACCCTGCCGGTGGCGATCTATTCGGTGCTTCAGGGCGTCGACGGCGAACGCCTGGCCCTGCGGCTGGCCCTGCTGTCGGTCATGGTCGCCGTGCTGGCACTGGCGGCGACCGAAGTCGTCAACCGGCGGCTGATGCGGCGGGGCGCGGTGCTGTGAGCCTGACGTGCGACATCGCCGCCGAGCGGGGCGGCTTCCGCATCGAGGCGCGGTTCGAGAGCCCAGCGCGGATGCTGGCGGTGCAGGGGGCTTCCGGTGCTGGCAAGACGACGCTGCTGCACGCGATCGCGGGGCTGGTACCGGTCCAGCGCGCCCGCTTAGCCATCGACGGCGTGGCGGTAGTGGACACGGCCGCCGGCCTGTCGCCGCCGCCGCACCGTCGGGGCATCGGCTATGTATTTCAGGACATGCGGCTGTTCCCGCATCTGACCGTGGCGGGGAACATCGCCTTCGGTCGCCGATTTGCCGCAGATGCTCCCGAGGTTGGACCGATCCTGACCCTGCTGGAACTGGAGCCTCTGGCGGGCCGATGGGTTCGCAACCTGTCGGGCGGCGAGGCGCGCCGCGTGGCGATCGCCCGGGCCCTGGCGACCGGCCCCCGCCTACTGCTGCTGGACGAACCCTTTGCGGGACTGGATGCGCGACGGCGCGATGAGTTGATCCCCTATCTGGCCGCGCTGCGCGACACGACGGCGACCCCCATCCTGCTGGTGTCGCACGATCCGCGCGACGCCGACCGGCTGGCCGAGGACCGGGTCGAGATGATCGACGGCCGGATCGGCTGAGGTCAGTCCAGACCGTCCTCGGTGACGACATGGTCACGGCCGGCCGCCTTGGCCTCGGCCGCGAGCTGATCCTGGACGAGATGCCAGCGGCGCAGCCGTTCGAAATCGATGGCGTGTTCGGGCGCGGCGTCCAGCCATTCGGTGAAGGCGCGGCGCTGCTGGCGAAACCCCGGTGCGGTCGGGTCCGGCACGGGGGGTATCTGCGGCAGGCGGCTGGCCACGTCCGCCGGGATGGGGAAGTCCCCTGAACGGGTCGAAAGAATCATCGGCGGCTGCTCCCGGTGAAGGCGTCCGGCCTTCAGATAGCCCGGCAGCGGCCGCCGGCGCCACCTTTTGGGACGAACGGCGTTCTTGCTGCACAGTCGCCCTGATATCGCCAAGCTCGCGGCGCGGGATGGCGGGGCGAACGGGAGATACGAATATGACCACGATCCGGATGGGCACGGCGGCAGCCGTGATGACCCTGGTGTTGGCGGCCGGTGTGGCTGGAGCGGGGACGCCCGGCCAGCAGGCCCGCGCCAGCGATCAGGTCGAGGCGCTGCTGAACCGCCCGGCCACGCCTGCGGCGACGCCGCAGGCGGTCAACGACGGCGAGGCCCATCACCGGGCCGACGACGCCGAACAGGACCCGGCGGAACTACGGATGACCCGGGCGCTCAATGACGAGATCGTCCAACGCAACCAGCTGGCCGAGAATCAGGAGCGGGCGGACCAGGCCGCCTTTCAGGCCGAGCGGGCCCGGTACGAGCTCGGTGTCGCCGAGGCGACGCAGGCGCGCCTCGCCTATGAGGAGGCCCTGCGTCAGGCCGAGGCGGCGCAACGCCGGTGGGAAGCGGATCGCGCCCGCTGGGAGGCCGATGTGCGCGCCTGCGAGGCGGGCGACCGGACCCGCTGCGCCGCACCCGGCCCCCGGTAACCCTTTCCGGCCCCGGCGCGTAGCTGTCGCAACGGGTTTGCGCGCCCGGGCGGTCCGTGAGACCGTCCCCGCCGACAAGGGGGGCAATGGCGGACCGGATGATCGAGGACGCTCCGGCAGACCGACGCGCCGACCGGCCCCTGCCCGGCGGACGCACCGACACCTGGCGTCATCCGGGGCTGGTCCGGGTCAGCCACTGGCTGAATGTGTCCGCCGTAGTCATCCTGATCATGAGCGGGCTGAACATCCTCATGGCCCATCCGCATCTCGACTGGGGCACGCAGACCCGCTGGGGCGACCACTGGCTGAGTATCCCCCCGATCCCGAACTGGCTGCTGCTCCCGCAGGGGCGGAACCTGGCCGAGGCGCGGCACTGGCATTTCTTCTTCGCCTGGGTGTTCGTCATCAACGGGCTCATCTACCTGGCCTATGGCTTCCTTTCGAAGCGGTTCGGCCGGCGGCTTTGGCCGACGCGTCGGGACCTGGCGGGCTTGTGGCCCTCGGTGAAGGAACACGCCCGGTTCCACTTTCCCAGGGACGACAAGGCGCGGACCTACAATGTCATCCAGAAGCTGACCTATGTGGCCATGATCCTGGTGATCCTGCCGATGATGCTGATCACTGGCCTGTCGATGTCGCCGGGGTTCAACGCCATCGGCGGCTTCCTGCTGGACGTCATGGGCGGGCGCCAGTCGGCCCGGACCCTGCATTTCATCTCGGCGGCTCTGATCGTGGGCTTCATCGTCATCCATGTCGGGCTGGTGATCTGGACGGGCTTGTTCAACAACATGCGGGCCATGATCACGGGCTGGTTTGTGATCGAGCCGTCGACGCCCCCCAAGGGAGACGGGCCATGAGCGGGACTGAACTGAGCCGCCGCGGCTGGCTCGGCCGGGCGCTGGCGACGGCGGGGGTGATGGCCCTGGCCGCCTGCGAGAGGGGCGTGTCGTTCAGCGAGCGGCTGAAGGTCTCGGCCGAGAGCCTGACCCGCAGGTCCCAGCGCCTGCTGATCCCGCGCGAGGCCCTGGCGCCAGTGTATGATGCCCGCGAGATCTCGCCCTTCTTCAAGCCGAACGGCTCGATCGACCCGGCGGCGGCCGACTATGTGGCGCTGAAGCGCGCAGGCTTTGTCGACTACCGGCTGGAGGTCATCGGGCTGGTGGAGCGGACGCTGTCGCTGTCGCTGGCCGAGCTGCGCGCCCGCCCTGCTCGGACCCAGATCACCAAGCATGACTGTGTCGAGGGCTGGACCGCGATCGGCCAATGGACCGGGGTGCGGCTGGAGACCCTGCTGGACGAGGCGGGGCTGAAGCCCGAGGCCCGCTACATCGTGTTCCACTGTTTCGACGCCCTGACCCAGACCGAGGATGGGCCACGCTATTACGAGAGCATCGACCTGGTCGACGCCCGGCACCCGCAGACGATCCTGGCCTATGACATGAACGGCGAGGTCCTGGGCGTTCCGAACGGGGCCCCGCTGCGGCTGAGGGTCGAACGCCAGCTGGGCTACAAACACGCCAAATACATCCGCCGGATCGAGGCGGTCGAAAGCTTTGACGACATCCAGGGTGGCAAGGGCGGCTATTGGCCGGACCGCGGCTATGAGTGGTACGCCGGGATCTGAACTGACTTCCTGTTCCTTCACCCGTTGGGAGAAGGTGGACGCGGAGCGGACGGATGAGGGTCGGGTCTGGGCGATGAGCCCGACCATCCGACCCTCACCCTTTCGCGCAAGAACGATCGCTCCGCTCGCGTGCGCTCAACCCCTCTCCCGCCGGGAGAGGGGTCTCAGTCCACTCAGCCCGCGACCATGCTCATGTCACGCCGCGCCAGCATCTTGTCGAACTCGCCCCAGACGCCTTCGGCGCCGTGCCAGGCGCCGGTGGTGGCGGCCTTGGAGTATTCGGTGGCGCGGGCCTCGAAGAAGTTGGCGTGTTCGACGCCCGACAGCATCGACTGCAGCCAGGGCAGGGGGTTCTCCTTGACGCCGTAGAGCTCGGGCAGTTTCAGCTGGCGCAGGCGCCAGTCGGCGATGAAGCGGATGTATTGTTTGATGTCCTCGGGCGTCATGCCCTGGACGTCGCCGGCCTCGAAGGCCAGGTCAATGAACTTGTCTTCCAGACCCACCACGGTGCGGCAGCATTCGACGATGTCGTCGGCCACCGACGGGGTGACGCAGCCGGTTTCCTTGTTGAAGGCATGATACAGTTTGATGATGCCGTCGCAGTGCAGGCTCTCGTCGCGCACCGACCACGACACGATCTGTCCCATGCCCTTCATCTTGTTCTGGCGCGGGAAATTCATCAGCATGGCGAAGGAGGCAAACAGTTGCAGGCCCTCGGTGAAGCCGCCGAACATGGCCAGCGTCCGGGCGATGTCGGCGTCGGTCTCGACCCCGAACTGGGCCATGTAGTTGTGCTTGTCCCGCATGGCCTCGTATTCCATGAAGGCCCCGAACTCGCTTTCGGGCATGCCGATGGTTTCCAGCAGCAGGGCATAGGCCGCGATATGGATGGTCTCCATATTGGCGAAGGACGAGAGCATCATCTTAACCTCGGTCGGTTTGAACACCCGGCCGTATTTTTCCATATAGTTGTCGGCGACCTCGATGTCCGACTGGGTGAAGAAGCGGAAGATCTGCGTCAGCAGGTTGCGCTCCTTGTCGTTCAGGTTCGCCGCCCAGTCCTTGCAGTCCTCGCCCAGTGGCACCTCTTCGGGCATCCAGTGGACCTGCTGCTGCTTCTTCCACATGTCGAACGCCCACGGATAACGAAACGGCTTGTAGGCCGCCGAGGGGGTCAGCAGGCCCGCGCGGGCAGGGGTGATCGAGACGTGGGCGTTCATGGCGACGGACCAGTGCGAAAGCGGCAGGGAGGCTTGAGGCACTATCCAACCTCAAAATCGATCCGGAAGCTACCGGTAGTTGGTTAACGATCCCCAACATCAACATCTTGTGTGAAAGCGGGGAGCATTTTGTCACGGTGACGAAAAAACACCGTGACGGCCCCTGACATTTCAGGATGCCGGATCCTCATCCGGCGTCGTGTCCCCAGGCGCGGTTTCGGCCTCCTGCGCGAATTCCTCATGCAAACGGCGCAGATAGGCGGCGCGGACGTGGTCGATGTCGCGAAAGGGATGGGCCTCCTGATCGATCCGGTCGCCGCAGCGATCGATCAGCTGGGTCAGCCGCATCCAAGCCACGGCCTGTTGCGGCCGGTCGAGCGCGGCGGATTCGGACGCGCGGCGAAAGGCGAAACGCCGCAGGGTCCGGGGTTGGGGATCGAACAGCAGGCCGAACCGGGCGGTGGCCTCGGCCTCGTCGACCTCCTCCAGCGCCCCGTCCTCTTCGATCGCCTCGGCGCGGGTCAAGGGCGGACGCAGCCAGGGCGGCGGCGGGCCCAGTTTGATCGGCTCGAAATCGGAGCGGCGCCAGCCCTCGAGCGCGGCGCGGCGCCGGACCTGTCGCTCGGACACGCCGTGGCGTTCGGCCACGATCGCGGCGCTCAGGCCCGAGACGAAGTCGGCGCGGGCGCAGGCCCAGGTTTCGGCGGTGGGGTGGGGTCTGGGATCGGTGTGGGTCATGCCGCCATTATTGCCCCGGGCCGAACCGACGCACGCTGGAGGGGGCTTAATTCAGGACCGGTGATGAAAAGACAGGGCTTTTCGGGGGCAGTTATCAACACAAGGCGGGTGCGGGCGACCACAAGCGGACGCGGGGGAGGTCTGTTCGGGGTGGTGAGCGGCTCTTGCCATCACTGCGGACCTCGGCCGAGCGCCTGGTCTTCGCTTTCGTCTCCTCCCTGCGCCGCAGGCGTGGGGAGGTGGATCCGGAGCGCAGCGGAGGAGACGGAGGGGTTCTCGCCGTCGCATAGAACCCCTCCGTCACGGCGCAAACGCGCCGCGCCACCTCCCCATGCTGCGCACAGGGAGGATAAGATTCAGGCGCCGTTCAATCCAGCCGCATCGCTTCGGCCAGCAATCGCGCCTCTGCTGCCCGGCTGGATCCGGACCGCCAGGCCACCACGATCTCGCGCCGGGGCGCTTCGGCCGCGAAATGGCGGATGACCACGCCCTTGTCGTCGGCGAGGCCGGCCCGCACCGCCATCGCCGGCAGGAACGAAACTCCCAGCCCCGACGAGATCATCTGCACCAGCGTGTGCAGCGACGTTGCGGCGAAGATGTCCTCGCCCCGGGGGGGCTCCATATCGATGCCGGCCAGGGCCTGATCCCGCAGACAGTGGCCGTCCTCCAGCAGGATCAGGTCCTCGGCTCGGAGCGAACCGGGCTGGATGTCACCGTCCGCCGCCAGCACGTGCCCTACTGGAGCCACGGCCAGGATCTCGTCGTCGCCGATGCGGGCGTGCTCAATACCCGGCGCGTCGTAGGGCAGGGCGATCACGGCGCAGTCCAATTGCCCGGCCTTCAGCCCCGCGACCAGGCGTGGTGTCAGATCCTCACGGATGAACAGGCGCAGCGCCGGATAGGATGCCTTCAGCCGGGGCAGGGCGGTCGGCAACAGAAAGGGGGCCACGGTCGGGATGATCCCCAGCCGCAGCCGTCCCGACAGCGGCCGGCCCGCATTCCTCGCCGCTTCGACCAGATCCTCGGTCCGGGCCAGAACGTCTTCGGCCCGGCGGCAGGCCTCGGCCCCCACAGCGGTGAGCTGGACATTGCCCCGCGTGCGTTCGACGACCGGAGCGCCCAGAACCCGCTCCAGCTCCTGCACCCCCGACGACAGGGCCGGTTGGCTGACGTGCGCGGCCTCGGCCGCGCGGCTGAACGAGCCGTGCTCGGACAGGAGTTTCAGATACTGGAGCTGGCGCAGGGTAGGGAGCATCAGCCAGCCTAGGCCGGAAAGACCTCAGCATAAAGCCAACCTATGGTCGCAACAGTTTTTATCTCTTTGACTTGTGCGACGCAGCAGAGCATTTCGCACCTGCACAACGCCCCCTCCCCGGTCGGGCGTTCCCAATCCTTTCGCGGAGATACAGCCATGTTCGGCGTCGGTCAGACCCTGCCTGAATTCAAGATCACGGGCGTCAAGCCCGGCTTCAACAGCCACGAGGAAAACGGCGTCTCGGCGTTTGAGACGCTGACCAACGCCTCGTTCGGGGGCAAGTGGAAGGTCATCTTCTTCTATCCGAAGGACTTCACCTTCGTCTGCCCGACCGAGATCGCCGAATTCGCCTCGCTGGGCCGCGATTTCGAGGACCGCGATACCATCGTCATGGGTGGCTCGACCGACAATGAGTTCGTCAAACTGGCCTGGCGCCGTGACCACGCCGACCTCAACAAGCTGCCGATCTGGCAGTTCGCCGACAACGGCGGCAAGCTGGCCCGCGCCCTGGGCATTCTGGACGAGGCCGAGGGTGTCGCCCTGCGCGCCACCTTTGTGGTCGATCCCCACAACGTCATCCAGCACGTCTATGTCACCAACCTGAACGTGGGTCGCGCGCCCGCCGACACCCTGCGGGTCGTCGACGCCCTGCAGACCGACGAACTGTGCGCCTGCAACCGCCCGGTCGGCGGCGAAACGCTCGCGGCTTGAGGTCGTGTGTGAGGGCGGCGGCGGTGATGCCGCCGCCGCTCGCTTGATTCTTTAGGGGCGCTATCGCTCGACGCGGTCGCGCTGCTTGAGCGCGGATGCGACGCCGGCACCCGCGCCCAATTGTTCTGCGGCTCAAGCGGCGAGCGGCAGAGTCGCAAGCGATAGCCGTCCTTTTCCGAAGGAAAGACAAGAATGTCGATTGACACCCTGCGCGACCTGATGCCCGCCTATGCCAAAGACATCTCGCTCAACCTTTCGTCCCTGGCGTCCGAGGCCGTGCTGAACGATCAGCAGAAATGGGGCTGTTTCCTGGCCTCGGCCCACGCGGTGGGCGTGGGCCCGATCGTGCGCGCCATCGAGGCCGCCGCCACGGAAAAACTGTCGCCTGAGGCGATGACGGCGGCCAAGGCCGCCGCCGCCATCATGGGCATGAACAACATGTACTACCGCTCGCTGCACCTGATGAAGAACCCCGAGTACACCACCCTGCCGGCCAGGCTGCGCATGAACGTCCTGGCCAATCCGGGCGTGGAGAAGATGGATTTCGAGCTGTGGTCAACGGCCGTCAGCGCCATCAACGGCTGCGGGGCCTGCCTCGACGCCCACGAGGGCGAACTGAGAAAACACGGCGTCCCGGCCCAGCAGGTCCAGACGGCCCTGCGCATCGGCGCGGTGGTCCATGCCGCCAGCCGGATCGTGGCCTCGGAGACCGCGCTGGCCGGCTAGGTCGCGTCGAAGCTCAGCGGCGCGCCCCAGAACCGGCTGACCATTTCGGACTGCGGGCCGGGCGTGCCGGTCGTGAGGAAGTCGCGGCGGCCGCTGTCTCCGAGGCCATACTCGGGGTGCTGCGCGAAATAGCGTTCCAGGGAATCGGCGACGGCCGTGGGTTGATGGATCACCGACGTTCCGGCCGGCAAGGCGGCGGTGAACAGGTCCGCCACGATCTCATAGTGGGTGCATCCCAGGATGGCCGTGTCGGGGTGGCGGCCGATTCGGCGGCGCAGGGCGTCGACGTGATCGGCGACCACCACGGACAGCTCCTCGACCGGCGCGCCCAGTTCGATCAGACCGGCCAGCCCGGGACAGGGCTCGGAAAAGACCGCCAGATCCTCGCGGCGCTTGTCGATCTCGATCTCGTAAACCCGGCTCATGGCCGTCGCGGCGGTGCAGAACACACCGGTGACGTCGATGGCCGCCCGCTTCTCGCCTTCAAGACGGCTCTCGCGCTCGGCCTCGAAGGACCAGGGCAGGCCTGTTGCCGCCTCGATGGTCGGCACGATGATGCCCAGCACATTGACGGCCCGCCCGTGGCGCGCCCGCGCGTCGGGCACCCAGGTCTGCTGCAGACGCCGCAGGGCGATGGCCGAGGCCGTGTTGCAGGCCAGGACAATGACGCTGGCCCCAGCCTGAAACAGCCGTTCGCAGCCGTTGCGGGTAATCTCGACGATCTCCTCGCCGCTCCGCGATCCGATCGGCGCATTGGCCTGATCCGCCAGGTAGACGAAATCGCGGGTCGGGAAACGCCGGGTCAGTGCCCGATGGACGGTCAGGCCGCCCACGCCGCTGTCGAATACGCCTATGGCCATGCCCGCGCGTTTAGACGCAGCTTGCTTCGCCGTCCAACGGGATTAAACCCTGTTCACGCGAGGGTCATGCGGCCGGGTGCCAGGGTGCCGCAGGGTCCAGTCACCATCAAAGGATTTCGAAATGCACAGACGCCAGATCCTCATCGGAGGCGCGAGCCTCCTGGCCCTTTCGGGTTGCGCGAGCGCGGGGGCAATGACCGCAATGACGGCCACTGAAGTGGCCGACGAAGCCGCCCTGGCCCGCACCGTCCTTCCGTTCCAGACGCCGCGCGCCGAGCTGCTGCAGCCCTGGACCGGCCCGTATGAGGGCGTGCCGCCGTGGAATGCGGTCACCGCTGACAAGCTGAAGGCCGCCATTATCGAGGGCATCGATCTTCAGCGCGCCGATATCGCCGCCATCGCCGACAACCCCGCGCCCGCAACCTTTGCCAACACCATCGTGGCGATGGAACTGGCCGGCGAGCCGCTGGACCGCGCGACCAACCTCTATGGTGTCGTGACCTCCAACATCGGCGGTGAGGCCTATGACGCCATGGACACCGAGGTGTCTCCGCTGCTGTCCGTCGCCAGCGACGAGATCACCTTCAACGAACCCCTGTTCCGGCGCATCAAAGCCGTGGCCGACGGGGCCGACGCGGCGGGCCTGAATGCCCAGCAGAAGCGTCTGGCCGAACGCCGCCGTGACGCCTTCGTGCGTTCGGGTGCCAATCTGGACGCTGCGGGCAAGGCCGAACTGGGCCGTATCAACACGGCCCTGTCCAACGCCTTCACGGCCTTCGGCCAGAAAGTCGTGGCTGACGAGAACACCTGGACCGTCATCCCCAACGAAGCCGGGGTCGCGGGCCTGCCAGAGTCCAACAAGGCCGCCGCGCGTGCCGCCGCACAGTCGCGCAATCTCGAGGGCTGGGTCATCGTCAACACCCGTTCCAGTGTCGATCCTTTCCTGACCTTCGCCGATGACCGGGCCCTGCGCGAACAGGTGTGGCGCAAATTCGTCAACCGCGGCGACAATGGCGACCGCAACGACACCAATGCGACGATCGCCGAGATCGTGCGCCTGCGCGATCAGCGGGCCAGGCTGCTCGGGTATCGCAACCACGCCGAGTGGCGGATGCAGGACACGATGGCCAGGACCCCGGCGGCGGCCCAGTCGCTGATGAGCCGGGTGTGGGAGCCCGCCAAGGCGCGCGTCGCCGAGGAGGTCGCCGACATGAAGGCGATCGCCGGCTTCGACATCGCGCCATGGGACTATCTGCATTTCGCCGAGAAGGTGCGGAAGGAGAAGTACGACCTCGATCAGAACCAGCTGAAGCCCTTCTTCGAGCTCGGTGCGGTGCGCAACGCCTCGTTCTATATGGCTGAACGCCTGTACGGTTTCGTCTTCACGCCCAAGGCGCAATCGACCGCGCCGGTGTTCCAGTCGGACGTCCAGCTCTACGAGGTCACCGACAAGACCTCGGGTCGCCTGATCGGCCTCTACTACACCGACGATTTCGCGCGGGCGGGCAAGCGGTCGGGGGCCTGGATGACCACCTACCGGTCGTTCTCGACGCTGGACGGCTCCAAGCCGATCCTCGCCTCGAATAACAACAATTTCGTCAAGCCGGGGGCCGGCGAGCCGCTGCTGATCTCGCTGGATGATGCCGAGACCCTGTTCCACGAGTTCGGCCACGCCCTGCATTATTTCTCGTCGGTGGTGACCTATCCCAGCTATGGCAACACTCCGCGTGATTTCGTGGAGTATCCGTCGCAGGTGCATGAGCACTGGGTGCTGTCGCGCCCCATCCTCGACCGCTTCATGAAACACTACCAGACCGGTGAGGCCATGCCCCAGGCGCTGGTAGACAAGGTCGAGGCCTCGACCACCTTCAACCAGGGCTATGCGACGGTCAGCTATCTGTCCTCGGCCATGGTCGACATGGACCTGCATACCCAGGCCACACCGCCGACCGACATCGACGCCTTCGAGAAGGCCTCGCTCGACCGGCTGGGGATGCCCAAGGAGATCGTGATGCGGCACCGTCTGCCGCAGTTCAACCACCTGTTCACCTCGGACGCCTATTCTGCCGGCTACTACAGCTATCTGTGGTCCGAAGTGATGGACGCCGACACCTGGGCCTATTTCGAGGCCTCGGGCGACGTGTTCGATCCCCAGATCGGGGGGCGGTTCAAGTCGATCATCCTGGCTCCGGGGAACACGACCGACCGGGCCGAGGCCTATCGCCAGTTCCGTGGTCGCGATCCGGACGTCGCGGCCCTGCTGCGCGTGCGGGGCTTCCCGGTCAGCTGATGACGGCAAGGGGAGGCGGCGCAGGTCGCCTCCCCTGTCCTTCCGGTACAGGTTTTGCGCTTGCGACAAAGCGCGCCTTGTTTCGAGGTTTGAGCATTCCAACTTCGAGGCTCTCGAGGCGTGCCCATCCACGCTGTCGTGAGAGTTCATCTCCCCGGAGCCAGCGTTGCCGAACAGCCCGATCTACAACGAAGTCACTGCCGCCAACGCGGCCTATGCCTCCGATTTCGGCGACAAGGGCGACCTCGCCCTGCCGCCCGCGCGTGCCTTTGCCATCCTGACCTGCATGGATGCGCGGCTGGACCCGGCGAAATACGCAGGTTTCGCCGAAGGCGACGCCCATGTGATCCGCAACGCCGGCGGGCGCGCTTCCGACGACGCCATCCGGTCGCTGGTGATCTCTCACAAGCTTCTGGGCACCCGTGAGTGGTTCGTGATCCACCACACGAGTTGCGGCATGGAGCTGTTTGACGACGCCACCATGGCAGGCCTGCTGGAGACCAGTCGGGCCACGGCGACCTTCGATGGCACGGCATGGACCAACACCCAGGCCGAAGGCGGGTCCCACGCGGGGACGTCCACTGGCTGACCTTTAGCGACCTGCGCCAGAGCGTGGTGGACGACGTCGTGCGCATCCGCGAGCACCCGCTGACACCAAAGGACGTGCCGGTCCACGGCTTCATCTATGATGTGAAGACGGGTCGCCTGCTGCCGGTCGAGAGCTAACCGCTGTTTCTCAATCCCGCCGCCACGCCATTGATGGCCAGCAGGATGCCTTCGCGCACCCGGGGATCGTCGTCGCCGGCCCGCCGCCGTCGGATCAGTTCGATCTGCACGTGGTTCAGCGGTTCGACATAGGGCATCCGCAGCCGGATCAGCCGGTCCAGTTCGGGCTGTCCGCCCAGCAGGTCGGCCTGTCCGGTGATGGCCAGAACGGCGTCGCGCGTCCGGTCCCATTCCGCCTGCAGCGCGCCGAAGAGGGTCGCCGCCAGCGTCTGATCCGGCACGAGCGCGGCGTAGCGGCGGGCGATGGTCATGTCCGCCTTGGCCATGATCATCTCCATGTTCTGGATCAGGGTCCGGAAGAACGGCCAGTCCCGGGCCATGGTCCGCAGTTCTTCCATGTCCTGGCCCACGACGGCGGAGCCGAAGCCGAACCATCCGGGCAGCATGACCCGGCTCTGACTCCAGCTCAGCACCCAGGGAATGGCGCGCAGGTCCTCGATGGCGGTTGAGGCGGTACGCGAGGTGGGCCGAGACCCGATCTTCAGCTCGGCGATCTCGGCGATCGGCGTGGCCGCCCGGAAATAGTCGACGAAGCCCGGTGTCTCATAGACCAGGGCCCGATAGGCGGCCATTGAGGCCCGCGACAGGGCCGAGGCGGTCGCGCCGTGAACCGTGCTCAGGCGTTCGTCTGGCGGCGGCGTCAGGGACGCCAGCAGGGTTCCGGCCGTCAGCGCATCAAGGTTTCGCCGCGCGACGTCGGGCTCGCCATATTTGTTGGCGATGACCTCGCCCTGTTCGGTGATGCGGATACGCCCGGCCACGGTACCGGTCGGTTGGGAAAGGACACCGGCGAAGCTGGACCCGCCCCCGCGCCCGACGGCACCGCCCCGGCCGTGGAACAGCTGCAGCCGCAAGCCGGCACTGTCGGTGACGCCGAGCAGGGCGCGCGACGCCTCATGGAGTTCCCAGGTCGAGGTCAGATAGGAGCCGTCCTTGTTGGAATCGGAATAGCCGATCATCACTTCCTGCACGCCCCGGGCGCGGGCGACCGCCAGCGCCGACGGTTCCTGCAGTAGCCGCTCCAGCGTCGGCCGGGCCGCCCGCAGGTCGTCGATGGTCTCGAACAGGGGCGCGGCCTGGATGGGGCAGGCGGCGGGGTCGTCGTGGCGATAGAGCCCGACCTCCTTGAGCAGCAGATAGACTTCCAGAAGGTCTGACGCCGCGTCGGTCTTGGACACGATATGGGTGCGGATGGCCTCGGGTCCGAAGCGCGCCAGCGCCCCTGCGGCGGCGCTCAGGATCGCCCGCTCCTTCTGGGTCTCGGGGGTATAGGTCGCATAGGGACTGAACAGCAGGCGCGGGGTCGCTAGTTCGCGGGCCAGCAGGTCAAGCCGCTCCGCCTCGTCAAGGGCGGCATAGTCGGGACAGACCCCTGCGACGCGCAGAAGATCACCCACGACGCGGGCGTGGACGTCGGAGTTCTGGCGCAGGTCCAGCGTCGCCATGTGGAAACCGAACACATCGACCGTGGCGATCAGGCGCGACAGGCCATCGTCGGCGAAGACGCTGCCATGGCTGGCGACAAGGCTGTCGTGCAGCACCGCCAGATCGGCGCGGAAATCGGCGGGTCCGTCGTAGGTCGGGGCGGCAAAGGGGGCCGGCCGGGGCGCGGTCTGGCCGGTCAGGACGGGATGGGTCGCCGAAAGCCGCGCGTAGATCTGGCTCAGCGCGCGGCGATAGGGTTCGTCGGCCCGGTGCGGCGACTGATCCCCGGACCCTTCGGCCAGGGCCTGCAGGGCTGGACTGATGGCCACGAGCGAGCCCGACAGGCTGAGCTCCGCGCCGAGCGCGTTCACGGCATCCAGATAATGCCTCAGCACCGCCTTCGCCGGCGTGGCGAAGGCGGCCCTCAAGGCGTCGGCATCGACATTGGGATTGCCGTCCCGGTCTCCACCGACCCAGGCCCCGATGCGGATGAAGGGCTTGAGGTCGGGCGCATCCAGCCGCCGGCGCCAGTCGATCAGTTGCTGAGGCACCACCGTCAGGAACACACGATCGAGGAAGGACACGACGGTGTCGATCTCGTCCTGAACCACCAGGCCGGTGGTCCGCACCAGCCGCGTCGCCCACAGGATCACGATCTGGCGACGCAGACCGGCGGTCATGATTTCGGGCGCGCAGGCGAGGTCCTCGCGATCGCAGGCGTCGAGCAAGTCAGACACCGCCGTGATCCGGTCCAGCACGCTCTTTCTTCGCACCTCCGACGGGTGGGCGGTCAGCACGGGCGAGATCAGCGCCCCGGACAACAAGGCCCGCGCGTCCTCCACCGTTCGCCCCGCCGCCTTCAGCCGGGCCAGGGCCCCCTCGGGCGTGTCCGGCCGCGCACCTTCCGCCGTCTGGCTGCGCGCCCGTCGCCTGCCCGCCCGGTCCTCGGCAACATTGGCCAGCAGCGAGAACACCGCGAACCCGTGCGCCAGCCCCACGGCATCGTCCAATGAGAGGTCGATCAGCAGCCGCTCCAGTTCCGCCGATCCGCGCGCCCCCGGATGGCGATGGTAGGCGACGGAGGCGACGCGGACGGCCTCGATCCGGTCGTAGATAGCCTGGCCGCCCTCGTCGCGGATGATCTCCCCCAGAAGCCCGCCCAGCAGACGCACCTCCTCACGCAGGCGATCATCGACGACGGGGCTTGTGGTGGGCATGGCGGTCTCGCTCAGCGGGGAGGCTGTCGCCTGACCGTATCAGCGACCGGCAGGGTGACCAGCCCTGCGGGGAGCGCTGAAACCTATTGTGCGCCGGCTGCGGGCCGGGGCTCGACCCCCAGAACCTGGCGGAAGAACAGGTTGGTCACCTCGGCCTGGCCGTCGGAGTTGAATTTCTTGCGAAACCCATGCCCCTCGTTGGTGGCGAGCAGATACCAGACCGGGCGGCCCTCGGCGCGAACCGCGTCGACGATCTGCTCGGACTCGCTCTGCGGTACGCGGGGGTCATTGGCCCCCTGGATGACCAGCAGAGGCGCGGTCATCCGGTCGGTCAGATGGCTCGGCGAGATCTGGTCGAACACCGCGCGCATGGCCGGGTCGCGCTCATCGCCGTATTCGGCCCGGCGCAGGTCGCGGCGATAGGCTTCGGTGTTCTCGAGGAAGCTGACGAAATTGGCGATGCCGAAGATGTTCACGCCCCCCGCCAGCCGGTCAGAATAGGCCGCCAGCGAGGCCAGTACCATGAACCCGCCGTAGGAGCCGCCATGGACCACGACCCGCTCCGGGTCCAGATCGGGCTGGGTCGCGATCCAGTCGAGCAGGGCCCCGATGTCCTGTACCGAGGCCTGCCGCAGCGGGCCGTTATCGGCCGCCAGCCAGGTCTTGCCATAGCCACTGGAGCCCCGGACGTTGGGCACAATGACCACGGCCCCGAGATCGGCGACCCACTGCTGGTAGTTCAGGCCAAAGCCCGGCCGCGCCTGCCCTTCCGGTCCGCCGTGGATGTCGATGATGACCGGGCGTCGCCCCTGGCCGCCCTGTGGCCGATAGACGAAGGCGGGAATCTGCAGGGCATCAAAGGTTGGATATCGGACCAGTTCCGGCGTCACAAAGGTGGTGGGGTCCAGCGGGCCCACCTCGGACCGGGTCCACCGCGTCAGCCCTCCATCCGCCACGTCCCAGCTCCAGACGTCGCCCGAGCTGGAGGGTGTTGACAGCCCGACCGCGAGCCTTGATCCGTCGGGCGAAAACTCCAGCGCACCCAGCACACCGGCCGGCAGTTCGGGCTGGGGCAGGGCGCGGCGGGTGATCAGGTCGCGCACTGCCAGCTTCGAATAGCCGTCCTCATTGGTCGACCAGGCCAGAAGCCGGCCGTCGTCGGACAGGTCGAACTCGTCAATGTCCCAGGACGAGGCCTCGGTCAGGGGCGTGACGGTGCCATCGTCGAGGGCAATTTCGACCAGCCGCAGCGCCTCGCCGCCCTCGTCCGACGTAGTGATGATGGAACGCCCGTCGCGGGTGAACTCGCCGCCGCTGTAGGCCACGGGCATGGCGCTCTCGCGGATACGGCTCGTCTGACCCGTCGCGAGGTCCAGCACCCACAGACGCACGTCGAGGATGGAGATGTATTGCGACAGCAGGACCCGCGTCCCGTCCGGGGAGATGTCGACGGGCGAATACTGGCCCGTGCCCTCGAACACGACGCGCCGGGTCGACGGATCGCCGACCGTCATGGCGAGGATGTCATAGTCCGACTGGCCCCTCTCGACCCGGGTCCAGATCGCCATACGGCCGTCGTCTGAGAAGACGGGGGCCCCGTTACGGGTGCCGGGCTCGGTCATCGCTTCATCGCCGCCGGTCAGTCCGGCGACGAAGGTCTGGAAATTCTCGGCCCCGCCTGCGTCGCGCTGATAGGCGAACCGGTCGCTGCCCGGGAGGGTTCTGGCGTTGGACACGGGCTCGGCGAAGAAGGTGATCTGGGTGCGGTCCGCGCCCGGCGCCGCGACGCGGTGCAGTTGGGCCGTTTCGCCGAACCGGGTCGAGATCAGCATGGATCCGTCCTCCATCCAGTCCTGGAAGCTGGCCGAACGGGCGTTGCGATAGCGCTGCAGTTCACTTTTCAGCGCCGCAGGGATCTCGGGGATGCCGCTGTAGATCAGCGTGCCGGATTCCCGGCGCTCGGGCTGGTCGGCCTGGGCCAGGACGGTGGGCGCAGCGGCCAGCGACAGGACGGCGGCGAGGGCAAGGGGGCGAACGAAATGCATGGGGATCCTCCGGAACGGCGCAGGAATAGGACGGGCTCCGCGCCGGCTTGGCAAGCCGTCCGTCGCCTCGCCTTGTCTCCGCCGATGTTTTCCGTCATAAGCCGCCGCTTCCGACGCAAGTGAACCTCGCGTCTCCACCATCACGACCCCGGTTTCGACCGGACGAGGATGGCGAGAACCCCCTGCCGACGTGATCGTCGCCAGGGGACGTTGTCGTATGGAGCCGTCCGGTCCCCTTCGTCGCCAACGAGGTTTGTATGTTCGAGGCCCTGAACGAGCGGCTGACAGGCGTTTTCGACCGGATCACCGGGCGCGGGGCCCTGTCCGAAAAGGACGTGGCCGAGGCGATGCGCGAGGTGCGCGTGGCCCTGCTCGAGGCCGACGTCGCCCTGCCGGTGGTCAAGGACTTCATCGCCTTTGCCACCGAGAAAGCCACGGGCGAAGAGGTCATCCGCTCGGTCCGCCCCGCCGATCAGGTCATCAAGATCGTCTATGACGGCCTGGTCGAGATGCTGGGCGGCGAAGAGCCCACGCCGCTGAACCTGAACGCCACCCCGCCCGCCGTGCTGCTGATGGCCGGCCTGCAGGGCTCGGGCAAGACCACGACCTCCGCCAAGCTGGCGCTGCGGCTGACGAAATTCGATCGCAAGAAGGTCATGATGGCCTCGCTGGACACGCGGCGTCCGGCGGCCATGGAACAGCTGGCCCAGCTGGGGACGCAGATCGAGGTTGCGGTCCTGCCGATCGTGGCGGGCGAGAGCGCGGTCCAGATCACCCGTCGCGCCTTGACCTCGGCGAAACTGCAGGGCTTCGACGTCCTCATCCTCGACACCGCCGGCCGCATCACCCTCGACGAGGCGCTGATGGCCGAGGTGGCCGAGGTGGCGTCCATCGCCAACCCGGTCGAGACCCTGCTGGTGGCCGACAGTCTGACCGGTCAGGACGCGGTGCGGACCGCCAAGGCCTTCCATGAACGCCTGCCCCTGACCGGTCTGATCCTGACCCGCGCCGACGGTGACGGGCGCGGCGGGGCCATGCTGTCGATGCGGGCCGTGACCGGCCTGCCGATCAAATACATGGGTGCCGGCGAAAAGATCGATGCGCTGGAGGTGTTCGACGCCCGGCGTGTGGCCGGTCGTATCCTCGGTCAGGGCGACATCGTCGCCCTGGTCGAAAAAGCGGCGACCGAGCTCGACCAGTCCAAGGCCGAGGCCATGGCGAAAAAGCTCGCCAAGGGACAGTTCGACCTCAACGATCTCGCGGCCCAGCTGCAGCAGATGAAGAAGATGGGCGGGCTTCAGGGCATTATGGGCATGCTGCCGGGTGTGGCCAAGATGAAGGCCCAGATGGCCGAACAGAATATCGACGACCGCATGATCCTGCGTCAGGAAGCGATCATCTCGTCGATGACCAAAACCGAGCGCAAGAAACCCGACCTGCTGAACGCCAGCCGCAAGAAGCGCGTCGCAGCGGGTGCCGGCGTGGAGGTGCAGGACATAAACCGCCTTTTGAAGCAGCACCGCCAGATGGCCGATATGGTCAAGTCGCTGTCCAAGGGCGGACGCGGCAATTTGCAGAAGATGGCGGCCATGATGGGCGGCATGCCCGGAATGCCCGGCGGGGGTGGCGGTGGCATGGTTGGCGGCATGGGCGGCATCGGCGGCCCCGACATCTCGCGCCTCAAAGCCCTTGGCGGCGGGCGCATGCCCGAACCCACCGAAGACGAAATGAAAGCCCTCCAGGACCGGCTCTCCGGACTGGGCGGCGGACAAATGCCGGGAGGGCTTCCGGGCCTGCCCGGCCTCCCCAAGAAACCCAACTGATTTCCCTGGAAAGAGACTGAAAATGCTGAAGATTCGTCTGGCCCGCGGCGGTGCCAAGAAGCGCCCCTACTACTACATCGTCGTCGCTGACTCGCACTCGCCCCGGGACGGCAAATTCCTCGAGCGCGTGGGCACCTACAACCCGATGCTGCCCAAGGACGGCGACAAGCCGCGCGTCACGCTGAAGACCGACCGGATCTCCGAATGGCTCGGCAAGGGCGCCCAGCCGACCGACCGCGTCGCCCGCTTCCTGAGCCAGGACGAGGCCCTGGCCGGCAAGGTCAAGTGGACCCAGTCCAACAACCCGACCAAGGGTGCCCCAGGCAAGAAGGCGCAGGAACGCTCGGCCGAACGCGCCCAGCGTGAAGCCGACCGCGCTGAGGCCGAGGCTGCTGCCAAGATCGAGGCCGCTGAAGCTGCCGTGAAGGCCAAGGAAGAAGCGGCCGCTGCCGCTGAAGCCGCGAAGAACGCGCCGCCGGTCGAGGCGGCTCCTGCCGAGGAAGCTCCGGCCGAGGCTGCCGCTGACGAGGCCCCCGTTGCTGAAGCGGCTGCAGAGGAGGCTCCGGTCGCCGAAGAAGAGAAGACCGAGGCTTAAGACCGCCTCTTTCCGCTCATCCCCGCGAAAGCGGGGACCCAGCGCTTTGGGCGACCGGGGGCCTCCATTTGGCGAGGTTGTCGATCCCGCGCAAAGTGCGTCACGAAAGAACTGGGTCCCCGCTTTCGCGGGGATGAGCGGACCTTTTTTCTATGTCGAAGACCATGCCGGATCCCAAACTCATCCTCGTCGGCCACGTCGCCGGGGGGTTCGGCGTCAAGGGCGAGGTCAAGATCACGGCCTATACCGCCGATCCCCTGGCCCTGACCGCCTATGGTCCGCTGCTTCGCGCCGATGGGTCCCACGCCCTGACC
>JBBSCK010000039.1:0-21015 GCA_038250335.1 Caulobacterales bacterium
GCCTGGTGACGACAGCAAGGGCCCCGGCCTGCGCCAGGACCTGAGCTGGCGGCTGGAGGCTGTGGCGTTCGCGGGCTTCATCGGCCTGATGCGGCTGATCGGGCTGGAAGCGGCGTCAAACCTCGGCGGTTGGCTGTTGCGCACGCTGGGCCCGCGCGTCAGCACGCAAAGGGTGGTCCTGCGCAATCTGCGGATCGCCTTTCCGGACATGAATCCCGGCGAACGTGCGCGGCTGGCGGTCGATCAGTGGGAGCAGACCGGGCGGACCTTCGCCGAGACTGCGGTGATGGACCAGCTGACGCCGGCCTCGGGCCGGATCGAGATCGTCGGGGCCGAACGGCTGGAGGCGATCCGCGAGAGTGGAAAGCCAGTGGTGTTCGTGTCCGGCCACATGGCCAATATCGAGACGATGGCGGCGGTGCTGGTGGCCAGTGGCATACCGGTCCAGGTCACCTATCGCGCCGCCAACAACCCCTATGTCGACGCCCAGATCCGGGCGGCGCGGGCGCGCTACGGGGTCAAGCTGTTCGCCCCCAAGGGCGGGGACGGCGCGCGCGAACTTCTGGCCGGCATGGCGCGCGGCGAGAGCATCGCTCTGATGAACGACCAGAAGTTTTCGGAAGGGCCCGAGGTGACCTTCTTCGGCCAGCCGGTCAACGCCGCGCCGGGCCCCAGCCGACTGGCGCTGCGGTTCGGGACGGTGATCCAGCCCCTGTCGGTGGTGCGACTGCCCGGGGTGCGGTTCCGGGTGACGGCGCATGAGCCGATCCTCCTGACGTCGACCGGCAACCGCCAGGGCGACATCCTGCGCGGCGTGCAGGCGATCACGACCTTTGTCGAGGCGCGCGTCCGCGAGCACCCCGTCGACTGGTTCTGGGTCCACAAACGGTGGCCCGAGCGGGTCTATGCCGCGCTGGGTCCGGAGGACGAGCCGACGGCGGTGAGAACGTCCTCGCGCTGATCGGTGGAGCGCCGCCACGGACCCGGATAGCCTGCGGCGTTCGAGCGCCGCCGATCAGGACCGAAATAGTGATCGGTCTGCACGAAGGGCCGGGGCCGCATGATCAGGGCCTGGAGTCGGCCGAAAATGGCCTTGGCGTTCACAGGCTTGACCACGAACTCGGTCACGCCGGCGTCGCGCGCCTCGGTGACGAGCGCCCGTTCGGAGTGTCCGGTCATCATGATGATCGGAAGATAGGGGTTGGGGCTTTCGCTGCTGTTGCGGACCAGTCGGGTGAACTCGACCCCGTTCAGCGGAAACATGTTGAAGTCGACGATGGCCAGATCGACCGGATGGTCGCGGAGCGCGTCGAGCGCCATGGCCCCATCCGAGACCTCGACGATCTGTCGAATCCCGGCCGACTGAAGGATGGCAGAGACGATGTCGCGCATGTGCTGGTTGTCGTCTGCCAGCAGGACTTTGAGAGATTGCAGGGCAGACATCACTGAACGCGGCCGACACCGCCTTCCCGGCGATCAACAAAGCTTAGGCGTAAAACCGGAGCGGGTCCATGCCGTTCAAAGGGTTAGGCGGAACGCTGTCCCTGCGGCGGCGCTGACTGTCCGATCATGAGCGACGGGTCGAGGTTGCGGTCTCGCCAGCGCATGCGCCAGCACAGGTGCGGGCCGGTCGCGCGGCCGGTCATGCCAACGCGGCCGATGACATCGCCCCGGCCCACCCTCTGCCCCGGCAGCACGTCTATCCGGGACTGGTGCAGACAGGCGGTGACCAGCCCCTGTCCGTGGTCGATCAGGGTCAGGCCACCCTCGAAATGCAGGCCTGTGCGGGCCATGGTGACAAGGCCGTCGGCGGGCGCGCGGATCGGCGTCCCGGCCGGTGCCGCCAGGTCGATGCCATAGTGGGGACGCGCCGGGGTTCCGTTGAGGACGCGCTGGGCCCCCCAGGCGCTGGTCACGCGTCGGGTGTCCAGCGGCCAGATGAAGCCGGAGCGGAAATCGTCGGTATCGGTGCGGCTGGCAAAGCCCTCAACCTTCAGCGCCACTTCCTGCTGGATACGCGCGAGTAGGGCCGGATCGC
The DNA here is from genome assembly GCA_038250335.1 of Caulobacterales bacterium. GTDB lineage: Bacteria > Pseudomonadota > Alphaproteobacteria > Caulobacterales > Caulobacteraceae > Brevundimonas. The sequence continues at coordinate 2,039 of JBBSCK010000039.1, forward strand.
TCGGCTCCACGGTCGAGGGCGGCAGGCCGTTGATCCGGGTCGATGCGAACTGTCCGGGGACGATGGTCAGGCTGCGGCGGGCGCTGCGGGTGGCGTCGCGCGCCTCGATCTGGACGGTGCCGGGGGCGTCGCGGTCGAAGCCGACGACGAACAGGCCGGCGGCAGAGGCCGTGGTCAGGGCCTCGCCGTCGACGAAGATCAGGGCGCGCGGCCAGGTCCGGCCCATGGCGAAGCCGCCCTGGACGAACCGCCCGGTCAGGGCGAGGCCGTCGTCCGGTGCGTCTGCCCGGACTGTCGCGGTGAGGGACGCGGCACCGGCCCCCAGGATAAGGGCGCGCCGCGAGGGGATCACGCCTCGACCATCCGGGTCATGGCCTCGGCCGGGCCGGCATAGGCCTCCTGACGCTCGGCCGACCAGTAGCGGAGCGTGTCCAGGGGAATGCCCCGGCCGCTGACGGCGCAGAGCACGAACGGACCGGGCTTGAGCACGGCAAACTCGCCGTCGCCATAGTGGAGTGTGGCGGGGGACGGGGTTGAGGTCATGGTGTGAAGCTTAACCCGACAGCACGCGCGAGACCACCGGTCTCCTCCCCGTTTACGAAGCGAATGGGGAGGTGGCGTGGCGCTTCTTCGCGCCGTGACGGAGGGGTTCTTGGAACAGGCGCGGCCTGCGGGGCTTCAAGGACCCCTCCAGCACTTCGTGGTCCCCCTCCCCATCGCCAAGTGGCGACAGGGAGGAGACAACTGCTTCAGAACAGATCGCCCTGGGCGACCCCCGTCGCCTTTGGCCTCGCAGAGGGTCTGGATCGGGCCGGGCCTTCGCCCTCGATACGGGCACCGCGCGCGCCATCGGGGAAGATCAGCGTCACGCCCTGACCCGCCGACAGCTGGGTCGCGGACGTGACCCGGGCCCCGGTCCCGTCGGCGACCCGCGCGAACCCGGGCTTCGGCCGGTCCGGGTCGAGTGTGGCCAGCGCACGCGCTAGCGCGGCGAGGCGGACTGCGGCGCGTTCGAGCGCCTCGGGGACCGGCCGCTCAAGCCGGGCGACGACCCCCTCCAGCCGGGCGGCGCGCTGGTCAAGCCGGCGGTGGATCGGATCCAGGCTGAGACGACCCGAGACGCGCAGCAGGCGGCGCTCGTGCAGGGCGGCCAGGGCTCCCAGCCCGGCCGCAAGACGGGTGGACTGGCTGTCCAGCCGGGCGGCGCGCTGCTCCACGGCGCGGTCCAGCAGGGCCGGTGCAAAGCGGCCGCCGACGGCGACGAGGCGGCGGTGATGCAGTTCGGTGTTCCGCTCCAGCCCCGAGGCCAGTCGGCTGGAGGCGTGATCGAGTCGCTGCTGGACCCGGGCGACCAGGTCTTCGGGCCGGGCCGGCAGCCCCCGGGCGACGGCACGCAGCCGCACGCGGCGATCTTCCAGCAGACGCGCGCCGGCCCGGTCGAGTCGGCGCTCAAGATCGGCGACGAAGGCGCGCAGGTCGGCCAGAACGGGGGTCGCCAGTTCTGCCGCCCCGGTCGGCGTCGGGGCGCGACGGTCGGAAACAAAGTCGATCAGGGTGGTATCGGTCTCGTGCCCGACAGCCGAGATGATCGGGATGGCGGCGGCCGCCACGGTGCGGGCCAGCCCTTCGTCGTTGAAGCACCAGAGGTCCTCGACCGAGCCGCCGCCGCGCGCGACGATGATAAGGTCGGGCCGGGGAATGGCACCGCCCGGGGTCAGGGCGTCAAAGCCCCGGATGGCGGCCCCGATCTGGCCGCTGGCGGCGTCGCCCTGGACCACCACGGGCCAGACCAGAACATGACAGGGCCAGCGTTCGGCGATTCGGTGCAGGATGTCGCGGATCACCGCCCCGGTCGGGCTGGTGATCACGCCGATGGTGCGGGGATAAAGTGGAACCGGTGTCTTGCGCGCGGGATCGAACAGGCCTTCGCCGCCCAGCCGCAGCTTCAGCCGCTCCATCTGGGCCAACAGGGCCCCCGCCCCTGCAGCCTCCATCGATTCGATGACGATCTGGTACGACGACCGGGCGGGATAGGAGGTGATCTTGCCGGTAACGATGACCTCGAGCCCTGTCTCCGGCTGCACCCCCAGACCCCGCGCCTGACCCTTCCAGACCACGCCATCGATGGCCGACTTGTCGTCCTTGAGCGTCAGATAGATGTGTCCGGAGGCGTGACGGTTGACCTTGGAAATCTCGCCCCGGAGGCGGACATGGCCAAAGCGGTCCTCAAGCGTGCGCTTGAGCGCGAACGACAGTTCCGAGATCGACAGGGGCGGGTTGTTGTCTCGCGGGGGGGCGGCCGGTTCGGTCCCGGCGGACCCGGCGAACACATAGTCGTCGGTCATGGCACGAGTGTAGCGAGCGGCGGGGCGTGCGGAAACCGCCCCATTCGGTCTATATCGATCGCACGATGAACGATCAGCCCATCCCGCCCCGTGACGAGGAAGACCCGCGCGAACGCGACCTGGCGCGGCGCAGCAATGCGCCGGCCGTGAACCCGTGGCTGATCGTGGCCCTGATCGCCCTGCTGGGCGCGATGGCCTATGTGGCGTCGGCCCTCCTCTGACGGTCAGGAGGCCTTGACCCACCGGGCCCGCGCAGCCATTGCGCGGGCATGGATATCCTGCTGGTGGGGTCGGGCGGCCGGGAGCACGCCCTGGCCTGGAAAATGCGTCAGTCGCCGCTGGTCGACCGCCTGTTCTGCGCGCCCGGGAATCCGGGCATCGCCAGGGCGGCCGAATGCCTGTCGAACGTCCGGGCCGACGATGCCGAGGGTCTGGCCCGGCTGGCCCGGGAGCTGAAGGTCGGGCTGGTCGTGGTGGGGCCCGAGGTCGCGCTTCAGGCCGGGCTGGCTGACCTTCTGAACGCGGCGGGCATTCCCTGTTTCGGACCCAGCGCCCGGGCGGCGCAACTGGAGACCTCCAAGGCCTTCTCCAAGGGTTTTATGGCGCGGCATGACATTCCGACCGCCCACTATGGCGTCTATGACCGGGTCAAGGACGCCAAGGCCGCCCTGGCGGTGTTCAAGCCGCCCTATGTGATCAAGGCTGACGGGCTTGCGGCGGGCAAGGGCGTCGCCATCAGCCCGGACCGTCACGACGCCGGGGCGGAGATCGAGCGGATGCTGGGCGGCCGCTTCGGTGCCGCCGGCGCGCGCGTCGTCATTGAGGAGTTCATGGAGGGCGAGGAGGGCTCGCTGTTCGCGCTGTGCGATGGCCAGCGCGCCGTACTGTTCGGCGGCGCCCAGGACCACAAACGGGCCTTCGACGGCGATCTTGGCCCCAACACCGGGGGCATGGGGGCCTATTCGCCGGCCCCGGTGTTCGACGAGGCGCTTGTCATGGCCGCCAACCGCCGCATCGTCCAGCCGACCCTGAAGGCCATGGCCATGGAAGGCGCGCCCTATCGCGGCGTGCTCTACGCCGGGCTCATGGCCACGGCCGACGGCCCCAGGGTGGTCGAGTTCAACGCCCGTTTCGGCGACCCGGAATGCCAGGTGCTGATGATGCGGATGGCCGGTGACATCGTGCCCTATCTGCTGGCCTGCGCCCGGGGGGACGTTTCGCGCCTGCCCGAGCCACAGTTCAGGCCGGAGACGGTGATCTGCGTGGTGATGGCAGCGAGGGGCTATCCGGACAGTCCGATCGAGGGCTCGATCATCCGCGGGGCGGAGCAGGATTTCGGCCCGCATGTCCAGGTCTTCCATGCCGGGACCCAGCGTCGGGAGGACGGAACTCTGGTGGCGGCCGGCGGCCGGGTGCTGAGCATCTGCGCCGAGGGGGCCGACATCGTCGAGGCCCGCGAGCGGGCCTATGAGGCGGTGCGCAAGATCGACTGGCCCGGCGGCTTCAACCGGACCGACATCGGCTGGCGCGCGCTGGAGCGGGACTGAGGGTTGCGCTGGGGGAAGTCACGGGAACGCCCGTGGTCGAACCTGATGACGAAGAACCGGGGGATCCTCGATATCCCCGATGACGCGGCTGACGAGGCCACGACCGGGCACAGCATCGCAGAGTTCAGGGCCCGACGTTCCGAACGCTGAACCTTACGCCCAGGCGAACAGCAGCCGGCCCTCGCCCATGCGTTCGCGCAGCATCGGCAGATCGGTGTGGGCGGTGGAGAAACAGCCGTAGCTGCGGCCCAGCTTGCCCTCACGCGCCAGGAAGTCCGGATCCGCATAGTCCGCGCCGTGAACGATGATAGCGCGGTCGCGGGCCAGATCGTTCGAGTATTCCAGGCCGTCGAGCAGGACGTTCGGTCCCTGCTGCGGGCCCCAGCCCGCCCCGGCGGTCGCATAGGCCCCGACCGAGGACATGTAGCTGTCCGGCGTGTTGGAGAAGGTGCGGGCGAAGCCGGAGTGCCCAGGGTCGGAACCGCGGCCGTGGGAAGTGCGGAAGGGTGTGACCCGGCCGCCGATCAGGTCGACCTCGAACAGGCGCTGCTCGCCAGAGAATTTCTGGAAATCGACCAGATACATGCGATCGCGCAGGGTGACCCGGTGATGGTGAACATCCAGCGCGGCCATGGCGCGGCTCATCAGTTCGGGTCGGACCAGACGCCTTGGGTCCAGCGGCGGCGGGATGATCTGCGGGATGGGACCAAACGGCTGCGGGGCCGGGATCGCCGCAATCACGAGCGGGATGGGCTTCGTCGCGGTGGCGCAGCCAGCGATCATCGCCGAACCGCCCAGGATCATTCCCCGTCTCGATAGCCGCATGCGACGCCCTGCCAACGGTTATGCCGAAGCCACGGCTTGTTTCACAAATCCGGCCTCCGGTTCAAGCCGAGGCTTGGCGGCCGGCCGGCGAGGCCTATGGTGTCCGGATCATATCGGGGAGAAGTTCATGAAGTTCGTCGCATTGGCAGTCGCCGCCGTCCTGTCCATCGCAGGCCCTTCGCAGGCACAGCAGGGCCCCGCCTCACAGACTTTTCCCGCGAACGGGGAAACGACGTTCGTTCAGGCAGGGCGGCTTCTGGCGGACCCCGAAAGCGGCATAGTGCTGCGCGATCAAACTCTCGTGATCGTTGGGAACCAGGTCACTGAAATCCGCGACGGCTTCGTCGGCGAGGGTCGGGTGATCGATCTGCGGGACGCTTTCGTCCTGCCCGGACTGATCGACAGCCACGTCCATCTGACCTCGCAACAGAGCCCGACCGGCCGGCTGGATGCGGTGACGCGTGACGCCGCCGACGGCGCCATGGTCGGGGCCGGCTTTGCCCGCAAGACCCTGATGGCGGGCTTCACCACCGTGGCAGACCTCGGCGGCGCAAACGATGCCGTGTTCGCCCTGCGCGACGGGATCCAGCGCGGCGACGTGCCGGGGCCGCGCGTCATCGCCTCAGGCTCTTCGGTGTCGATTCACGGCGGCCACGGCGACGCCAACGGCTACCGGGACGACATCATGCATCTGCTCTCGTCCGAGAGCATCTGCTCGGGGCCTGAGGATTGCATGCGCGCGGTCCGGACCCAGGTCCGCTCGGGTGCCGACATCATCAAGATCACCTCCACGGGCGGGGTCCTTTCGAACACGGCGGCCGGACTGGGCCAGCAGTTCACCGACGCCGAACTGGCCGCCATCGTCGAGGTCGCCCACCGGATGGGCCGGCGGGTGACGGCGCATGCCCATGGGTTGGACGGGATTAACGCCTTCCTGCGGGCCGGCGGCGATTCGATCGAACACGGCACCTACCTGGACGAGGAATCGATCCGCCTGTTCCGGCGCGACGGCGTCTATCTGGTGCCGACGCTGCTGGCCGGCGATTTTGTCGCCCGGGTGGCTGCCAGCCCGGGGAACTTCTTCACGCCTGCCCAGACCGCCAAGGCGCTTGAGGCGGGTCCGCGCATGCTGGGAATGGCCACGCTGGCGCATGAGGGCGGGGTGCGGATCGCATTCGGGACCGACTCCGGCGTCTCGGCCCATGGCGACAACGCCCAGGAGTTCGCCCTGCTGGTGCAGGCGGGAATGACGCCGCTGGAAGCGATCCAGGCGGCGACGGTCGTGGCGGCGGCGCACCTGCGCATCGCCGACGAGGCCGGGCGGATCGCGCCGGGGATGCCCGCCGACCTTGTGGCCGTGGCGGGCGACCCGCTGGCGGATGTGACGGCGCTGGAGACGATGGCTTTCGTGATGAAGGGCGGGGTGGTCTACCGCGACGAATGAGCCAGAAGGGCGGCGAACCCGGCCTCGTCCTCGAACCGGGCGGCGACGGGCCATGAGACGATCCGGGTCCGCCAGTCGGGAGGCAGGCGGCCCCAGTCCTTTTCAGTGGTGACCAGACCGGCATCGAACACGGCGGCACGGTCGGCGAGGAAGGCGAGGTCCTGCGGACGATAGGCGGCGTGGTCGGGGAAGGGGACGAAGTCGGCGAGGTCACAGCCTGCCGCGAAGAGCGCCCGCTCGACCTTCCACGGCTTGGCGATACCGGCGAAACCGACCTGGGGACCGGGCGGGGGCGGGCCGGCGGGCTCCAGCCGGGCGATGAAGGTGGGCAGGCTGCCGAACATCGCGAGCAGCTCGGCGTCGGCGCTTGGCGCGTCGGCGGGCAGCAGAACAACGACGGCATCGGCCCGGGCCAGACCGGCGGCCAAGGGCTCGCGCATTGGACCGGACGGAAACACCGAGCCATCGCCGAAGGGCCACTCGGCTTCTCGCGTTTCGCCATCGACGACGATGAGGCTGAGCGTCTTCTTCAGGGCCGGGTTCTGGTGGGCGTCATCAAGGACGAGGGCCTGAGCGCCGGCAACGACCGCCGCCCGGGCACCTGCCACGCGATCGGCGGCAATCCAGGCCGGGGCACCGCCGGACAGCATCAGCGGCTCGTCCCCGACGTCCCGGGCGGTGTGGATCGCCGGGTCGACGCGCAGGGGACCGGTCAGCCGGCCGCCGTAGCCCCGCGACAGCGCGTGGGCACCGATGCCCTGCTGGCGCAGCAGGCGCAGAACCTCGCGGGCGACGGGGGTCTTGCCGGACCCGCCGACGGTCACATTACCGATGGAGATGACGGGCAGGCCGACGTCGACAGGCGTGGCCCGGGCAATGCGGCGGGCGGTGGCGGCGGCCCAGAGCCACGAGACTGGCTTCAGCAGGGTGCGGGCGACGCGGCCGTGGCGGCCGTTCCGCTCATACCACCAGCGCGGGGTCGAGAGCTTCATCGACGCGCGCTCGCGGGGAGCGGCAGGAGGGGCTGCAGCGCCTGCCACAGGCGGTCGAGACCGGACCCGGCGTCGGCGGCGGCGGCGCGGGCGCGCTCGCCCATGGCGCGGGCGGCCCCGGCGTCTTTCAGCAGCGGGCCGACGACGCCGGGCAGGTCGCCGGGCAAGCGCACGGCTATAAGGCCCCCGGCGGCCACGAGGGCAGCGGTCACAGCCTGCCAGTTCGAGGCATCGGGGCCGGTGACGGCAGCCCGGGCGAGGCGCGCGGGCTCCAGCGGATTGTGGCCGCCCCAGGGTTCGCGCCCGAGGATTGAGCCGAACGACCCACCCATGATCACGACGTCGGCCAGCCGCAGGAACAGGCCAAGCTCGCCCAGGGTGTCAGCGACATAGATATCGGTGCCGCCGCCGGGCGTCGCTCCCCGCGATCGCAGGGCGACGCCATAGCCCTCCCGCGTGAGGGCAGTCGCGATCTCGGCCCCGCGTTCGGGATGGCGCGGCACCAGGATCAGGCAAAGGCGCTCGGCCAAGCGGTCCAGCGCGCGGACGATGGCGATTTCCTCGCCTTCGTGGGTCGAGGCGGCAACGACCACGGGCCGGTCGCCGATGGCGGCGCTGAGGGCGGTGAAGGCAGCGGCGTCATGGGGCAGGGGTGCGCCGGAGAGCTTGAGGTTCACCTCGCCGTGCACCCGGGCCCCGAGAGCACGGAGCCGGGCGGCGGAGGGCTCGTCCTGCGGCATCACCCGCGCGAAAGCTCCGAGGATGGTGCGGGCGGAGGCTGGAAACCGCGACCAGCCTGCGGCGGTCTTTTCCGTGATGCGGGCACTGACCAGGGCCAGGGGGATGGAGCGATCGTGGGCGGCGAGGATCAGATTGGGCCAGAGCTCGCTCTCGACGAACACGCCCAGCGACGGTCGCCTGTGGTCGAGAAAGGCGGCGACGGCCCGGGGGCCATCGACCGGGGCGAACTGGTGGATGACGCCGGGCGGCAGACGCCGCGCCAGCAGATCAGCGGATGTCAGGGTGCCCGAGGTGACCAGCATGGTCAGGTCCGGGCGACTTTTCCGGAACCGTTCGACCACGGGCAGCAGCGACAGGGTCTCGCCGACGCTGACGCCGTGCAGCCAGACAAGGTCACCGGGCGGGCGGGCCGCGCCGGCGACGCCGAGGCGTTCGTCGACGCGGAGGGAATCTTCCTTGCCCCGCTTGACGCGGGCGTCGAGCAGGCGCGGTGCCAGGGGCTCCAGCGCACGGGTCAGCAGGCGGTAGGCGAGGAGGGGCAGGGTCACAGCCGTTCCAGCCCGGTGAGGGCGTCGGCGCGCGCCTCGACGGCGGTCAGGCGTTCGGTCCAGGGGCCGGTGACGGCGGTGAGCTCGGCCCCTTCTGGATAGTGGGCGACGTCGTAGACGATGGCACCGCGCCCAAAGGGCAGGGGCAGGACGGCGCGGTCCCAGCTGTTCAGGCGGACGGCGGGATTACAGCTCATGCCGATGAACAGGACCGGCGCGCCCGACATCCGGGCCATCAGGGGCATGCCCTCGGCCATGACACGCATCGGACCGCGCGGGCCGTCGGGGGTGATGGCCAGGGCCCCGACCTTCAGCTGCTTCAGGCCGTCGCGTAGCGCGCGCGAGCCGCCCTTGGCGGCGTCGGCCTTGTCCTTGTTGGCCGAGGACCCCCGCACGGCAGGAAAGCCCTGCAGGGCGACGGCCCTGGCGATGAACTGGCCGTCAGGACTGAGCGAGATCAGCGCCTTGGCGGGTTGGGCAACATCGAGCGGCCAGCAGGCGGGACTGAGGCCGATGCGCGAATGCCAGAAGGCGCAGATGACACCGCCGCCGTCGGCCCAGACCTGTTCGGCGTGCTCGCGGCCCTCATAGCGCCAGCGCAGGGTGGCGAAACAGAACCGCATCCAGGCGGCCAGCAGGGACGACAGGAGGGTCTGGATGACCGGGTTGCGGAGCGGCCTCACGTCACGCGACCGTGGCGACGGCGGGAGGACCGTCCAGCGATTGCTGCCGGGCAAGACGGCTGTAGAGGCCGCCCTGACGGACCAGAGCCTCGTGGGTCCCGCTCTCGACGATCCGGCCCGCCTCCAGCACCAGGATGCGGTTGGCCCGGCGCACCGTTGACAGTCTGTGGGCGATCATCAGGGTTGACCGGCCCGCCATCAACCGCTCCAGCGCCGCCTGTACCAGGGCCTCGCTCTCGGTGTCGAGGGCCGAGGTCGCCTCGTCCAGCAGCAGGATCGGCGCGTCCTTCAGGAACGCGCGCGCGATGGCGATGCGCTGGCGCTGGCCGCCCGACAGCCGCATCCCCGCCTCACCGGCGCGGGTCGCATAGCCCTGGGGCAGGGCTGAGATGAAGTCATGGGCGGCGGCGGATCGGGCCGCTCCGGCGATGTCTTCGGCCGTCGCGCCGGGGCGGCCATAGGCGATATTGGCGGCGATCGTATCGTCGAACAGGAAGGGCTCCTGGGTGACGAGAGCGATGCGGGCGCGCAGGTCGGTCAGCGACAGGTCGCGCAGGTCGACACCATTGATGGTCACGGCACCCGAGGTGACGTCATAGAACCGCGGCAGCAGGCTGAGCAGGGTCGACTTGCCACCGCCGGAGGGACCCACCAGCGCCACGGTCTCTCCGGGCGCGACGGTCAGGGAAACCTCGGACAGGGTCGGCGCGGCGACGCCATAGCTGAAGGAGACCCGGTTGAAGACGACGGTCGCCGGGCCGGGGGGCAGGGCCACGGGTGCGCCAGCTTCCCGGATCTCCGGGTCGATATCGAGGGAAGCGAACAGGCGGCGAGCGGCGGTCAGGCCTTCGGCCATCACGGTCTGCAGGTTGGTGACCTGACGCAGCGACTGGCCGGCCGCCATCAGCAGGCCGACATAGGCGGCGAAGGCACCGACCGTCATTTGACCCTCACGGGCCTGCCAGCCGGCATAGGCCATGACGGCGGCGACGATAATCATGGCCACGAGGTTGGAGAGCGGTCCGGCGAAGGCACGGCTGTCAGCGCTCTTGATGACGTGGCGCTGGCGGCGGGCGACGACCTCGCCGACGCGGGATTCCTCGGCGGCCTCGCGATTCTCGATCTTGATCAGGCGGACGCCGTCGAGGTTCTCCAGCAGGGCGGTGGACAGGTTTTCGGTCTCGACCATGGCCCCGGTGGTGGCCTTTCGCATCCGCTTGCCGAAGCGACGGATGACCCAGGCGATCAGCGGCGCGCCGAGCAGCACGATCAGGGTCAGCCGCCAGTCCAGCCAGGCCATGTAGAGCAGCACTGCGATCAGGGTCAGGCCGTGCTGGGTGTAGCTTACGAATCCGTTGGTGAAGGCCTCGCGTACCAGATTGGCGTCGAACAGGACGCTGGAGACGAAGGCCCCGGAGTGCTGGCTACGCAGGCGGGCGAGGTCTGCCCGGATCATGGAGCCGAACAGCCGCACCTGGATGTCGCCGACGATGCCGTGACCCAGCCGGTTGACCAGGGCGGCCTGACCCAGTGCCGCCGCCGTCCAGATCAGGCCGACGCCGACGATGATCGCCGGTATGGCGACCAGAGCCTGCTCTGGCGGGATGATGAGGAAGCCCGCCACCGTCACGGGCTGCCCCAGGAACATGCCGTCGATGGCGGGCTGCAACAACTGCAGCACGGTCGCCGCGCTGACGCCGGCGATGGCCGCACAGATCAGCGACAGGATCAGCGCCGCCTTGCGACGGGACAGGTAGTCGCGCCAGATGCGGCCGATCAGGGGGCGCGAGGTGGCGTCCTCCTGTGGCGTGGGCGGGACGGGCGAAGTCATCAGCCCGAGGTCGGATGCTCCGTCCCGCAAGTCAAGGGATCAGTCGGCACAAGGCGGGACATCGGCGTCGGCCGCAACCCGCCCGGTTCCCACCCGCCGCCGCCGGGAGCAGGATCAGCCGGTCGCAGCCGCCGCCTGTCGCGCATCAATCCTGCATGGGATGACGCAGGCGGTTGCCCCCACTATGTCTGGGGCGATGAGCCGATTTGATGTGAGCACCGACGCCGGGCGGAGAGCGGCGGAGCGAGATTTCTTCTGGAACGACCATGCCTTTCTGCGGCTGGCGTTTTCAAACGCCCACTGGCTGGGGCCGGACATGGTGCGGACCAATCAGCCGTCCCCGCGGCAACTCGAGGGCTGGGCCAAACGCGGCATCCGGACGGTCGTCAACCTGCGTGGGCAGCGCGACGAGGGCTACTACTGGCTGGAGAAGGCGGCGTGCGAGCGGCTGGGCCTGACCCTGATCGATGCCCCGCTGGATTCGCGTGACCCCCCGGGCAAGGACCGCGTGCGGCGGGCGCGCGACCTGTTCGCCAGGATCGAATACCCGGCCCTGATCCACTGCAAGTCAGGCGCGGACCGGGCCGGGCTGATGGCCGTCTTCTATCGCCATTTCCACCTCGGCGAGCCGATCTCGACGGCCATGGGAGAGTTGTCGAAGAAATATCTGCACAGCCGCGAGGGCCTGACCGGGGTGCTGGACCACTTCCTCGAGACCTATGTGAACGCCGTCGAGCCCACGGGTGTGGACTTCATGGAGTGGGTGGAGAGCGACGCCTACGACCCCCAGGCCATGCGCCGCGAGTTCCGCGCCAACTGGTGGGGCACGCTGCTGACCGAGCGGCTGCTGCGGCGCGAATAGGCGTCAGCCCCACGGACCGCGTCGGCCCTGATCCTTGTCCACAGGTGACGGAGGCGTGACGCCCTTTTCAGCGTCAAGACGGGCCTTGCGATCGGCCTCCCACTGTCTGAACCACCGTGCGTAGCCCCGCTCGCGGCCCAGAACGATCAGCCACAGCGCGAGCGTCGCCAACAGTCCCACGAGGGCGGCGATCTGGCCAGTTTCAAGGGTCGCGCCGAAGACGGTCATGATTGCGGCTCCGATGCCGGCCTGGATTGGGTTGGGGAGGGGACTTCGCTCGAAACCTCGGGCGCATGGGCGAACGGATCGGCGTCTGTCGGCGCGACCGGCTCGCTCCAGGCCGTGTCCTGATCGCCGGACAACGACGCGGGATGGTCGGGCCGACGGCGGGTGGCGAAGGCAACGATGCCGACGCCCAGCGCCAGCAGGGCCAGCACGATCAATGTTGGGGCCATGAGGGTCGCTCCTGTGGCGGTTGGAAAGCCTAGGCCAGATAAGCGTCCCTGTCGCCGCGACGGTTCCTGCCCGCGACCATAGGCAGCGGTCTCAACCGTCGGCGCGCGGATCGATCATGCGGTGCGCGTGCAGGATGAAATAGCGCATATGGGCGTTGTCGACGGTCGCCTGGGCCCGCGACTTCCACGCTGCCTTGGCCTCGGCATAATTGCCGAAGGCCCCCACGAACTCGACCTTCGACAGGTCCCGGAACACGGGGGCGTCGAGGTGGCGCAACTCCCCGCCGATGACGAGATGAAGCAGTTGCGGGTCGGCGTTGTTGGGGGCGTCGGTCATGGCGGGCTTTCCGGGGAAGCGGAGGATCAGGTGGCCAGCGGGATAGGCGTTGTGCGGCGCAGGATCAACGGGTGCAGGGCGGGGGCGGAGCAGACCAGGCTGGCCTGACGCGGATCGGGGCGGTTAAACGCCCACGGGCGGCCGTGATGGTCGCTGACCCGCCCGCCGGCCTCGGTGACGATCAGGGCTCCGGCGCAGACGTCCCAGTCGAACTTGGGCGTCAGGGCGATGGCGGCGTCAAACGCCCCCGAGGCGACCAGGGCCATGCGGTAGGCCAGGGCGTTGCGCTTCTCATAGCGCATCGGCGGCCAGGGCTCGGGCCAGTGCGGGCCTTCCATCAGTCGGGCGTCTGCGAGCACTGCGGCGTCGTCCAGTGTGTCGACGTCGGAGGGCGAGATCGGACGGTCGTTCAGACGGGCGCCGCCACCGAGGGTGGCCTCGAAGGTCTCGTTCAGAGACGGCACGTGAATGACGGCGGCGATCGGCCGGCCGTCCTCGACCACGGCGATGGGCACGCACCACCAGGGTTTGGCCTTGATGAAGGCCACGGTGCCGTCGATGGGATCGACCACAAAGATCCGGCGCCGCGTCAGGCGCTCCGGCGTATCCGGCGTCTCCTCCGACAGCCAGCCATAGTCGGGGCGGGCCGCCAGCAGCGTGGCCTTCAGCATGGCGTCGACGGCCATGTCGGCATTGGTCACGGGAGAACCGCCGTCCTTGTGGGTAATCGTCAGGCCGCGCTCGCGCTCCTGCTCGGCCAGGGCTCCGCCGGCGCGGGCGGCGTGGCGGATCAGCGCGAGGTCAGACCCCAGATCGATCATTTGCCCGCGATGGCGACGCCGTCGATCAGCAGCGACGGGCTGTTGAAGCCGCCGCGGAACTCCAGGTCCGAGCCGGCGACCAGCCGGGTCCACAGGTCGACCAGATTGCCGGCGACGGTGATCTCGCTCACCGGCCAGGCGATCTCGCCGCCCTCGAACCACAGGCCCGAGACGCCGGCAGACCAGTCGCCGGTGTTTGAGTTCAGCGACGGGCCAAACATGCCGGTGACCAGCAGGCCGGTTCCCGCCTGGGCCATCAGTCCGGCCTGGTCGGCGTCGCCGGGGGTCAGGTGCAGGTTGTGGGTCGAGACGCCGGGCGGGCCGGCGAGGCCGCGCGAGGCGTGACCGGTGGTCTGCAAGCCCAGTTGGGCGGCGGACGAGGCGTTCATCAGCCAGGTGGTCAGGACGCCGTCGTCGACGATGTGGCGCAGGGCGACGGGCGAGCCCTCGTCATCAAAGGGGGCCGAGCCCATGCCCCGGATCCGGAACGGGTCGTCGATCAGGCTCATCCCCGCCGGCAGCAGCCGCTCGCCCATCCGGGTCTTCAGGAACGAGACGCCGCGCGCGATCGACGGGCCGGAGATGGCCCCCAGCAGGGGCGACAGGACCTGGGTCGCCATGCGGCGGTCAAAGATCACCGGGGCGGTGGTCGAGGCGATCTTGCGTGGACCGAGCTTTTCGACGGCGCGACGGCCAGCCTCGGCACCGATGCCCTCGGGGCCCGGCAGATCGGACAGCCAGCGGGTCGAGCGGCTCTCGCCGCCCCGCTCCATCGCCCCGTCTTTTTCGGCGATGACGCCGACGCCGAGCGAGAAGCCGGTCGCGGCATAAGCCCCGTCAAAGCCCTCGGAGGTGACCATTCGCCAGCGGCTGGCGGCGACGGAGGCGTGGCCCCCCTCCGAGCGGGCCACGCCGGGCACGGCGAGGGCGACCGCCTCGGTCTCACGCGCAACGGTTTCGAGTTCGGCGGCGGTGCGATAGGACGGATCGTGCAGCTGGAGGTCGGGGAAAGGGCCTTGCGCCAGACGGTCGGCAGACACGAGGGCGGCGTAGGGGTCTTCCGGGGCCAGACGGGCCATGGCCACGGCGCGCTCGACCAGACGGGCGCGAGTGGCGGGGGACAGGTCTGAAGCGGAGACCGTCGCTTGCCTGCGGCCGACGAAGACGCGCAGGCCGAGGTCGCGGCTCTCCTCGCGCTCGACGTCCTCGAGGGCTCCGTTGCGGACGCCGACCGCGAGCGAGGACCGGTCTGCAGAGACCGCCTCGGCCCCGTCAGCGCCGGCGCGCAGGGCGGCCGCCACGATGTCGTTGAGGATGTCGGGGGGCGTCAGGCTGTCAGGCATGGCCCGATATGGCGGACCGGGGGGCAGGCTGCAACGGCGGGGGCCCCGGGAGCCGAAAAACAGTGTCCGGGTGGTCCGGATGGTCCGGAACGGGCCACGCTGCGGACTCGAAAACAGTGTCCGGATGGTCCGGATCGCACCTCGGGACCGGGGTCCATTATAGGGCCACCCGAAGGCATGGTGGGTAAGGTCGGGCGATTTTTTTCCGTTGTGGCGGACGGGCGGGTCGACGGGGTCAGCCCTAGGGTCGCTGTGCCGGACGATCGGTGTCGGTAGACACGCCTGGCCGCCGTAAGGCGAGTCTGCTTTTGGGCCCGACGCCAATGTCGTGGTCCGACCCCTTGTGGACGTCGGCGGAGTCTCCTCTCTCTCGCTTCGCGACAGGGACGAGAGCATGGGCTTGTCATCCCGGACATCGCGCCAGCGATGATCCGGGACGGGCGGAGCTCTGTGTCGCGCCTCCCGGACGACGCAAAGCGGCGATCCGGGAGACGGGGAGGGGCACCGGGCGGGCTCCCGGCTCATCGCTTGCGCGATGTCCGGGAGGGTGGAGGGAAAGGGCGTGCTGCCGTCCCGGATCGCCGCAGCGCGGCGTCCCGGATGACAAGGGGTCTGCCGGGTCTCGCGTGTGCCTGACCTTGGGCCCGACAGGCCGGAACGATGGATCCTCGGGACAAGCCCGAGGATGACGGATGGTGGAGGCGAAGGGTCGATTTTGCGCTTGAGGGTCGATGACCGGGGTTCGCCCCCAAACAAGCCTCCACCCCGTCCGCCTTCTGCCACGGCCGTGCCCCGTGACCGCCTGGCGTTTCAGCTCACCCGTGCGGCACACCCACAAAGGCGTGGACCACCAGCATGCCACCGGCGGTGAGCAGCGGCAGCCACGTCAGGATCATGCCGACGACCCGACCGAGGGTGGGCTTTTGCGTGCTCAGGCTGGCGGCGTGGATCAGGCGGCCGAGGAACAGCAGGCCACCGAGGCTGTGGATGACAGGGGCGGGCATGCCCAGCAGGGTCAGCACCACCATCGCCCCGATGGCGACGGGGATGTATTCGGCGGCATTGCCGAAGACGCGGCTGGCCAGCAAGACGGCGTCATTGCCGCCGTCGCCCAGCAGCACCTTGTTGCCGCGTCGGGCGAGGGCGACGCGGATGCCCAGCACCACGAGCAGCAGGACCATCAGCCCGCTCCACAGGGCAGTGGCCTGGACGGCGGTCATCTGGGTCGGCAGGGTCATGGATCAGTTCTCGCGCCCGACCGGATACAGCCGGAAGCGGTCATCATAGAACGGGGTTCGCTCGTAAAACCATGACAGGCGCGCGTCCCCATTGGCGGCGAAGGCCGGATCGGCGGCCAGCTTCGCCTCGAACGCGGCCCTGAGCGCCGGATTGGCGGCCATCATGGCCTCGGCCAGCGGGGCGATGGCATAACCCTCGATATATTCGACGCGCGTCAGGATCTCGGGGAACAGCCCCCAGGCGAAGAAGCTCTCGGACGACTGTGGTTCCAGCAACAGGACCGCGATGTCGCCCAGAGGCTGGTCGGTCGGGACGCGGACCGAGCCGGGGGCGAAGGTCCAGTCGCGGCGTTCGGGTGTGACCTCGGTGACGCTCATCTGGACGTGGCCCTCGTTGGCCCGGGTCGCGAGGACGGGGTTGTCGAGGCGCAGCAGATCGACCGAGACGGTGCGGGGGGCGTCGAGCGTCTCCAGCGTCAGGCCGTGGATCCTCAGGCGCTCGATGAGGTCGGTGCGGTAGGCTGGCACCCAGTAGGCGGCGGGCCGGCGCAGGGTCAGGCCGGGGCGCGAGCCGTAGTACGGCATCTGCCACAACTCGGGGTCGGGACGGCCCAGCCAGCGGATCTCGGTCCGGCCCGAGGCGGGGCTGTCATACGTCTCGTACAGGACACCCTTGAAGGCGCGGGTCTGGTGCGGGGTCGGGTCGGGCTGGAAATTGGCCGGGATTTCGGCGGGGCGGAGCGCGCTGTCGGCGGTGATGGCGGCACGCACCGGGGCGACCTGTTCGGCCAGCAGGCGAAGCGACGCCTCCATCAGGACATAGGTGCCCAGCACCCGCTGCTCATAGGGTTTGAGGCTGTGGTTCTCGATCAGGACGGTCGGGACGTGGGCCGCCGCGCCCCAGCCGTTGGAGAAGCGTTCGCCAAGGCCCCCGTCGTTCAGGCCGGCGCGCGGGTTCTGGTCGTCGATAGCGAACACCAGCGGGCCGGGGATATGGCCGTGATCCTCCAGCGCGTCGTTAATGGCGGGCTTGAACACGTCATCCAGCCAGGCCGAGGCGGCGGGAGAGCGATTGTAGGCCCCGAACTCGCCGTTGAAGCCGAAGGTGATGTCGTACTGGTAATCGAGGCCGTCGGTGACATGGATGTCCAGATAGAGGTCGGGCTTCCGGCCGTTGATGAAGGTGCGCAGCGCCCGCATCTCGGGCTGGTCCAGCTTGAGGAAGTCGCGGTTCAGGTTCTGGTTGGTGCCGGTGTTGCGCCAGCCCTGGATGCGGGGGCCGCGCTGGTTCGGTCGGCTGTAGGGACTGGCGCGCTCGTGGCCGTCGACCGACAGGATGGGGATGAGGACCAGATTGGCGCGGTCGATCAGGTCGCCCTTGGCCCCGAAGGCGATGTCGCGCAGCAGCATCATGCCCGCGTCCTTGCCGTCGATCTCGCCGGGGTGGATGCCGGCCTGGGCCAGAAGGACGGGCTTGGCCGGATCGAGGGTGGCACCGTCGCGGCTGGCGATCACGGCATAGATCGGGCGACCTTCGGGCGAGGTGCCGAACTGGACGATGCGGATCAGGTCCGACGCCGCATCCAGCCGATCGAACCAGGCGCGGGTGGCGGCGTAGTCAGGGCTGAAGTCATGGCCTGGATCGCGCTCGAACTCGGTGATCCAGGGATTGGAGGCGTCAGCCAGAAGCGCTCGGCTGGCTCCGTTCCAGTCCAGCACCGGGGGCAGGAAGGGCTGGTCCCACGGGGCGGTGTTGGGGACGGACGGCGACGCGGACTGGGACATGGCGGGACTCGACAACAGGGCGGCAAGGAGGGCGATCAGGACGGTGGAGCGCATGGAGATCTTCCTCGGCCAAATACGAATGCCGGACAAGGCGGCGGGGCGCTGTTGTCAGGCGGGTGGAGACCAGCCGCCGGCGGCCATCAGGGTCGCGCCGGACCGCGCCACGAAAGATGATCCAGGCCTCGCTCCAGAATGTGGCCACGTCCATCGCCACGAACAGGGCGAGAAGCGGCGTCAGCCAGCCGAAGCGGACACGCTGCGCTCGTGCAACAAGCGCGAGAAGCCGCTGAAGAAGAACTCGAAGGCGCTCATCTGGCCCCCTGACCCGTGTCGTCCCCGAGGCAAGCTCGAGGGAACCGGTGGGTCACCGCCGTTTCGCGCTTCAGCTCCGTCGGTCGCGCTTGGCCTGGAGACGGTCCACGACTTCCTGCTCTTCCTCAAGCCGGTCGCGAAGCTCCGTCAGACCGGCGGTTTCTTCCGCTGTCGGCTCGGGCGCAGCCTCGATCGTGGCGATCTGGTCGGTGATTTCCCAGACGGCTTCCTCAGCCTGAAACAGCCGTTCCTGCTCGCGTTCGCTGAGTGCCGGGCGGGCGGCGCGGCGTTCGCGCCGCGCATCGCCGCTCCGGCCGGTCAGGACCTGGGCATCGGCCGGGGCCGGGAAGGAGACGGACACCGGCGCGGCGAGCACAACGGCGAGGGCAATCACGACTAGGTTCTGCATGGCAGTCTCCCCAAAAGACCAGCAAGCCTATGCCGGGGATTGCCGATCCGTCACCCAGAAATCGTAATGCGGACACATTTTTGACGCGCTGCAGCATCCTGCGTGTCTCCGCGATCACACCCGGACGGTCCCTATTTCCAGATCGGGGTGCTGTCGCCCGGCAATCCGAGGCGGTCCCAAATCTCCGACACCCGCTCCACCACGGCCGTATCCATACGAATTTCCTCGCCCCACTCGCGCTTCGTCTCCGGCGGCCATTTGTCGGTGGCGTCGAGGCCGATCTTGGAACCGAGGCCGCTCTCTGGCGACGCGAAGTCCAGATAGTCGATCGGGGTGTTCTCGATCAGGGTGATGTCGCGGGCCGGGTCCATCTTGGTGGCCATGGCCCACATGACCTGTTTCCAGTCGCGGGCGTCGATGTTGTCGTCCACGACGATGACCCATTTGGTGTACATGAAC
>JBBSCK010000040.1:0-20648 GCA_038250335.1 Caulobacterales bacterium
CAGACCGGTGCCTTTGACGCCCTCGTCATTGCCGCAGAGGCGGAAGCCTCGCGGGCCCAGGCCGACCTCCGCCGAACCCGCCAACTTTTCTCTCAGGGAATCTATGCCCAGGCCCGTCTTGACCAGGTCGAGGCCCAGGCCCGGACGGCCAACGCCAACCTTGCTGCGGCCCGGGCGCAGCGGAACGCAAGCGCAGAGGTGGGTGCCCAGGGCGCTGTCCTCGCACCGGCGGCGGGCCGTGTACTGATCGCAGACGTCCCCGTCGGATCGGTCGTCATGCCCGGCCAGTCGATCGCCAGGATCACCGCCGGCCCGATGGTCGTGCGCATCGAATTGCCCGAGGGCCAGGCGCGCGCCCTGAAGATCGGCGATGTCGTCCAACTGGCGGCCGAGGACCTGCGGGGAGGGGCCACGCAGGGCACGATCACCCAGATCTATCCCTCGATCACCGGCGGACAGGTTACCGCCGATATCACCGCAGCGGGCTTGCCGCAGGACCTAATCGGCCAGCGGGTTCGCGCCCAGGTCAGGGTCGGTGAACGTCAGGCTCTGGTCGTGCCGAAAGCCTATATCACCACCCGCTTCGGGGTGGACTACGCCCGCCTCATCGGCGCGAATGACTCGGTGTCGGAAACGCCGGTCCAGACAACGGCCGGCCCCACGGGCGATACGGTCGAAATCCTGTCCGGCCTGCGCGCCGGCGACATCCTGATCCCGTCCGGAGAGGCCCGATGAACCTGGGCCTCTCCGGACGGCTCACAAAGGCCAGCATCCGCTCGCCGCTGACGCCCCTGTTCCTGCTGGCGGCCATCGCGGTTGGCCTGCTGGCGCTCGTCTCGATTCCGCGCGAGGAAGAGCCGCAGATCAGCGTGCCTATGGTCGATATCATGGTGGCGGCCCCCGGCCTGCGGGCGACCGACGCGGTTGAACTCGTGGGCAAGCCGCTGGAGACCATCGTCAAGAGCGTCGCCGACGTCGAGCACGTCTATACTTTCGCCGACGATAACCAGGTCATGGTCACCGCACGGTTCAAGGTCGGGGTCGATCCGGACACTGCGGCGGTTCGCATCCACGAGAAGATCCGCGCCAACTACGACCGCATCCCCGCCGGGATCGCCGAGCCGTTGATCAAGACGCGGGGCATCAATGACGTCCCGAGTCTGGTGCTGACCCTGTCACCCAAACCGGGTGCCGCCGGCCAGTGGACCGATCAGGCGCTCCATGAGCTGGCGGGCAAGCTGCGCATGGAGGTCGCCAAGGTCGAGAACGTCGGCCTGACCTTCATCGTCGGCGGGCGACCCCAGGAAATCCGCATCGAGCCCGATCCCGCCAAACTGGCCCTGCATGGCGTCACACTTGGGGCCCTGATGGACACGGTCCGGCAGGCCAACCGCGCCTTCCCGGCCGGTCAGGTTCGCGCTGGCGGCCAGGCCGTCGATGTCACGGCCGGACGAACCCTGGCCAGTGCGACCCAGATCGGCCTTTTGGCCCTGCCATCGGCCAGGGGCGAAACCGTCTACGTCCGCGACGTCGCCCGGGTGATTGAGGGTCCGCGGGAAGACCAGGCCCGGGCTTGGCGCTATGCCCGGGCCGGCGAAGGCTGGAGCGAGACACCGGCCGTCAGCCTGGCCATCGCCAAGCGCAAGGGTGCCAACGCCGTCGTCGTCTCCGAGGCCGTCGTTGCGAGGGTGGAGGCTCTGAAAGGCTCGCTGCTGCCTGACAGCCTCGATGTGGCGGTGACCCGCGACTATGGGGCGACCGCCAATGAAAAAGCCAATGAGCTGCTGTTCCATCTGGCCCTCGCCACCGTCTCCATCGTGGTGCTGATCGGCTTCGCGATCGGCTGGCGCGAGGCCGGCGTCACCGCTGTGGTGATCCCGACCACCATCCTGCTGACCCTCTTCGCCTCCAACCTGATGGGCTACACGATCAACCGGGTCAGCCTGTTCGCCCTGATCTTCTCGATCGGCATCCTGGTCGACGACGCCATCGTCATGATCGAGAACATCGCCCGCCACTGGGCGATGAACGATGATCGAAACCGGATCGACGCGGCGGTGGACGCCGTGGCCGAGGTCGGCAACCCCACCGTGGTCGCCACCCTGACCGTGGTCGCGGCCCTGCTGCCGATGCTGTTCGTCTCGGGCCTGATGGGTCCCTATATGGCACCGATCCCGGTCAACGCCTCGGCGGCCATGGTGTTCTCCTTCTTCGTGGCCGTGGTCATCGCGCCTTGGCTGATGGTGCGTTTTGCACGCAAGACCCTCGTGGCCGGCGACGACCATCACGGAGAGGGCAGACTGGGCGGGCTCTACCGCGCCGTCGCGGGTCGGGTGATCGCCACCCGCAGATCGGCCTGGATTTTCCTGATCTGCGTCGGGCTTGCGACGCTTGTGGCCGGCTCCATGTTCGCCACCAGGACGGTAACCGTGAAACTGCTGCCTTTCGACAACAAGTCCGAGCTTCAGGTCGTCCTCGACATGCCCGAGGGGACGTCTCTGGAGGCGACGCAGCGTGCCTTGGCCGATGCGGCACGCGTCACCCGCACCCTGCCAGAAGCGGTCGCCATCGACGCCTATGCGGGGACCGCCTCGCCTTTCAACTTCAACGGCCTGGTGCGGCACTACTATCTGCGCAACCGTCCCGAGATGGGCGATCTGTCGGTAGCCCTCGCCGCAAAGCACGACCGTCACCGCTCGAGCCACGTCATCGCGCTGGATCTGCGCCGTCGGCTGGCCGACGTCACCCTTCCGGTCGGTGCGGTCATCAAGGTGGTCGAGGCACCGCCGGGTCCGCCCGTGATCGCGACCCTTCTGGCCGAGGTCTACGGGCCCGACGCCCCGACGCGGCGCGCCGTCGCCGAGCGGGTGAAGGCGGCCTTCCATTCGGTGCCCTATATCGTCGACATTGATGACAGCTACGGCCAGCCCCGTCCGGGCCTGCGGCTTGTTCCCGACAGGGACAGGCTCGAAGCCCTGAAGGTCAGCGACCGGGAAGTCTACGATTCCATCGCCGCTGCCCTGGGCGGGCAGGTCGTAGGCTACGCCCATCGTGGCGAGGGCCGCGACCCGCTCGAGATCTCGGTCCGGCTGCCGCAGTCGGCACGCAGCTGGGGCGAAGGCCTCGCCGCCATGCCAGTTGCCGTCTCCCAAGGGCCCGGCGGCCGGCTGGTCTCCCTCGGAGAGCTGGCGACCGCCTCCGAGGAGTCGGGCTCGACGCACATCTTCCGCCGTGACGGCCGCGACGTCGACATGATCATGGGCGAGCTGGCCGGGGCCTATGAGGCCCCGATCTACGGGATGCTGGCCGTCGACAAGGCGATCCGGCAGGGCGACTGGGGCGATGTCCCCAAGCCTGACATCCGCATGAACGGCCAGCCGACCGACGAAAGCCGGCCGACGGTCCTGTGGGATGGCGAATGGGAGATCACCTGGGTGACGTTTCGTGACATGGGTGCTGCGTTCGGGGTGGCGATCCTGGGCATCTATGTCCTGGTCGTTGCCCAGTTCAAAAGCTTCCGCCTGCCCTTGGTGATCCTGACCCCGATTCCACTCACCCTGGTGGGCATCGTCATCGGCCACATCCTATTCCGGGCCCCGTTCACCGCCACCTCGATGATCGGCTTCATCGCGCTCGCCGGCATCATTGTCCGAAACTCGATCCTGCTGGTGGATTTCATTCGCCATAGCCAGACGGGCGACCGGCCCCTGCGCGAAGTCCTGCTGGAGGCGGGCGCGATCCGCTTCAAGCCGATCGTCCTGACGGCCGCCGCCGCCATGATCGGCGCGGCCGTGATCCTGACCGATCCGATCTTTCAGGGTCTGGCGATCTCGCTGCTGTTCGGCCTGGCGTCATCGACCCTGCTGACCGTGCTGGTCATCCCCGCGATCTATGTGGTGCTGCGCGACGATGGTGTGCCCCTCCCCCGGAAGGCTCCATGAACGGGTCTGACCACCCGCCGGTTCTGGTTGATCGTGGCTGCGCATCTTCTACATCAGGCAGATGACCGCCTCCGCCGCCCGCCCCTCACCGGGCGACATCTCCGAATTGCGGGACTGCGCTCATGACGCGGCCCGGATGCTAAAACTCCTCGCCAGCGAGCAGCGGCTGCTGCTGCTCTGCCGCCTGGTTGAAGGTGAGGCGTCGGTCGGCGAGCTGGCGGACCATGCCGGACTGGCGCAATCCGCCGCTTCCCAGCACCTCGCCAAAATGCGCGCCGAAGGTCTGGTTGCGACCCGTCGCGAGGCCCAGAGCATCTACTATCGGCTGGCGGATCCGGCGGCGATGCGCGTGCTCGACACCCTGTGCGACATCTATAAGGGCCGGTCGGGCACCAAACGCCCTTGAGAGAGAGACGCACGGGTCGACCCGTGCGATCGACGGCCCGTTTTGGCGTGCGTGCGCTGTGTGTCAGAGGGCTGGAACTGTCTCACACTGGGTGGATCGCCCTGTCAGGCCCTTGATCTGAATCAACGTGCCTCTGGAAAGCGCAGCGTAGCGTGGAAGGTGTTCCTGTTCAGACGTCCCATGGACCGGTGCCGCTGATGATCGCCGGGCGGTGGGTCGCGCCGACGCCGTGTCGGCCACCCGGCCGTCGTCAGGCCCACGTCAGCTTCGGCCCTCACCTTTCAGCTGAAACGGAGCGTCCAATGGCCATCCCTGCACCCGGCGCGATCAGAACCATCAAGACCTGGGACCCGGGCATTCGCCTGTTCCACTGGTCGCTGGTCGGCGCTGTCGTCCTGGCTTTCCTTTCGTCTGAAGAGAACGGTGTCCTTTCGGCCTGGCATATTCCCGCCGGCTGGGTGGCGGTGGTCCTGATCGCCTTCAGGCTGATCTGGGGAATCGTGGGCGGCGAACACGCGCGCTTTATGAACCTCATCCGACCATCGCGGATGGCGGGGCATGTCCGGGGCCTCTTTGCGGGCCGCGTCCACGCGTCTCTGGGGCACAACCCTTTGGGCGGGATCGCGGTGCTGGGGCTTCTCGCACTGACGGCCGCGACGCTCTTCACGGGCATCACGGGCGGTGAGGACAGTCACGAGGTCATCGCCTACGCGCTGCTGGCCATGATTGCCCTTCATGTCGTCGCCGTTGTCGCGATGTCGTTCCTGTCGCGAGACAATCTGATCGGTGCCATGATTTCCGGCCGGAAGAAGACGACCCATTTCCCCAACGCCCAGGATGCCGCACCGCCGGCGCGGGTCGCCGTGCCTCTGGCGGTTCTGGTGGTCGCAGGGTCCGCCTGGGTGGCCACACGGATCGACCCCCAGGCCTTCGTCCCGGATGCGCATGCTGAAGCCGGTGAAGGCGGAGAGCGCGATGAGGCTGGTGAAGCGGATGAGGATTGAGGACAGGCCGTCAGCGACGTGATCTAGAGAATGGTCCCGAACAGGCGACCGATCCCGGCGGTAAGCCCCATGGCGAAGGCCCCCCAGAAGGTGACGCGCAGGACCGCCTTCATGATCCCGGCCCCGCCCGCCTTGGCACCCAGCCCACCCAGGAGGGCCAGACCGACGAGCGCTGAACCGGACACCAGGGCCACCAGAAGCGAACCCGGTGCCACGACCACGACCGCGAGAGGCAGAACCGCTCCGACCGAGAACGTCGCCGCCGAGGTCAGGGCGGCCTGGATCGGTCGTGCCGTCGTGTACACCGAGATCCCGAGCTCGTCCCGGGCGTGGGCCCCCAGCGCGTCGTGAACCATCAACTGCCGCGCGACCTCCAGCGATACGGCCGGATCCACGCCTCTGCTGCGATAGATCGCTGCGAGCTCACGCGTCTCGGCTTCGGAATCCGCCTCCAGCTCAGCCCGCTCACGCGCCAGATCGGCGTTCTCGGTATCGGACTGCGAACTGACGGAAACGTATTCCCCGGCCGCCATCGACATGGCCCCTGCGACCAGACCGGCGACGCCGGCGACGAGAATCCCGGTCTTGCTGGTCTGGGCCGCCGCGACACCGACGATCAGGCTGGCGGTCGAGACCAGGCCGTCGTTGGCCCCGAGCACGGCGGCACGAAGCCAGCCGATACGCGCGACCAGATGTCGTTCGGGATGGTGTTCAAGCCGGCTCATGATCGGTCCTCGGAGGGAGGGGAGAAGCGATTGGCATGGCTCGCCGTGATCCGGACGGGTAGCGTCGTCTCGCCTGGCATCTTGGCCCGCATCAGTGATCCTGGCTCAAGGCCTGAGCCGACCCTAAACCTGTTTGGCCACGCGTGAGAGGACAATCATGACCCATGCCCCCGCCAACCCGCCCCAGGAACTCCCGCCCGAGGATTGGGCGGGCGAGATGGGGACCCGATGGCTCGCCAAAATCGATCGCTTCGAATCCATGATCGCCCCCGTCGGGGCCGCCCTGCTGGCCCGTGCGCAGTACGGAGCGGGCGAGACGGTTGTCGATGTCGGTTGCGGCGGCGGGGCGACAAGCCTTCAGATCGCCTCGGCGGTCGGTCCAGACGGATCCGTGGTCGGCATCGACATCTCGCCCGATCTGACCGCAAAGGCGACGCAGCGGGCCGCGGCCGCGAAGGTCTCCAACGTCCGGTTTCAGTGTGCAGACGCGGCGACCTGGAGGCCCGAGAGGCTCTTGGGACGCCTGTTCTCGCGATTCGGTGCCATGTTCTTCCCCGATCCCGCCGCCGCCTTCACCAATCTGCACCAATGTCTGGAGCCGGGGGGGCGGATCGACCTCGCGGTCTGGGGTCCCCCGCGCGACAATCTGTGGATGATGGAAATGATGGGCGTGGTGCGTCGGCATGTCGAAGTGCCGCCTGCGGTGCCGCGGGCACCCGGCCCGTTTGCCTTCGAGGACGTCGACTATCTCAACGCCATTCTGGCGACGGCCGGGTTTAGGGGGACGGATATCCACGCTCACACCGGTCTCCAGCCTGTCGGGGGTGCCGGTGCCAGCCCCCGGGAAGCGGTCTCGTTCGCCCTGTCGTCCCTGGCCGCCGGACGTATGCTCGAAAGCCAGTCGACGACGCTGCGCCAGGCTGTCGAGGACGACCTGATGGCCCTCTTTGAGCGAAATCACTTGCCCGGCCAGGGCGTGATGATGAAGGGCAAGGCTTGGCTGATCTCCGCCAAAGCCTGATCTGCACGGCCTGGTGCCGCATCTCGCAGTCTCGTTCCGGGTGCGTATGACTGACTATCGGTTTGCCGCTTCACTCCTGTCGCGGACTGTAACGACCGATCGAATTCCAGAGACGGGGTTCGGTGTCAGGGGGAGGACACAACAGACCAGATTCACAAATCGAAGAACGCCCTCCCCGACAGGGTCCAGAGGTCGATCCGCGCTGCCGCCGTTTCAAACGACGCTAGTAGATGAATGATGAGGTTCTGGCGAACACCAGCTGGCATGTCGGCCAGTCCGGTCCAGGTTCGACATCCCCCTCCCTCCGGCGGGGACTGAACCCCCGGGAGGCTGGTCGGGAACCGGGTGCCGGTCACCACAAGCTGACCCTCATCGTTCAGCCTTGCGCGACCCGTTTGATCAAGAATCGTCAGGCTGCCGGTGTCGAAATCGACGCTGAAAGGCCAGATTGGACCCCACCGGTTCCCTGAAAGCCCGAAGTAAAACCAGACAGTCCCGTCAACATTGAACCGAACCTCTGCAGGGGGCAGGCTGCCATCACAGGCTGAACGCGAGACCGCGCTCCAGTTTCCGTAGATGTCGAGTTGGTCGGGAGAAAGGATGGGAACCCGCAGGACGTGGACATGGCCGTTGGCCGTCACGGACAGCGTGATTTCGCTCCCGGGTGCGACGTCGGGTCTGACCAGCAGTGCGCGGCGGTCACCAGAAAGCTGGGCCGACGCCGCCGGATCGATGCTCCACTGGCTGACGCAATACAAAGGCAGGGTTCTTCGGGCGTAGAGGCCTCCTGCAAAATGGTTCAGATTGACCGCGTCTCCAGGCCGAGCCGCCACAGGGTCCGAGACGATGTAGTGGCGGCGGACACTTCCCGGCACGCAATGACCCGGGTCTCCGTCGGGTCG
This sequence comes from Caulobacterales bacterium, assembly GCA_038250335.1. Lineage (GTDB taxonomy): Bacteria > Pseudomonadota > Alphaproteobacteria > Caulobacterales > Caulobacteraceae > Brevundimonas. The sequence continues at coordinate 8,000 of JBBSCK010000040.1, forward strand.
GCCAGCCGGTCTGGCACGCCGCGCATCGCCGCGCCGCCGCGAAAGACGCCCGACTCCGGGGTGGCACAGGCCGTCATGGCCGCTGACAGAACTACAATCAGGCTGGTGCGGACCGCCATCACTCCGGCTTCCAAACGATCACAGGACCATCCATGTCCGCCTTGCTTTCATTTCCGCAACCCTTCCTGCTTGTTCGCCACAGAGAAAGGACCGATCCGTCAACCCACTGAATAGTAGGTCGGTGAGCCCGGTCCGACCGGCAGACCGAAGCCGAAGACCCACGTGAAGAACAGGATCGTCCAGGCGATCGTGAAGAAGATCGAATAGGGCAACATCATCGCAATCAGTGTGCCGATGCCGATCTTCTTGTCGTAGCGGGTGGCCCAGGCGAGGATAAGGCCGAAATAGCTCATCATCGGGGTGATGATGTTGGTCGTAGAATCGCCGATGCGGTAGGCCGTCTGGATCACTTCCGGCGAATAGCCGACCAGCATCAGCATCGGCACGAAGACCGGCGCGGTCAGGGCCCACTGGGCCGAGGCTGAGCCGATCATCAGGTTCACCAGGGCGCAGATTGCGATGAAGAGGACGAAGACTCCCGGGCCGGTCAGGCCCGTATCCTGCAGGAAGACCGCGCCGTTGACGGCCGTGATGGCCCCGAGGTTGGTCCAGTTGAAGATGGCGACGAACTGGGCCGCGAAGAAGACGATGACCAGATAGAGGCCAAGGGTCGACAGGCCCGAGGCCATGCCGTCGATGACGTCTCGATCGTTCTTCACCGTGCCGACCACCCTGCCGTACGCAAAGCCCACCACCAGGAAGAACAGCAGGATCCAGACCGCAAAGCCGGTGAAGAAGGGTGACCGCAACTGGTCGCCGGTTTCGGGGTCGCGCAGCACGCCCCATTCCGGGACCAGGGTCAGGGCCATCAAACCGAACACGGCGAGGACCGCCAGTCCGGCGACCCCCAGACCCTTACGCTCCTGACCGGAGAGGGGGGCGGCCCCGTCAGCCTTGAGTACGGTCGGGTCGGCGCGGGAGGCGTCATAGGCACCGAGCTTGGGCTCGACGATGTAAAGGCTGACCAGTGAACCGATGGCCGTGACCAGGAAGGTAGAGACCGCCATGAAGTAATAGCTGGCCGTCGCATTGACGAGATAGGCGGGATCAATCAGCTGGGCCGCTTCCTCGGTGATGCCGGCCAGCAACGGGTCAATCGAGCCGATCAGCAGATTGGCGGAATAGCCGCCCGACACTCCGGCGAACGCCGCCGCCATACCGGCCAGCGGATGCCGACCCAGGGAATAATAGACGGCTCCGGCCAGCGGGATGAGGACGACATAGCCGACCTCGCCCGCAGTGTTGGAGATCACACCGGCGAAGACGATGGCCACGGTGACGATCCGCGGCGATGCCCCGAGCACCAGAGCCCTGACGGTCGCCGAAAGCAGGCCGGAGCGTTCCGCCACACCGATGCCCAGCATCGACACCAGCACCACGCCCAGCGGCGCGAAACTGGTGAAATTCCCGACAAGGCCGGTGAAGATGCGGCGCACGCCGTCACCGTTCAACAGGCTGACGGCCTCGATCATGCCGGTGTCAGACCGCCCTGAGGAACCCGGCGGACGCGGATCCTCGACGGCCACGCCCATCCAGCCGAACAGACCCGACAGCAGCACCATCGCCAGCGCCAACATGGCGAACAGGGTCACCGGATGGGGCAGCAGGTTGCCCAGCCACTCTACGCCGTCCAGGAAGCGGGTAAACGCGTTGCGCTTTTCGGGAGGGGGCGTGGGGCCGTCGGGGCCGGGTCGGGTCGCGTCGGTCATCAGGGTCCTTATGTGTGTCCGGCGTCCTGCACCGTTCCGTGCCGTCAGGCCGGGCGGCGCTGACACACTATTTGTTTCCGGGCACCTTTGCGGTCCTACGCTTCCGGGCGGCTGTCGCGTGTGCGGGGAGCCATGGAAATTCGCCGGGTGAGGACGACCGCGCCGGACAAGACAATGTTCCCCTCAGGCCGTCAACTCGTCAACACCCGGCCGACAGCCTCAACTGCCGGCGGAGCCGGGCCCCCGGGCCACCGGCCGCCAGTCCAGGACGAAACGCTCCAGCAGCCGTACGGCGAAACCGGCCGAACCGGCCGGCTTGGCGTCAGTGGGGCCGCTGTAGGCCACATTGGCGATGTCGAGGTGGGCCCAGGGGATATCACGGCTGACGAACTCGCCGATGAAATGGGCCCCCGTACCGGCCCCGGCCCCACCGTCGGACGTGTTCTTGATGTCGGCGATGGTCGAGGCCATATCGGTTGAATAGGAGGGATGCAGGGGCAGCCGCCACAGGGCCTCTCCCGTTGCCTCCCCGGCGGCGTCCAGTTGGGCCGCCAGATCGTCGTGGCGGCTGAACAGACCGGCATAGTCGTCGCCCAGGGCCGTGCCCACCGACCCCGTCAGGGTCGCCACGTCAATGATGGCCGCCGGCTGCAGATTGGTCTCGGCCCAGACCATGGCATCGGCGAGCACCAGCCGGCCTTCGGCGTCGGTCGAGATGATCTCCATGGTCTTGCCGTTCATCGCCGTCAGCACATCGCCCGGCCGGATGGCGTTTCCGTCCGGCATGTTCTCGGCCAAGGCAGAGATGGCCACCACATTGACCGGTGCCCCGGACCGGGCGAGGGCGAGGACCGCGCCGGTGATGCTGGCCGCACCCGACATGTCCATCTTCATATTCCCCATTCCGGCACCGGCCTTGATCGAGATACCGCCAGTGTCGAAGGTAATCCCCTTGCCGGCCAGCACCAGCGGGCCGCCTGCCGGTGCGCCGGCACCCTGATAGCGGATAATCAGCATGCGGGGCGGGCGCACCGAGCCGCGACCGACGCCGAGGATGCCCCCCATGCCGAGCCGTTCCATGGCCGGAACATCAAGCACCTCGATGCGGACGCCGGGAATGCCCGCAAAGGCTGCGCGCGCCCGCTCCACGAAGCTCTCGGGGTAGATGACATTGGCGGGCTCGTTGGACACGTCACGGGTCCAGGCCATGGCCTCGACGAGGCTCCGGCCCCGACCGTTGAACAGCCGCCCGGCAGCGGTGGCGGCTTCCGAGACGATGGTCGTCGGCTGCAATGCAGACCGGTCCTGGCCGGCCGTGCGGTAGAGATCGGAGCGGTACTCGCCAAGCCCCAGACCCACCGCGAGTTCAGCCACGTTTTCAGCCGGCAAGGCTCCCGCCAGAACGGTAACGCTCCCCCCCTCGCCGATCAGGGCGCGGCCGGCTACGGCGCCCGCCCTCTGCAGGGCGGCGACGGTCCGGGCCTCGCCGAGACCAAGAACCAGGATGCGGTCCCAGGCTCCAATCCCTCGCAAGGACAGGGTCTGGCCGCCGGCGTAGGTGAAGTCGGCCGAGGCCAGGGCGCGGCCGATCGCCTCCCGCGTGCCGGCGTCCAGCGATCCCGCCGCATCCAGATCCGGGGCCGCCGAGAGCGGCAGGACGAGGGACCCTCCCGGAGCCGGGGCCGCCGTTGCGAAGTTCAGGTCACGCCGCACCGCAAGGGCCGCCGTCGCGCCTGCGTAGGCTCCCACGGCTGCATGTGCCTGGGCCTGGGCCTGGGCCGAATCTGGCGCGCCCAGGGTGAGGACAAGGACGACAGGGGCAGCGAGGGCGAGCGATCGGGCGGCGAACATGGGCATCTCCGGGTGCGAGGGGGCTTGCGACAGACGCAGACGGTGGGTTGGGGGGGTGGAAGATTTCACGTTACATCGTAACACTCGAAGAGCAAGAGCCCGCAGCGACCGCTTTGCGGGGCACCGGATGAACAATCGCGTCAGGGACTCACGCCTGCCGTCCCGCCCACGTCGACAACCGTTTCAATCCAGCCCCGCCCTAGCTGAACAGGCCAAGTATCTCGCGGCCGGCGAGGACGCAGAACAGCAGCCCGCCCGCCGACAGCATGGCGTTGGAAAGCCAGCCGCTGCGCCACTCGGCCGGGGTGCGTGAAGAGTTGAGCAGCCACAGCAGGGTCACGGCGAGGAAGGGCATGAACAGGGCCCCCAGCGCCCCGTAGGCGACGATCAGACCGAACGGGCGGTCCATGAACAGCAGGGCCATGGGCGGGAAGGTCAGCCACAGAACGTAGCTTCGAAAGGCGGGGCTGCGCTCGTCCCTGGCCGCCCGATCGTCGGCGCGACCGCGCATATGGGCCCAGAAATCGGCGAACATCAGGCTGACCCCGTGCCAGACCCCGATCAGGGACGAGAAGCTTGCGGCGAAGAAACCGACGAGGAACATCACCCCGACGACGTCGCCGAAACGCTCGCGCAGCACGTCGTCGAGGTCGAGCAGACCGCGGTCGCCTCGGGCGAGTGCCAGGCCCGACGCATGCAGCAGTTCGGCCCCGACGATCAGCATGGCGACCACGAAGATCCCGGTCACCGCGTAGCCGACACGGTTGTCCAGTTGCATCACCCGAATCCAGGCCGGGCCGCGCCAGCCCTTCTCGCCGATCCAGTAGCCATAGGCGGCCAGGGTGATGGTGCCTCCGACCCCGCCGATCAGGCCGAGGGTGTAAAAGGCCGAGCCCTCCGGCAGGGTCGGGACCAGGCCGCGCGCCAGGGCCGGCAGGTCGGGGGCCACGATCACGGCCAGCCCGATCACGGTGACAAACATCACCGCCACCAGTCCGGTCATCAACTTCTCGAACACCGGATAGCGGTTGAACCACACCAGCACGAGACCGACCACGCCGCAGATCATGGCCCAGGACTTGAGATCGAGGGCCATCCCCGTGCCGTCCAGCAGCGCCGCCAGCGGCAGGGCCGAGGCGGTCATGGCCGTGGCCCCGTAGACAAAGCCCCAGAGCACCACATAGACGCCGAAATAGGCGCTGGCCCAGTTCAGCCGACCCCCGAACCAGCCCGGCCCAAGGCTGGACCAGCCGTCGAAGATGGTCCGCCCTGACGCCAAGGCCCAGCGTCCCACCGCCTCGGCCAGGGAAATCTTCAGCAGGGTCCCGGCCAACGCCGCCCACAGCAGGGCGTAGCCGAACATCGAGCCGGCGATCAGGGTCGCCACCAGATCCCCCGCACCCACGCCCGTCGCCGCCGCGACGATGCCGGGCCCGATCAGCCGCCAGCGCGAACCCGCCGGAGGGGAAGTATCGGCGAGAGCAACGTCAACAGGGGCCGGATCGGCGGGGGCATCAGTCATGGACTTGACCTTAGCCGGGACGAAAGGGGCTTGTCGCCGGTTGACCGCAATGCGCCTGAGCAGGCCATCTCATCCTCAGACGAACCCCGGCGGATTTGCCCGTCTCTCCGAACGCAGCCCGCCGATGGACAGCTAAAGAAGCCGATGCAACAAGGCGCGATGACGGGGAGACACTTGATGCGAGCCTGGGACTTTCTCGTGGGCCTTGGCGACCTGTCGCGAACCGAGGTGCGTCCGGCCGCAGAAATAACGGCAATGGATCTGGCGGACGGCGAGGTTCTGCTGGAGGTCGAGCGGTTCTCGTTTACCGCCAACAACATCACTTACGGCGTGTTCGGCGACCGGATGGGCTATTGGCGGTTCTTCCCCGCGCCGGACGGTTGGGGCCGGATTCCGGTCTGGGGATTTGCGCGGGTCGCCGCGTCGCGCGCTCAAGGCGTGGAGGTCGGCACGCGGCTCTACGGCTATCTTCCGATGTCGACCCACATGGTCGCGCGCCTGCGGCCGTCGGGCACCGGATATCGCGACCAGTCCGAACACCGTGCCGCGCTTCCCGGAGCCTACAACCGGTATGAAACCGCACCCGAAACCTCGCGCGACGATGAACTGGCGCTGCTGCGGCCGTTGTTCACGACGTCCTTTCTGCTCGACGACTATCTGGGCGAGATCGCCCCCGACGCGACGGTCATCCTGTCCAGCGGCTCCAGCCGCACTGCCCTGGGCCTGGCCTGGTTGCTGGCGCGGCGATGCGCGGCGGGCGTGGCGCTGACATCCGCGCGCAATGTCGGTTTCGTGCAGGGACTGGGTCTCTATGACCAGGTGGTCGAATACGGCTCTATCGCGGGGCTGCAGATCGACGGTCCCGTCGCCTTTGTCGACATGGCGGGCGATGCTGCGGTGCGCGGGGCAGTGCACCGGCGGTTCAGTGACCGGTTGGTCCACAGCGCCGTCGTCGGCAGCACCCATCATCAGGCCCCGGCGGTCGACGCCGGTGGTATGCTGCCAGGATCGGCACCGACCTTCTTCTTTGCGCCCGACCGACTTACGGCGCGGCACCAGGACTGGGGGGCGGCTGTGCTGGGTCAGCGGATCGACGAAGCGATGGCAAACTTCGTCGAGGACAGCCGGTGGCTGACGGTCGAACGCCACTACGGCCCCGATGCGCTCGGCCGCGTCTACGCCGCCGTCCTGACCGGGGCGGCGGTATCCGACATCGGATACATCGTCCTGCCAGGCACCCTCAGCCGCGCCCCCTCCGCTCGACAAGGCGGGCGGAATGGACGAAGTGGGCTCTCCAACCAGCGGGACGCTGATTAAAAGGGGCATAGTACCGGCACCCTGTTTTTACCCTGAAGGTTTCTCTTGCGCCATGCTGACTGATTCACTGTTCCTGTTGCTGGGCCTTGTCCTGCTGATTGCCGGCGGCGACCTGCTGGTGCGCGGGGCCGTACGGATTGCTGAAAGACTGCGTCTGTCGCCGATGCTGATCGGCCTGACAGTGGTGGGCATGGGTACGTCGATGCCGGAACTGGCCGCCAGCGTGCAGGCCAGCCTCGCTGGATCTCCAGGCATTGCCATCGGCAATATCGTCGGATCGAACATCGCCAATACCCTGCTTATCCTCGGAATAGCGGCGTTGATTTCACCCATCGTGGTCCAGTCCCGCGCCCTGTGGCGCGACGGCGGCGTTGGAACCATGGCTGCTCTGGCCCTGATTGGAGCAGGTGCGACGGTTGGCCTGTCCCGCGAGGCCGGCATCGTTTTTCTGCTCGCGATGGTGGGGTATATCTACTACGCCTTTCGTCAGGAACGGGTGGGTGCCCCCCACAGTGCCGCCTATGACCGCGCGGCGGCCATGGAGAATGTCGACCCGGCCCTGGTCCCGCAGGAAAAACCGGGCGGCAAGCTTTCGACGGCCATTCTGCTGTTCCTCGCCGGTCTTGTCCTGATCGTCGGTGGCGGCACGCTTCTGGTCAATGCAGCCATCGCCATGGCCAAGGTCCTTGGGGTGAGCGACGCTATTATCGGTCTGACCATCGTGGCGGTCGGAACGTCCTTCCCCGAACTGGTCACCTCCGCCGTCGCAGCTTTTCGCAAGCAGGGGGACATTGCCCTGGGCAATGTGCTGGGCTCCAATATCTACAACATCCTGTTCATCGGCGGCGTGACGGGCGCGGTCGCACCCACGGATGTCCCCGCCAGTATCATGGCATTCGACCTCTGGTTCCTCGTCGCCGTGTCCGTGATCGTGATGCTGTTCGCCCTGTCGGGCGGGCGGTTGAGCCGTAAGGAAGGCTTCGTCCTCGTCGCCGCCTATGTCGGCTACACCGCTTACACTGTCGGCCTGTTTTAAAAGCCTCGGCCCGACTGCTGTCGCGGAGCCGACCCGGTCTATGATTTCGCTTCAGAGCGCGGCCATAATAGACTTCCATAACTGATATTGCGATTTCTCATTGGCATCTGTGTCAGTTCTGATGCAGGGTCCGAAATGCGGCCCGGGCCCCTCTGACGATCGCTATCGATCGTGATGTCGGACCGCCTCGGGTGCGCTCGATGACGGGGTCCGGCTGTTTTCCCCCATCGAACCGGCGGCTTCGGCGTCGAGCGCTCCCCATCAGAGAAGGAGAGGCTCCATGTCTATCGTGTTGGTGCGCCGACTGCAGGGATTTCACACCTTGCTCGAGACGGCGCTGAGGGATGAGCGGGCGCGCCCGCGCCCGGACGACCGGACCATTGCGGGCATCAAGAAGAAGAAGCTGGCCGTCAAGGACCGGTTGGCCTTCTTCGGCGATCCCCCGATGCCGTCCGCGTCGCGCTAGCGACCAGAAGGGCAGTGGCTTTCCCCCGCCGCTGACCCCCATCGCTTCAACCCCAACAGCCGATCGTCGCATCCCGGCGATCCGATACGAGGTCCCATGCCCCAGCCGAACAGATTGCTACGAAAACGTCCTGCGATCGACCAGAACGACGTCTGGACTCCCGGCAACATCGTCCAGATGGACGCGGTCGTCGCCGCCTGTGCCATGGTTTCCCAGGCCGACGGCTGGGTCACATCCGACGAGCGCACCCGCATGCTGGATCGCATGCGTAACTCACCGACGATCGCCTTCTTCGGCACCGACGACGTGCTGGTCCTGTTTGAAGCACTGAACCAGCGCTTCGAGCGTGATCTCGACGATGGGGAGGCAACGGCGGAGATCGCTGTCGCGCGGCTTCGAGGCCAGTCCGGCCCCTCTCGCCTGTTGATCGAAACGGCCTGCTCCGTCGCCGAAGCCGACGGCGGCTTTGATCCCGAGGAGCGCGCCGTGATCCTGCGGCTTTGCAAACTCCTGGGTGTCGATCCGGCGTCTTTCGACATGATCCCGGGCGATGGAGAGCCACGATGAGAGTCGGTGCATCACCAAGCCCCGTCGCTCACGCATGGGCCATTCAGCTTTCTCAAATGACGGGCCGCGTCGCAGCCCATCAGAGCTCGCCCACGGACCGACCGGTCGATCCCCCCGGCGCTCTCAACGGCGACACTCTGATCCGACGGACCAGCGGGCACACATTCGACATCCGCGTCTGATCGCCGGATCAGGCTGGGCCGCAGGTTCGTGGATGCCGCGGCCGATGACGTCCAAACCCTGCCGGTCGGGATGGGGGCGGCCTCTCCCCGCCGCGGCCCGCATGCTCGGTGCTGCGGACTTGAAATGCGCCTCTCGCGACCAGCCTGGCGCCAAACGGAATTCGGCCATGCCCATCAGACTGACGGCGACCACCCGTTCGATCGGCTTGGTGATATGGGCGACCGCTCCGGCACCCAGAGCCGATTCCGGGTGCTCGGGCATGCTGTAGGCTGACACCATAGTGATGGGCGGACCCCGGAACGCCGCGATCGATCAGGATTTTGCCACGCTGCGTGCGCTGGACCGCCGCAGCCCGGCACCGGCCGATGTCGGCGCGAAGGCGGCCGGTGAGACCGTGTCCGTGACCGCGAGTGCGGAACCCTCAGGCCGGATCGCCCGTCGCCCGCAGCCCGCCGTGAGTGTCCTGCCCTGCCCTCCCGCACCGGCCCTGGCCGCCCGGCCCGGCTTGAATGGCGGGGGGCGAGAGGGCATGTGAGAACCATGCTGTCCCGTCTGTTCCCCAATCGCTCCAGCAAGCCGGCTTCGTCCACGCCGCCCGACTGCGTGATCTGGGCTGTCGGCGACATCCACGGCCGCTCCGACCTGGCGGACAGGCTGCTGCAGGCGATCCGGGGCGATCTGTCGGCGGCCGAGGCGACACGCAAGGTCGTCGTGTTTCTCGGCGACCACATCGACCGCGGTCTCGATTCCCGGGGTGTGCTCAACCAATTGTGCAACCTTGAGGCCGACCCGGCGCTCGAGGTGCATTTCATCCGCGGCAACCACGAAGACCGGATGGAAGCCTTCCTCACCGAGCCGGCGGTCGGACCGAGCTGGTGCGACTATGGCGGTCGCGACACCCTGGTCTCCTACGGGGTCAATCCACCGGCGATGCGCGGTGACGCGGCAGGCTGGGCCGAGACCTCGCGCGCGCTCGGCGCGGCCCTTCCCGAGTCGCACCGTCGCCTGCTGGAACGCCAGACGCTGTCGGTGAGCATCGGAGACTATTTCTTCTGCCACGCCGGCGTACGGCCGGGGGTACCCTTGGCGGCCCAGGTCGGCGAGGACCTGATGTGGATCCGACAGCCCTTCCTCGACCATCCCGCGCCGTTCGAGCAGGTAGTGGTCCACGGCCACACGCCGACGGAGACCGTCGTGTCCGACGCCCGCCGCATCGGCATCGACAGTGGGGCCTACGCGACCAATGTGCTGTCTGCGGTGCGTCTGGAGGGGCAGACCCGTCTGCTGCTGCAGGCCACGGGGCGCGGGGGTCGCGTCTCGCTCACAAACGCCCCGCTGCAGGGCTGATGACCCCGGCGCGCGATCAGCCGAACGCCAACCACCCCGCCACGCCGGCCAGCGTCAAAATGACCGGTGCGGTCAGACGGCTGTTCCACCTGTAGACGATGGCCAGCGCCCCCCCGAAGATCAGCAGGGCCGGCCAGAGCGACGGTGCCCGCTCTGCCATCGCCGCGCCGAGCTGCATCGTTGTCGCCGCGATGATCCCCACCACGCCGGCCGCCACGCCGGCCAGCAGGGTCTGCAGCCACAGCACATCCATCACCCGCTCAAGATGCTCATAGAAGATCATTGAGAAGGCAAAAGCCGGCAGGAACACGCCGGCCGTGATCGCCAGCGCGCCCAGCGGGCCGCCCGCAACATAGCCCACGAAGGTGCAGAAGATCACCAGCGGTGCGGGCAAGACCCCCGCCAGAGCCACGCCGTCCAGAAACTGTCCCTCGCTGACCTGACCCCTGCCGACCGCATCGGCTCGAACGAAAGGGATGGCGGTATAGGCCCCACCGAACGTCAACAACCCCGCCTTGAGGCCCGTTACAAACAGCGCGCCGGTGCCGGCAGCCCCGCCGATGGTTTTAGCTGCAACCGCGACCTGCGTCGGCCAGCCCACGCCACGATCCATCGCAAGGGCCAGATCAACCATGCCGACCGCCACTGTCAGAGCCGCCGCCCCGGCGGCCTGCCAGCGCCTTCCGGCCCTGGCCAGGGCATAGACCGTCCCCGCACCTGCCAGCACGATCCAGAATCCGACGCCGGCCATCGTGGCCGCCGTCGCCGCGATCGCCAGGCCCCATAGCATGCGATCCTCCAGGATATGCTGCCCGATGCGGTGGGCCGCCCGCAGGATCACCGCGATCACGGCGATCTGGATGCCCATGAACGCTGCGCCCAGGACGCCCGCAGCCAGCCCGAAAGTCACATAAGCCCAGGCGATCGCCATCATCAGCGCAAAGCCGGGCAGCATGAATCCGAGCCCCGCCAGCAACCCGCCGATCCGCCCCCTGGCCCGGATCCCCAGATGCACGCACAGTTCATGGGCCTCAGGCCCGGGCAGCACCTGCATCACGGCCAGCAAGCGGTTGAAATGCCCGGGCGACATCCATCGCTCACGCTCCACCAGTTCGCGCCGGATCATGGCGATCTGCGCCACCGGCCCGCCGAAGGCGAGGCAGCCGAAGGTCAGAAACCGCGCGAACAGGGCAACGTGGCCGATCTCGGGGGGCCGACTGTCATCGACGATCTCAGACACCCGGCGCTCCCTTCTATCCGGATTGAACCCAGTTTGCCCGAACGCCCCCCCCTCGACCTGATCGGTCGCTAGACCAGCCGGCTCTGCACCAGGGCGGCCTCGATAAAGCTGGCGAACAGCGGGTGAGGCTTGAACGGCCGGCTCTTGAGTTCGGGGTGATACTGGACACCGATGAACCACGGGTGGTCGGTGCGCTCAACCGTCTCGGGCAGGACACCGTCCGGCGACAGGCCAGCGAACCTCAGGCCCGTGGCCTCGATCCGGTCACGGTAGTTGATATTGACCTCATAGCGGTGGCGGTGCCGCTCGCTGATGGCGGTGGTTCCGTAAATCTCCGCGATCCGCGACCCCGGCGCGAGAGTGGAATCGTAGGCCCCCAGCCGCATGGTCCCGCCCAGGTCACCGCCCTGGGTTCGCAACACGCGCTGATTGCCTTGCGTCCACTCGGTCATCAGTCCGACCACCGGCTCATCGGTCGGCCCGAACTCGGTCGAGGACGCCTTCTTCAGCCCGGCCTCGTTCCGGGCCGCCTCGATCACCGCCATCTGCATGCCGAAACAGATGCCGAAATAGGGGATGTTCCGCTCCCGAGCGAAACGGGCCGCCTCGATCTTGCCCTCCGCACCGCGCTCGCCGAATCCGCCCGGCACCAGAACCGCATGGGCTGACTGCAGACGCTGTTCACACAGTTCGCGGTCGCCCTCGAAGGTGTCGGCCTCGACCCAATCGATGTTGACCTTGACGTTGTTGGCCACCCCGCCGTGGTGCAGCGCCTCGATCAGGGATTTGTAGGCATCCTTCAGGACCGTGTATTTTCCGACCACGGCCACGGTCACCTCCCCGTCGGGGTGCAGGCGGCGGCGCGCGATCTCTTCCCACAGCCCAAGGTCCGGCTCGGGCGCGTCGGTGATGCCGAAATGCTCCAGGACCTCGGCGTCCAGCCCCTCGCGGTGATAGTCCAGAGGCACGGCGTAGATGTCGGCCGAATCCATCGCCTGGATCACACCGGTCTCGCGCACATTGCAGAACAGGCCGATCTTGCGCTTTTCCTCAGGCGGGATCGGGAACTCGCAGCGGCACAGCAGGATGTCGGGCTGGATGCCGATCGAGCGCAGTTCCTTGACGGAATGCTGGGTCGGCTTGGTCTTCAGTTCGCCGGCGCTGGGGATGAATGGCAGCAGCGTCAAGTGAATGTAGATGGCGTGGTCGCGCGGCAGATCGTTCTTGATCTGGCGGATCGCCTCGAAGAACGGCAGCCCCTCGATGTCGCCGACGGTGCCGCCGATCTCGA